>CAYJBS010000013.1:0-34191 GCA_964368435.1 uncultured Christensenella sp. | reverse complement strand
GGTGAGGGCAAGAGCCCGATAGGTATGCCCGGACCGGTTACGCCTTGGGGCAAGCCGGCTCTTGGATACAAGACCCGCAGAAAAAAGAAGAACTCAAGCAAGTTCATAATCAAGAGAATAAATTAGGAGGATAGCCGATAATGAGTAGGTCAATAAAGAAAGGGCCCTATGTACACGAGAGCCTCAAGAAGAAAATTATAGCGCTCAATGAAGCAGGAGAAAAAAAGCCGGTCAAGACCTGGTCAAGAGCCTCGACCATCTTTCCTGATTTTGTAGGACACACTATAGCCGTACATGACGGCAAAAAGCATGTACCCGTATATATCACAGAAGATATGGTAGGTTTGAAGCTTGGAGAATTTGCTCCGACCAGAACCTTCAGAGGACACGCCGGAAGCAAGACCTCCGGCAAGAAGTAGGAGGTAAGATAGATGGCAACCAGAATTAGGGAAAAGGCGCAGTCCAGAAAAGACAATGCCGACAAGCGTCCCACAGCTAGCGCGAAATACATCCGTATTTCACCGTACAAAGTAAGAGCTGTGTTGGATTTGATTCGCGGAAAGGGTTATATCGAGACAGTAGCATTGCTCGAGAACCTCAACAAATCTTCTTCACTCCCCATACTTAAAGTAGTGAAGTCGGCTGCCGCTAATGCCGAGCATAACCTTAGCATGAGCAAAGAAGGACTTTATGTAGCAGAATGCTTCGCTGATCAGGGATCTACCTTGAAGAGATTTATCCCCAAGGCTCACGGAAGAGCCGGCAGCATTTTGAAGAGAACCAGCAACATAACAGTTATCCTTGACGAAAGGCATTAGGAGGAATAGAAGATGGGTCAGAAAGTAAATCCGCATGGATTAAGAATAGGCATTATAGAAGGTTGGGACTCTCAGTGGTACGCAGACAAGAAAGGTTTCTCGAAGAACATTAGCGAGGACTACAAAGTCAGAACCCTCTTGAAGAAAAAATATTTTGCTTCGGCTATATCCAAGATAACAATCGAGCGCGCCGCCAACAGCATCACCGTAAATATGTTTTGCGGACGCCCCGGAGTGGCGATTGGTAAGCAGGCAGCAGGTATTCCCCTCATAAAGAAGGATATCGAAAAGATCTGCGTGGGTAAGGTCGTAAACGTAAACATTCACGAAGTAAAAAAAGTCGATGTAGACGCTCAGCTTATGGCTGAATCGGTAGCTGCTCAACTTGAGAAGAGAATACAGTTCAGAAGAGCCATGAAACAGGCAATGCAAAGGTCCATGAGAGGCGGAGCAAAGGGCATAAAGATCATGGTAAGCGGAAGACTCGACGGCGCAGAAATCGCCAGAAGCGAATTCTACCATGAGGGCTCCATTCCCCTTCAGACACTGAGAGCCAATATAGATTACGGTTTCGCGGAAGCCGTCACAACCTATGGAATCATAGGCGTGAAGGTGTGGATATACAAGGGTGAAATCTTCACCAAAGTAGGGAAAGGAGGTAATGACTAATTATGTTAATGCCTAAGAGAGTAAAAAGAAGAAGACAGCACAGGGGCAGAATGAAGGGTAACGCCAACAGAGGCAACGTCATAGCATACGGCGAGTACGCTTTGGTGGCAAAAGAGCCTTGCTGGGTAACCTCCAATCAGATAGAAGCCGCCCGTGTGGCTATGACAAGATATATGAAGCGTGGCGGTCAAGTTTGGGTCAACATATTCCCCCACAAGCCTGTCACAAAGAAGCCTGCCGAAACCCGTATGGGAAGCGGAAAAGGCTCTCCGGAATATTGGGTAGCCGTCGTAAAACCCGACAGAGTGCTTTTTGAAGTTGCCGGCGTCACAGAAGACGTTGCAAGAGAAGCGCTTAGACTGGGAATGCACAAGCTGCCGTTACAGTGCAAGTTCGTACGCAAGGCTGATGTGATAGCCGCGGAAGGTGGTGAAGTATAATGAAATCGACAAAGTTTTTTGAAATGAGCACACAGGAGCTCAACGATAAGTTAACAGCGCTTAAGTCTGACTTGTTTAATCTCCGCTTCAAACACGCCACAAATCAGTTGACTAACAACATGACTATGGCAGAGTGCAAAAGAGACATAGCGCGTGTTATGACAATACTGCGCCAGAGAGAACTCAATATCAGCTTCGAACCCGAGACCAAGGCAAAAAAAGCTAAAAAAGTCTCGAAATAATTAGGAGGAGCAAAAAATGGAAAGAAATATAAGGAAGACCAAAATAGGTACAGTCGTCAGCGACAAGATGGACAAGACCATAGTTGTTGCGGCTATCAGAAGGGTTAAGCATCCTCTTTATAAAAAGTATATCAAGACCACAAAGAAGTACAAGGCGCATGACGAACTTAACGAATGTGCAATAGGCGACGTTGTCGAAATTGAAGAGACCAGACCTATCTCGAAAGAGAAGTGCTGGAGGCTCATCAATATTATTGGCAAGGCGAAATAGGAGGAGCAAGACATGGTACAACCACAAACTAGGCTAAAAGTAGCCGACAATTCCGGCGCAAAAGAAATTATGTGCATAAGAGTGCTCGGTGGTTCCTTCGTAAGAAGCGGCAATATCGGAGATGTCATAGTTGCTTCGGTAAAAAGCGCGACCCCCAACGGAACAATCAAGAAAGGCGACGTTGTGAAAGCCGTTATCGTCAGAACACATAAAGGCCTTATGAGAGCCGATGGCTCACATATAAAATTTGACGACAATGCCGCGGTTATCATTGACAGCCAAAAGCAGCCCAAAGGCACTCGTATCTTCGGGCCGATAGCAAGAGAGCTTAGAGAAAAGGAATATATGAAGATCATCTCTCTGGCTCCAGAGGTTATATAGGAGGAAGATATGGCGAAATTTAGTATAAAGAAAGATGATTTTGTAATGGTAATAGCCGGAAAGGACAAGGGCAAAACAGCTCATATCCTCGGCATTGATACAGATAAAGCCCGTGCCACAATCGAAGGCAAGGGTCTCACTGTGAAGAAGAAAGCCATAAAGGCAAGAAAGGCCTCGGACAAGAGCGGCATTATCGAAATGCCCGCAACAATCAATGTCTCCAACCTTATGCCTATCTGCGCCGCCTGCGACAAACCTACCAGAGTAGGCCACACCATCGTCGACGGAAAGAAGCAGAGAGTTTGCAAGAAATGCGGCGCCATTCTCGAAACCAAGAAACTGGTTGAGAAGAAAGCCAAGGCTACCGTAAAGAAAAAGGTCAAGAAAGAAGAGCCTGCGGTCGAGACAGTTCCGACTGTCGAAGCAGCAGAACCGATAAAGGCAGAAGCCACGGTTGAGGCGCCGAAAGCCACAGCCACGGTCACCAAAAAGAAAGTAGTTAAGGAATAGGAGAGGAGGTTAATAGATGGCAAAAGCTAAAGAAACTCCGACGGCAGCACCCGTCGAGAAATACGAAAACAGACTCAAAAAACGCTACAAAGAGGAAATTATCCCCGCTCTTATCAAAGCCTTCAATTACGACAACGTAATGCAGGTTCCCAAGGTCGATAAAATTATTCTGAATATGCGTTTGGGCGATGTCAAAGAAAACGCCAAGAGTATGCAATCTGCGGTAAACGAGCTTGAGACGATAGCCGGACAAAAAGCCGTTGTCACCAAAGCAAAGAAATCCGTAGCAAACTTCAAAGTAAGACAGAATATGAGCGTCGGCGCAAAGGTCACCTTGCGCGGCTTGAGAATGTGGGACTTTTTAGATAAGCTTGTTTCTATCGCGCTACCCCGCGTAAGAGACTTCAGAGGCGTCAGCCCGAAGTCGTTTGATGGCAGAGGGAACTATTCCATCGGCATAAAAGAACAGCTTATTTTCCCCGAAATAGCGTATGACCAAGTAGAAAAGGTCAGAGGCTTTGATGTCTGCGTAGTTACGACGGCAAACACCGATGAAGAGGCAAAAGAGCTGCTCAAGCAGATCGGAATGCCCTTCAGCAAGTAGGAGGTTGACAAAATGGCAAAAAAAGCAATGATAAACAAGCAACAAAGAAAGCAAAAGTTCACCACAAGAGAGTACACTCGTTGCAGCATTTGTGGAAGACCCCACGCTGTTCTGAAAAAATACGGTATTTGCAGAATATGTTTCAGGAATTTGGCTTACAAAGGTCAAATCCCCGGCATAAAGAAAGCAAGCTGGTAATGGAGGTGTAAATATGGCAATAACAGATCCTATCGCGGATATGCTCACCCGTATAAGAAACGGGCTGACCGCCAGATATGAAAGCGTAGATGTTCCCGCATCAAAAGAAAAATTGGCTATCGCCGAGATTCTTGTGAAAGAGGGTTTCATAAAAAGCGTTACGGTTCTTACGAAGGAAGAGGCAATCGCCACCGACAAAAAGGACAAAAAAGAAATCAATCAGCCGAGAAGCAGTATTGACAGAAAAGCTATTAACCGTCAGGAAAAAAGAAAGCTTTATGACAATATAGTTATCGAACTGAAATATGGCGCCAACAACCAGAAGGTTATCACCGGAATAAAAAGGATTTCCAAGCCCGGACTCCGTGTCTATGCAAGAAAGGAAGACCTTCCCCGAGTACTCAATGGTCTTGGCTTAGCAATAATTTCCACCTCAAAAGGCATTTTGACCGATAAAGAGGCTCGCGGAATGGGAGCCGGCGGTGAAGTGCTGGCTTATGTTTGGTAGGAGGTAGACAATGTCAAGAATTGGAAGATTACCCGTTGCCCTTACCGGCAAAGTAAAAGCCGAGATGGACGGCAATGTCATCACAGTAACAGGACCTTTGGGAGTGCTTTCGCAAGAAATCGCCAACCCCGACATAAAGGTCGAGATAGCGCCCGACGTTATCCATGTGACAAGAACGAGTGAAGAGAAAGCAGTAAAATCTGCTCATGGACTTTATCGCTCTCTGATCGCAAACATGGTCGACGGCGTCGAAAAAGGTTACACAAAGAACCTTATTATCGCAGGCGTTGGCTACAAAGCAATAATGCAGGGCAGCAAACTTGTTCTGAACGTAGGCTACTCTCATCCTGTCCACATTGAAGCTCCCGAGGGCATAAAACTCGCGTGTGTTTCAAACACCGAAATAAGTGTAACAGGCATTGACAAAACAAAAGTAGGACAATGCGCCGCCAACATAAAAGCAGTAAGAAAACCCGAGCCTTATCATGGTTACGGCGTCCGTTACAAGGACGAGACCATTTTGAGGAAAGAGGGCAAGACTGCCGGTAAATAAAGGAGCCATGAGATTATGATTAGCAAGAAGAACAAAAACGAAGTCAGAAAAGACAGGCATGAACGCTTACGCTTCCGGCTTGCAGGCACGGCAACAAAGCCCCGCCTGAATGTTTATAGGTCGCTCAGCCATATTTATGCGCAAATAATCGACGATTCCGCCAATGAAGGCGCCGGCAATACTTTAGTATCGGCTTCTTCCGTCGAAAAAACCATAATAGCGCAGATTGCCGGTATGAAGAAGACCGATGCCGCCAAAATCGTAGGCAAGGTTGTTGCCGAAAGAGCAAAAGAGAAGGGAATATCCGAAGTCGTATTCGACAGAGGTGGATACCTTTATGCAGGCCGTATAGCGGCAGTAGCCGACGGCGCAAGAGAAGCCGGTTTGGTTTTTTAGGAGGCAAAAATGGCATTTGAAAATAGAGAACAGAAGGGCGAATATAGACAGAACGACAGGTTCGGCAAGAGAGGCAGACGCCAAGACGAGAAGGATGATGGTATCATCTCAAAGACTGTCACCATCAACCGTGTTACCAAGGTCGTAAAAGGCGGACGTAATATGCGTTTTGCGGCTCTCGTAGTCGTAGGCGACGAGAAGGGAAAGATAGGCGTTGGCTTAGGAAAAGCCAAAGAAGTTCCCGAAGCCATCGAGAAAGCGACGAAGGTTGCCAAAAATTCTATGTTCACGATAGCGACAGAGGGCACAACGATACCTCACGCAATAGAAGGTATTTTCGGAAGAGGCAAAGTTCTGCTTATGCCGGCAGCCGAAGGAACCGGAGTTATTGCAGGCGGAGCAGTACGCTCAGTGCTTGAGGTCAGCGGCATAAAGGACATCAGAACAAAGTCCATCGGCTCCAGCAATCCCATAAACAGAGTCAAGGCCACTCTTGAAGGACTCAAAGCGTTGAGAACAGCCGAAATGGTTGCAGCGTTGAGAGGCGTGGCTGTAGAAAAAGGAGAATAACGATGAGCAAACTAAAAATTACATTAATAAGATCGACTATCGGTTGCTTAGAGAACCAGAAGAGAACGGTTGAGGCATTGAACCTCAACAAGATTGGTGTTGCCAGAGTATACGAAGACACACCTTCGCTTCGCGGTATGCTTGATAAGGTAAGTCACCTCATCAAGGTCGAAGAAGCAGCGGAATAATTCAGGAGGTAAATTAGGTATGAGGATAGATACTATATCCCCGGAAAGCGGAGCGACACAGAGCCAAAAAAGGCTCGGCAGAGGCACAGGTTCCGGTCATGGCAAAACCAGCGGTAAAGGTCACAAAGGACAGAACGCAAGAAGCGGCGGCGGAGTACGCCCCGGTTTTGAAGGCGGACAAATGCCCCTTACCAGAAGACTCCCCAAAAGAGGCTTCAACAACTTATTCAAGAAAGAATATTCTATCGTCAATCTCGAAGCTCTCGAGGCGTTCGACGATGGCGCAATAATCAACCCGGAAATTTTGCTTGATGCAGGTATTCTCAGCAAAATAGAACCCTTCGGACTAAAGATATTAGGCGACGGACAGCTGACAAAAAAGCTTACGGTGCAGGCCCACAAATTCACCAAATCCGCAGAGGCAAAAATACTCGAGGCAGGCGGTAAAGTAGAGGTACTATAAATGCTGCAAACACTAAAAAACGCTTTTTTATCTCCGGACATACGGAAAAAGATGCTTTTTACCGTTATGATTATATTCATCTATAGGATAGGCTGCTTTATTCCTATCCCCGGAATCGATGCAACGAGCTTTCAGAATTCGGCAAGCAACGATTTTATGCAGATGCTGTATATGATTACAGGCGGTTCGTTGCAGAACGGCACTTTATTTGCTTTGGGCATTATTCCCTTCATAAACTCTTTCATTATTATGCAGCTTTTGACTTTGGTTATACCAAAACTCGAGAAGCTCAGCAAAGAGGGTGAAGAGGGCAGAAAGAAGATTACACAATACACCCGTTATCTCGCAATCGGTCTTGGCATAGTACAAGCCATAGGTGTTATGTTCAGCTGGAGAAGCGCTATACTTCCCGTATTTGGAGCAAGCGTAGCCAGCGAAATATTCACAATGATTTGCATCGTTGTCATATTGACAGCCGGCTCATCGTTGGTTATGTGGCTGGGCGAGAGAATTACCGAATACGGCATAGGCAACGGCACTTCTTTGATTATATTCATCGGTATCGTATCCAACCTGGGTATTTCGATAGCGCAAGCCATATTCAAGACCATTCCCGACCAAATAAAAGCAGGAGAGGGCACCGCAGGTATTTGGTACCTTGTTGCTTTCCTATTTTTGGTGGTGGTATTGTTCTTGGTTATCGTTTTCGTTGACCTGTCGGAGCGCAAGATCACCGTGCAATATGCCAAACAAATAAAAGGCAACAAGATGTACGGCGGACAGTCCTCCCATATCCCCATAAAAGTCAACAGCGGCGGCGTTATGCCCATAATCTTTGCTTCATCGCTGATTATGTTCCCGCAGATGATTATGCAATTCGTAGGAAACACTTCTTCGAAATTCGTTGTTTGGTGGTACGAATGGATGGGAGTCGGTGGCAACATATATCCCATATTTATGTTCCTGCTGATTATATTCTTCGCATACTTCTATGCGCAGATACAGTTCAATCCCGATGACATCGCTCGAATGATTCAGCAGAACGGCGGATTTATTCCCGGAATAAGACCCGGAAAATCCACAAGCGACCATCTGCGCAAAATAAATAATCGCATAACCTTATTCGGAGCATTGTTCCTAGCGTTCGTTGCTCTGATACCGACATACATCCTTCAGCTGAAAGGCTTCGCAGGCTTTGGCTTCGCAAATGCGTTCAGCGCAACAGGACTGCTGATCGTCGTCAGCGTAGCGCTTGAATTCGAGAAACAACTTGAATCTCAACTGCTCGTCAAGGCGAACAAAGGATTCTTGAAATAATGAAACTCATATTACTAGGCGCGCCCGGAGCCGGCAAAGGCTCTCAGGCAACCAAAATCTCAGCCGAATACGGCATACCGCATATCTCCACAGGCGACGCATTGCGCGCCAACATAACAGCCGGTACCGAACTGGGCAAGTATGCCCGTTCGTTTATCGAGAAGGGAGAGTTGGTGCCGGATGAGGTTGTCGTCAACATTGTTGCCGACAGAATACAAAAAGAGGATTGCAAAAACGGCTTTCTGCTGGACGGCTTCCCCCGAACAATTCCCCAAGCGGAGGCGCTCGACAAGCTGACAGCCATAGATATGGTCATAAATCTCGATGTAGACTTCAAACTGGTTATTGATCGCATAAGCGGCAGACGCATGTGTGCATGCGGAGAGACCTACCATATCAGCACCTACAGCGCAGACGAATGCGCAAAATGCGGTGCGAAACTTTACCAAAGGAAGGACGACAACGCCGAGACAGTAAAGAACCGTCTTGAAGTATATACAGAGCAATCGGCGCCGCTTGTAGATTATTATAAAGACAAGGGTATTTTGGTAAATGTCGACAGCAACACTACGATACAAGCTACCTTTGAGGCAATAAAAGAGATACTGAAATGATTACTATAAAAAACGCCCAACAATTGTCGGCTATGAGAAAGGCAGGAGAAATCGTCCGCGATGTATTGAGCCTTGTCGAAGAGCATGCAAAAGAAGGAACAAACACTAAGTATCTGGACACACTTGCATATGAATACATCAAGAAACAAAACGCCCATCCCTCATTTCTGGGCTTCGGGGACTTCCCCGGCTCGATATGCGTGTCAATAGACAGCGAGGTGGTGCACGGTGTACCCTCAAAAAAACGAATACTCGAAGAAGGTCAACTGCTGAAGATTGACGCAGGCGCACAGTTCGAAGGCTACCATGCGGATGCCGCCAGAACCATAGCCATAGGCAATGTCGGCGAAAAGAAAAGCAAGTTGATGGAAGTTTGCAAACAGAGTTTCTTTGAAGGCATAAAAGTCCTCAAAGAAGGAGCCAGACTCGGCGATTTGGGATACCAAATACAACAATTCGTCGAAAAGCACGGTTTCAGCGTAGTACGCGAACTTATCGGACACGGAGTCGGCAGCCAACTGCACGAAGAACCCAATGTACCCAATTATGGCATAAGAGGAAGAGGCACTAGGCTGTACACGAATATGACGATAGCTATTGAGCCGATGATAAATCTCGGCGGAAAGGAAGTCATATTCAGCGAAAAGAACTTTGCTGTCGTCACAGCAGACGGTTCGCCGTCGGCGCACTACGAGAACACAGTTGTCATACTCCCCGACGGAGTAGAAATACTTACAATATAGAGAGGTGAATGTGGAAAAACCCATACAAATCGGCTCGATAGTATTTTCCAAAGCGGGCAGGGACGCAGGCAGATTTTTTATAGTAACAGAGGTTGTTGACGAAAACTTCGTCAAACTGGTCGATGGAAAGCTGCGCAGACTGGATAAACCGAAAATGAAGAAAATCAAACATCTTAAGTCCACGGGGGACATAAGCGAAAAGATCAGAGAAAAGCTGCTCGACGGCAAAGTGATATACGATGCCGAAATAAACAGCATAATAAGGAAATATTACCCATAATTGGAGGATTGAAGGTGTCAAGAGATGATATTATCGAAGCAGAAGGAACAGTGAGTGAGATATTGCCGGGAACAAATTTCCGGGTTACCCTAACAAACGGGCATGTCATAACCGCCTACCTTTGCGGCAAAATGAGACAGCATACCGTAAGAGTATGCGTAGGAGACAGAGTAAAAATAGCGATGAGTCCTTATGACATCACAAAAGGAAGAATCACTTATCGCAACAAAAACAATTAGCATAACTACAGGAGGATAACAAGATGAAAGTCAAGCCGTCAGTAAAGCCTATGTGCGACAAGTGCAAGGTCATAAAGAGAGAAGGAAAAGTAATGGTTATATGCAGCAAGTATCCCAAGCACAAGCAAAAACAGGGATAAAAGCAACAGAAAATGATTGCTAACCTTTGTTTTATTTTGTATAATACAAAGGCTAGCCTTATATGAAAAACATTCATATAAAACCAAATATGAGTTCAGTCCGAGGGCGGCTGAATTGTCAATAGACGATTTACCTCGGTGATTAATATAGATAAAAACAAAAAAACACAAAAAGAGTTATGGAGGTTATTGAATGGCTCGTATATCAGGTGTAGATTTACCCCGTGAAAAGAGAGTAGAAATAGGTCTTACCTATATATTCGGTATCGGAAGCGCTACGTCAAACAAAATATTGAAGTTTGCCGAAGTCGACCCCGACACAAGAGTAAAGGATCTGACAGAAGACCAAGTCGCACAGATTCGTGACTATATAGAAAAGAATATACACGTTGAAGGTGACTGCAAAAGAGAAGTAATGATGGACATCAAGCGTCTTATGGAAATAGGCTGCTACAGAGGCGTGCGTCACAGAAAAGGACTGCCCGTCAGAGGTCAAAGCACAAAGCAGAACGCTCGCACCAGAAAAGGTCCGAAGCGCACAGTCGGCCGTAGCAAAGCCAAAGCCTAGGAGGTAACGAAAAATGGCAGTAAGAAAATCCACAATAAAAAAGAGAAAAGACCTCAAGCGTATTGACAGAGGACAAGTGCATGTTCATACCACGCACAACAACACTATTGTCACCGTCACCGACATAAACGGCAACACCATAAGCTGGGCGTCGTCAGGCATGCTCGGGCTGAAAGGCGCCAGAAAAGAGACAGCGTTCGCCGCAACACAGGTTACGGAGAAGGCGCTCAACGAAGCAAAACAGCACGGCTTGAGAAGAGTAGAAATATTCATCAAAGGTACGGGACAAGGCAGAGAACCTGCTATCCGCGCCGTACAGGCAGCTGATGTTGACATCGCACTAATTAAGGATGTGTCGCCCATTCCTCACAATGGTTGCCGTCCGCCAAAACGCAGAAGACTGTAATCAGGAGGTAACACACAATGGCAAAATATACAGGAGCAGATTGCCGTCTTTGCAGAAGAGAAGGCGAGAAATTATTTTTGAAGGGAGACAGATGCTTTTCGGGCAAGTGCGCTATATTGAAGCGCCAATATGCCCCGGGCGTACACGGACAAAGAAGAAAGAAGCCGACGCCGTACAGCATCCAGCTTCGCGAGAAACAGAAGACCAAGAGAATATATGGCTTGCTTGAGAAGCAATTCCATAAATATTACGAAATGGCAGAAAAGATGAGAGGCATAACCGGTGAGAACATGCTTGTTCTTCTCGAGAGAAGACTTGACAATGTCGTATACAGAATGGGTATCGGTGTGTCCAGAGCGCAAGCCCGACAGATCGTAAACCACGGTCATATCACCGTAAATGGCAAGAGAGTCAACATTCCCTCATATTTAGTGAAAGTAGGTGACGAAATCGCCGTAAAAGAAAATAAGAGAGAAAAGACCTTCTTTGTTGAGTTGAAAGAAAGCAGCTTCAAGAATTCCTTGAAATGGCTTGAATTCGACCCCAAGACCTTGAAAGGTTCCATAATCACATTACCGAGTCGCGAAGATATTGACATGAATATAACAGAACATATGATTGTTGAGTTGTACTCTAAGTAATATTACCGAATAAGGAGGACTACTACCATGATGGAAATAGTAAAACCCAAAATAACTGAAATCGAGAGCGCCGACAAAGCTCAAGCCAGTTTTGTTGTCGAACCTTTGGAGAGAGGTTATGGAATAACAATCGGAAATTGCCTCCGCAGGATACTGTGCACAGCCCTTCCCGGCGCGGCGATTATCGGCGTACAGATTGAAGGCATCAGCCACGAGTTTTCGACCATACCCGGCGTAAGAGAGGACGTAGCCGAAATAGTGCTGAACCTTAAAGGCGTTTTTGTTAAGGTATACTCCAGCGATCCCGGATTCACCCATGTGGTCAAACTACACACAAACAAGGGCGGAGAAATAAGAGCAAAAGACATAGAAGTTCCCAGCGACATCGAAATCAAGAACCCGGAAGAGTACATTTGCACTCTTGATGACGGATACGAACTCAATATGGACTTGACTATCGGCGTAGGCAGAGGCTATGTTTCAGCAACCTACAACAAGCCGGCGAAGGCGCCTATCGGATATATTCCCATAGACTCGCTGTTTGCACCGGTGTTATCCGCCAGCTATTCCGTAGAAGCCACACGTGTGGAGCAATCGATTGACTATGACAAACTGACAATGCAAGTCAAGACCAACGGAACGACCTCGCCCAGGGAAGTAATAAGCCTTGCCGCAAAGGTTATGAGCGACCACCTGAAGCTGTTTATCAATCTTGTTGATGATATGAGCTCTCTCGAAATCCTCGTAAGCCCTGACGAAGGCAGTGGTCCCAAGGTGCTCTCAATGAGTATCGAAGAACTGGATCTGTCGGTTCGTCCCCTGAATTGCTTGAAGCGTGCGGGAATATTCACAGTCGAAGACCTTGTCAAGAGAACAGAAGAAGACATGCTTAAGGTGCGAAATCTCGGACGCAAGTCGCTTGATGAAGTTATCAGCAAGCTTGACGGTTTGGGACTTGGACTGCTAAATAAAGATGAGTAAGGAGAAATAAGGATGGCAAATCACAACAAATTAGGAAGAAGAACCGACCAGAGAGTTCAGTTGGTATATAGTCAGGCATCACAGCTGCTTTGGTACGGCAAGATAGAAACTACGCTTGCCAGAGCCAAGGAAGTACGCAAGGTTGCCGAAAAGATGATTACTATTGCAATCAAGTCATACAAGGACACAGTCGTTGTGACAAAAATGCAAAAGAACCAAAAAGACGAGCTTATTCCCGTCGAGTACACAAATGACGGTATGAAGAAACTTGCCGCCCGCAGAAGATTGCTTGCAAATCTTGCCGACATAAAAGAAACAAAAGTTGCCAAGGAGTCCAACCAAAGCTTCCGTGAAAGAACAAAAGATATCAAATATCCGCTTGTCGAAAAGTTGTTCGGTGAGTATGCCCCCAAATACGAAAAAAGAGCCGAAGAACTCGGACAGGGCGGCGGCTATACCAGAATAATCAAACTGGGCAACAGACGCGGTGACGACGCAGAGAAGTGCATTCTCGAATTAGTTTAACAAAAAGGCGCTTGAAAAAGCGCTTTTTTTATGTCCGAAGAAACGCTCGATTTCGCTCTCAATTTTTGTGGGACGGCATAAGGACGAGATACCTTGACTGCGAATTGGTATGACATATATTATGGGAGCTCTTTCAAGCAGAAAAACAATCAATATCATGCGTAATATGTTATAATATTCATATGAATCAGCAAACAATCATTGTAGACGGCGTTGAATTGACGCTGACCTTCAAGAGGATGAAGCATCTGCGCATTACCGTAAAAGACGGGAGAGCGGCTATTTCCGCGCCGATGTCTATGCCCAAGCGGCAGGCAGAGGAGTTTGCGCAAAAAAAGATTGAATGGATAAAAGAGCATTTGCTTCGCAGCGCGCCGCAAGCGGAAGAAAAGTTGTTTGACGGCGATATTTTATTCTTATGGGGAAGGCAATACACATTAAGAGTCGATATTGGACGCAACAAATGCGCATATGATGACAACTACATTTATTTGCAAACAAAAGACGGCGCCCTTGAAACAAAAAAGAAGTTGATAAAAGAGTTCTATCGTAAGGAACTTATGCAAAAGGGTGAAAAGTATTTGCTATACTGGCAGTCAGTCACAGGACTGAAAAGTGAGAAGTTCTCCGTACGGGATATGAAAACTCGTTGGGGAAGCTGCAACATAAAAGAAAAAAGGCTTTGGCTGAGCTTGCGGCTGGCAAGGTATGACGAGAGATGCGCAAGCTATGTCGTGCTACACGAACTGTTGCATCTTGCCGAAAAGGGGCATAACAAGCGTTATTATGCTCTGCTTTCGCAGTACTGCCCTGAGTGGCGGCAGGCAAAAAAGGCGCTGGAACGCAAGGCTGGCGAGAAAAGTTGACATACCTTCTTAATTATGATATTATAGCAAAAAATAATAGGAAATTTGGTGAAAAATGATACTTTTAATGGACGCAGGCAACACTAACATAAAGATAGGTCTGGACAATGGAGTCGAGACTCTTTATACCTGGCGTATCGCAACCGACTATTCAAAAACAGCCGACGAATACGGTATGCTTATTTTTGACCTATTGACACAGAACGGCTACAAGCTATCCGATGTTGAGGGCATCATAATTTCTTCGGTTGTGCCGTCAATAAACTATACTTTGGAACATATGTGCGACTATTATTGGAAGATGAAGCCTATTATGGTGTCGCCAAAAATTAAATTGGGAATAAAAATCAACTACAACAAGCCCGAAGATTTGGGCGCCGACAGAATAATAAACGCAGTGGCGGCATACAGAGAATACGGCGGACCGGCAATAACCGTCGACTTCGGCTCTGCGACAACCTTCGGAGTTATTTCCGAATGCGGAGATTTTGAGGGCGGAGCCATAGCTCCGGGCATAAAATCCAGCACAGAAGCGCTTGTTCGCACAGGCTCGAAGTTGCCGAGGATAGAACTTGTCAAACCGAAGAGTATCATCGGCACAAACACCGTGCAGAATATGCAGGCAGGCGTCATTTACGGCTTTTCGGGACTTGTGGCGCACATCATAAAAACCATAAAAGAAACAAACGGCAACAAGAATGCCAAAGTCATTGCCACAGGCGGACTTTCTCTGTTGATCGATCAGGAAGTTGCAGGTATTGACATAATAGACAGGTCGCTTTCGCTGAAAGGACTGAAATATCTCTACGAAATGAACAAAAAGAGCTAGGAGGATATATGAAAAAAATCGGAGTCGCATTACTTGGACTGGGAACGGTGGGCGGCGGCACATACAGAATACTGCGGAAGAGTTATGACAGCATAA
The DNA here is from genome assembly GCA_964368435.1 of uncultured Christensenella sp. Taxonomy (GTDB): domain Bacteria; phylum Bacillota; class Clostridia; order Christensenellales; family DTU072; genus DTU072. Next base: position 19,135 of record CAYJBS010000013.1, on the reverse strand, counting down.
AGAAAAATTATGGCGTCGACATCGAAATTCGCCATATTCTCGAAAAGGATATGACAAAAGTCAAGGCTCTGGGCATTGACGAAAGCATCGTTTCGTGCGACATAAACAACATCATAAACGATCCCGAAATAAAGATTGTTGCGGAGTTTTTCGGCGGCATTGAACCGGCAAAAAGCTTTTTGATAAAATGTCTTTTGGCAGGCAAGAGCATTGTTACCGCCAACAAAGAAATGTTCTCAAAGTATTGGCACGAGCTTGAAACAGCGGCAAAACAAGGCAAAGCAGGGCTGTATTTTGAAGCTAGCTGTGTAGGCGGAGTTCCCGTTATCAGGACGCTGACGCAATCCATGCAGGGCAACAACATTTTGTCGCTGATGGGCATCGTAAACGGCACGACGAATTTTATACTCTCCAAAATGTCGGATGAGGGACTGGCTTATGCCGATGTGCTGAAAGAGGCGCAACGACTGGGCTATGCCGAAGCAGACCCCACAGCCGACGTAGAGGGTTTTGATTCCATGTATAAATTGAGCATTTTGAGCTCGCTGGCGTTCCACACAAAGGTACCCATAGACAAGATATACCGCGAGGGCATCTCAAAAATAAACCAAATAGACATTGAATACGGCAAACGCTTCGGCTATACCCTGAAACTGTTGGCTATCGGAAAAAGAGATGGCGGAAAGATTGAGGCGCGTGTGCATCCTGCATTTGTGCCGTCTTCGCATCCTTTGGCGACCGTCAAGGGCAGTTTCAACGCCGTTCATATCGTAGGGGACAATGTCGGAGACATTATGCTGTATGGCAGAGGAGCCGGTGATCTTCCTACGGGCAGCGCCATTGTATCGGACATAGTATTTGCCGCGACACAGACAAAGCCCCAATATGCCGGCTTCAAAAACAGCACCGATAAGATTCCAGACAAGGGTTTCTCGAAGGATTTCCGATGTGAATATTATATCCGCATGACAGTGAAAGATGTGCCCGGTGTCATTGCTTCGGTTTCGACGGTTTTTGCAAAGCACGGAATCAGCATAAATTCCATTCAACAGCAGGTTCAAGGGCAGAGCGCGTCGGTTATATTTATGATACACAAGACAGGCGAAAAGAGCATAACAAAAGCACTTTACGCAATACGCCAAATATACACGGTAGAAAACATTGATGCCGTCATCCGTGTTGAAGAATAAAAAAAGCGTCATCAACACCCATTTGACAGCGACTTCTTTATATTGACAGTAGAGAGGTTGTATGTTAAAATAAGTCAGATTGGAGGCGCATATGCTGGACAGAAAATCTTATTTAGTGCTGGAAGCCATCGTCAAGGCATCAAGAGACGGTGAGTCTGTTGTGCTGGAAAAAGAAGAGCTGCTCAGCGCCGTCGACCATATCGTAAACGAGGAAGAACTGGGCTATTGTATCGAAGAGCTTACGCTCAACGAAATGATATCTTTGAAGTATTCCGACGACAATCTTTATGTCGTCACCCCGCTCTCGAAGGGCAGGGTAGCCGCAGAAAAACAGGTTCGCATTTCTCAGCTTGGCGAGCTGACGAGGAAGCCGATAGTAGAGGACAAATTCGATTATAAACGTATATCTATCGTTGCAGGCGTTTGGGCATTCCTTGGCGGAATGTTTGCCGCCGCCATAGCTTTTATTATCGCGAGGTTTTCATAAATAATGGTACTCGACAAAAAAGAAAAAGCATTACTCAATGTTGTCTATAAGACTGCCGTCAACAAGAACGGGCAGTGTCTTTTGTCTCCCATCGAAATTCTCGAAAAGATACCGTACAAGCTTGAATTCACCGAAAAAGATTTGGACAAGGTATTAAATGATCTTGCTTTGGACAATTATTTTAATGTGGAGAAAGCCAAACATCACGGCGAACTGTATTATGTCATAACGCTGAGAGAGAAAGGACTGTCATATATCCGTGACAAAAAGAAAGCCAGAAGAAAACTGTATATAAGAATCCTTACAGGTATTCTTCTCGCCATCATGTCCTATGTCATAAAATTGATTCTCCCATATATTTTTTAAAACATGAATAAGTTTCAACTTACAACAAAATATCAGCCCTGCGGAGATCAACCGCAGGCTATTTCAAAACTCATCGAGGGCTTGAATGACGGTTTCCGTACGCAGGTTCTGTTGGGCGTTACCGGCAGCGGCAAGACTTTCACCATGGCAAATGTCATTGCCGAAATAAACAAGCCTACTTTGGTTGTTGCGCACAACAAGACGCTAGCCGCTCAGCTTTGTAACGAATTCAGAGAGCTTTTTCCGAAGAACAGGGTAGAGTATTTTGTATCGTATTATGACTATTATTTGCCAGAGGCTTATATCCCCAGTACCGACACATATATCGCAAAGGACTTGTCGCTCAATGACGAGATCGACAAGTTGCGCCACAGCGCAACGGCTTCTTTGGGAGAACGTGATGACGTAATAGTCGTGGCTTCGGTATCTTGTATCTATGGTTTGGGTGCCCCTGAGGATTATTATAAGAATTCTATTTCACTTCGTCCCGGTGAAGATGTCGAACGGGACAAGCTTATTGACAGACTAATATCTTTGCGGTACAAGCGTAGCGATATCGATTTTGTGCGCTCAACATTTAGGGTGCGCGGAGACAATGTCGAGATTTTCCCGTCCAACTATTCAAGCATTGCCATACGCGCGGAATTTTTCGGCGATACGATAGAGAGGCTTTGTGAGTTTGATTTGGTGACAGGCAGAGCCGTTTCGGAACTGGAGCATGCGGCAATTTTCCCTGCAAGCCACTATGTGGTTGGTGATGAGAAATTGGAAGAGACGCTGGAGCGCATCAAGCAGGATATGCTTCTCGAAGCGCAGGCATTCAAAGACAAAAACAAACTTATCGAAGCGCAGCGACTGACCGAACGAGTAAATTATGACATCGAAATGATACGCGAAGTAGGTTATTGCAGCGGCATAGAGAATTATTCGAGATACTTTGACGGAAGAAAACCCGGAGAACCGTCTTTTACACTGATGGACTACTTCCCCAAGGATTTTTTACTTTTCGTCGACGAATCTCATATGACATTGCCGCAAATCAGAGGCATGTACAACGGCGACCGAGCAAGAAAAGAAAACTTAGTAAATTACGGCTTCCGTCTCAAAGCGGCTTTTGACAACAGACCGCTGAATTTTGAAGAATTTACACAACGGTTTTCTCAAATGGTCTGCGTGTCCGCCACACCTGCCGATTATGAAATGGCTGAACAATCCCAAGTAGTCGAACAGCTTATTCGTCCGACAGGGCTTGTCGATCCTATGATAGAAGTCAAAAAGACCGAAGGGCAGATCGATGATTTGATCGGACAAATAAACAAAGCAATCGAAATGGAAGGCAGAGTGCTGATAACTACGCTGACAAAACGCATGGCGGAAAGTTTGACGGCATATTTGAAGGAGCATAAATTCAAAGTAAGCTATATGCACAGCGAGATTGAGACGCTGGAAAGGATAGAAATAATCTCGTCACTGCGCAAGGGCGAAGTGGATGTCCTTGTTGGAATAAACCTGCTGCGTGAAGGTCTTGACCTGCCCGAGGTGGTGCTTGTCGCCATACTTGACGCCGACAAAGAAGGGTTTTTGCGGTCGAGATCGTCGCTCATTCAGACGATAGGCAGAGCGGCGCGTAACAGTCAAGCAAGGGTAGTCATGTACGCAGACACGGTGACGGGCAGCATGCGAAACGCCATTGACGAAACGAACAGAAGACGGCAGTATCAGCTTGCATACAACAAGGAACATAATATTACGCCGCAGACCATCAAGAAAGAAATCATAAATACGTTGATGATTAGCAAAAAAGCTTCCGACACTCCCGAACTTGACGCTATGACGCGTTCGGAAATAGTCAAAGAAATCGAGCATTTGACGGGGTTGATGTCGGTTGCCAGCACAAGCCTTGAATTTGAAACCTGCATAAAACTCCGAGACGAGATAGCCTCGTTAAAAAAGAAATTAAAAGAAAAATCTGCCAAGAAATAACGGCTTTTAATGGTTCATAGCGGCATAATAGATTATAATAGTATAGACATAGGATAACGATCCTTCCTTCAAAAGGAGCTTTTTTAATGAACGACAAAATGATAATCAGAGGTGCAAAACAGCACAACCTCAAAAACATAGATTTGACTATCCCAAGAGACAAACTGGTGGTTTTCACAGGCTTAAGCGGCAGCGGAAAATCTTCCCTTGCTTTTGATACGATTTTTGCCGAGGGACAAAGAAGGTATGTCGAAAGCCTTTCTTCATACGCCAGACAGTTCTTAGGACAGATGGACAAGCCCGATGTCGAAAGCATAGACGGACTGTCGCCTGCCATTTCCATTGACCAAAAAACCACTTCAAACAATCCCCGTTCGACGGTGGGTACCGTGACGGAAATATATGACTATCTTCGACTGCTTTTTGCACGAATAGGCGTGCCGCACTGTCCTGACTGCGGCAAAGAGATATACAGCATCACAATAGACCAGATTGTAGACAAAGTACTCACGAGAGAAGAGGGCACCAAAATAATGGTCATGGCGCCCATCGTGCGAGGCAGAAAGGGCGAATACCAAAAACAGTTTGAAACGCTGCGCAAAAACGGCTATGTCCGCGCCAAGGTTGACGGAGCAATAGTCTCCCTCGATGAAGAAATAAAACTCGAAAAATACCAAAAGCACGACATAAGCGTAGTTATTGACAGACTTGTCATAAAAGAAGGCATAAACCGCCGATTGAGCGACAGCATCGAAACGGCGCTGAAGCTTGCCGAAGGATTGGTAAGTGTTGATTATGACGGCAATGAGGAGTTGTATTCGACGAAATACGCCTGCCCCGACTGCGACATCACACTGGGCGAGATTACGCCGAGAATGTTTTCGTTCAACAGTCCGTACGGAGCTTGCCCAAAATGCATGGGACTGGGTTTCCGCAACGAAATAGACGAAGAGAAACTTATTCCCGACAAAAGCCTCAGTTTGAACCAAAACGCCATAAAAGTAGGCGGCTGGAATCTCGATATGGGAAAAATCTCCCACATGCAATTCCAAGCGCTGTCAAAAAGATATAAATTCTCGATGGACACTCCCTATCGTGAGTTGCCCGAACACATAAAGAAGATTATTATGTACGGCAACGACGGCGAAAAGCTACCTATGTCGTGGCAGTCGGAGCGGTTTACGGCAGAGTATAATTCCAGTTTTGAAGGTGTCATAAACAATCTGACAAGAAGATATTCACAAACAACCTCTGAGGGCGTAAAGAGGGATATCGAAAGGTTGATGACCAGCCTGTCCTGCGAAGAGTGCGGCGGCAAAAGACTGACAAAGCAAGTGTTGTCGATACGCATAAACGGCAGAAACATAAACGAAGTTACGGATATTCCGATATCCAGAATGCCGACATTTTTCAACGGACTGGAACTTTCGAACAGAGATACGATTATTGGGGCGCCTATTTTGAAAGAAGTATTGGCAAGAATAAACTTTTTGATAGATGTCGGACTGGGCTATTTGACGCTGTCACGCTCCAGTGGCACGCTCAGCGGCGGCGAAGCGCAGAGAATAAGGCTTGCCACACAAATAGGCAGCGGACTTATGGGCGTACTTTATATCCTCGATGAGCCGAGCATTGGACTGCATCAGCGCGACAACAGCAGACTTATCGGCACGCTAAAAAGGTTGCGTGATTTGGGCAATACGCTGATAGTCGTCGAACATGACGAAGAGACGATACGCTCCGCCGACCATATTGTCGACATAGGTCCATACGCAGGTATACACGGCGGCGAAATAGTCGCTCAGGGCAGTCTTGAGGATATCATAGCTTGTGAAAGGTCTTTGACGGGACAGTATCTCTCGGGGAAAAGAGTCATTGCTCTTCCCGAAAAACGGCGCAAGGCAGAGGACAGATTCCTAAGCATCACGGGAGCGGCGCAAAACAACTTGAAGAACATAAACGTAGACTTTCCGCTAGGTTGTCTGAACGTGGTGACGGGAGTCAGCGGCAGCGGCAAATCGTCGCTTGTCAACGGCATTCTCTATCCGCATTTGTCAAATATGCTCAACGGCTCCCGATTGACCGAAGGGCATTTCGACACCATAACAGGACTGGAACATTGCGACAAAGTCATAGCCATAGACCAAAGCCCAATAGGAAGGACGCCGCGTTCCAACCCGGCGACCTATACAGGAGTGTTCACTTACATCAGGGAGTTGTTTGCCATGACCCCTGAGGCGAGGGCGAGAGGCTATGGCGCAGGCAGATTTTCTTTTAACGTAAAGGGCGGCAGATGCGAAAACTGCTCCGGCGACGGCATTATTCAAATAGAAATGCACTTTTTGCCGAACGTGTACGTGCCGTGCGAGGTGTGCAACAGCCGTCGTTACAACAGAGAAACCCTTGAAGTGAAATACAAGGGCAAAAATATTTTTGATGTGTTGGAAATGACTGTTGATGAGGCATGCGAATTTTTTGAAAACATACCAAGAATTTATAATAAGCTGAAAACCATACAAGAAGTCGGTTTAGGCTATATAAGATTGGGTCAACCTGCGACGACTTTCTCGGGCGGCGAGGCGCAACGTATCAAGTTGGCGACAGAACTCAGCCGCCGTTCCACGGGAAAAACAGTATATATTCTCGATGAGCCGACGACAGGACTGCATATGGCGGACATAGAGAAACTGATATATATGCTCCAAAGACTGGTAGAGAGCGGCAACACCGTAATAGTCATTGAACACAATCTCGATATCATAAAAATAGCCGATTATGTTCTTGACCTCGGACCGGAAGGCGGAGACGGCGGCGGCGAATTGATATGCGCGGGCACTCCGGAACAGATTGCACAGTGCAAAAGCAGCTTTACAGGTGAATACCTCACTAAGACGCTGAACAAAGAATAAAAAAAAAGTTTTTTACTATGCTATGGTTATGTTAGTAATCATAGCGCGTTCATTAATTATTTTAATTTTCCTTATGATAGGACTGCGGTTTATGGGCAAGCGCACAATAGGCGAATTTCAACCCTTTGAATTTGTCATTGTGCTTGCGGTTGCGGAGCTTGCCAGCACACCTATGCAGGATGTTTCGACTCCCATATTGTACGGTTTGATACCCCTAATTACGGTTTTCATAGCGCATTATATTTTGACGCATATCAGCACGAGATTTATCAGATTTCGAAAATTTGTCAACGGACAACCCATGATAATAATCGACGGCAACGGCATAAATTATGCAGTGTTGACAAAGTTGAGTTTGAATGTAAACGATATTTTGGAGATGATACGAGGACAAGGGTATTTTTCGATTGAAGAAGTCAGTTATGCCGTTATAGAAACCAATGGCAAGCTGTCTATATTGGAAAACTCCGATGCGCAAGCTCCGGAAACAGTGCCCGCCACGCTGATTGTCGAGGGAAAACTTATGAGTGAAAACCTGGAAATGATAGACGGCAAGAGAGAAAATGTTGAAAAAATTCTGCGTGACAACAAACTTGCAATGAAAGATGTGTTGTTGCTTACCGCAGAATCGAAGAAGATATTTATTCAGCCAAAATACGGCAAGTATTTTACTTTCGAGGTGGCTGATGAAGTTTAAATTGATAATCGTGATAATCATCAGCGCTATTATGCTTGCAGGCGGAATACTCGAACTTATTTATATAACAAAGACTTTCAATGAGTTCGAGGAAAGATTAGAGGAATTATTAGAGGACATATTGGCAGACGAACAAATGCCCTTGGAAAAGATTTCCGAAACAAGAGATTGGTTGGAAAAAAAGCATAAAGGCTTGGAGTTCTTTATTCCGCATATTGAATTGAATGAGCTGTCTGTGTTGTACAACGAGATGATGGGCGCAGCCGTCGGCGGTGACAAGGAAGGAGCAGTGACGCTGCTTTATAGGCTAAAGGAATATGCAATAAGATTGCAGGACGTATATTCCTTAAGATTTCAAACCATAGTTTGATTCTTCAAGACGGCATGTTGATAAGCGCGGAGCTGATAATATAACGCAAATCTCCGATAAGCTTTGTTCTTGACGGGGAGTGGGTGTTCAGAGAAGCCAACCCTCCTATCAGCAAATCGAGCAAGCTCAGATACTCATCTTTGGCTTTTTGCTCGGAAATCAATTTTTGTTTCTGCTCCGTAAGACTTTGTTTGGCGGTTGAACACTGTTCAAGGAATTTTGCCTCATATATTGTGCCGTTCTCAAGTTGCGCGGCGGTTGTGATAAGTTGTTGTAGCGTGGCGCATATATGCTCATATACGGCATCTTTTATCAAAATCTTTTTTGTGATAATCTTTGTTTGGTCATTTTTTGACACCACAGACTTGGCGTCCTCTTCATTCAGATATACCGAATAGACGACGATATAATCCTGTTGTTGAAAGATATAACCGCCGGCGCCCGACTGTCGCACAAGCAACGATTGCGCATATGCCTTTTCGCGCTGTTGAAAACTCTTTGTCACAAGATAAAAGTCAGCGGTTTTTTCATGCTTAATCCAATTCAAAACTGAGTCGAAGAGGGCATCTTCATAAAGGAAGTTTATGGCAAACAGCACTGCAACGATTAGTATCAGTGTAAGAAAGAACCACGCCTTTTTTTTGTTTTTGCGAGGTTTTTTTATTGGGGTATCAGCTTGTACGGGGGGTTTGGGTTGAGGCTTTTGCACATAATTTTTCAGATAAAATTGAGAATAATCAATTTTCGACATATTATAATATATGAATATGTTTTTTTGATATAACTTATGAAGAATTGTTTGTAAATACTCGACTTGCAAAAGCCGTTTCAGTATGGTACTATTTATTATATTCGGAAGTTAGTGTGAGGTACATATGGACAAATGGGACAAGAGATTTATGGAAATGGCTGCGCTTGTCAGCAGTTGGTCGTCCTGCTATCAAGAAAACAGACAGGTCGGCGCAGTCATCACAAGAAACAAAAGGATCTTGACAACTGGTTATAACGGCGCAAGTAGCGGCATTATGAGTTGCAAAGAAAAAGGCGAATGTATGCGCAAAAAACTTGGCATACCTTCAGGCACTCGGCACGAAATGTGTTATGCCGTTCACGCCGAACAAAACGCCATCATTCAGGCGGCGAAAATAGGCGTATCCGTCGAAGGCGCTGTCATGTATTGCACTCATCAACCTTGTACCATCTGCGCAAAAATGATAATAAACAGCGGCATAAAAAGAGTAGTCTTCAAAGAAGGTTACCCCGATGATTTCTCCTTGCAACTGTTCGAAGAAGCCGGTGTGGAAATACAGAAATACGGCTTGAAGGATTGAGTTTATTCAAATTATTTAACTTTTGCAGTAAATATCAAATTTAGAATCAGTTGATTTATCAGATCGGTGGAGATGCCGTTCAAGGGCATAAATCCGTGTCCGACATTTTGGGATGTCTCTTCGGTCTTGTTTTGTTGCCCGTTCATCATCGACATCATCATCGATGCCATGTCGGGACTTTTGTTTTGATTCATTGCCGACAAGATAGACATAATGTTGTTGGACGCGCCGTTGTTGGCGTTTTCTTGCTTGCCGCTCTCTGCGGCATTGTTGTTTCCGGCATTAAAAAAGTTTCCGAAAGCGCCCATAGGATTGCCACCGCCCATGCCACCCATGCCGCCCATGCCACCCATACCACCCATGCCGCCCATTGATTTCATCAGGTTCATCATATCGGGATTTTTTTGCCCCATAATCATAGGCAACAGCATCATTAAACTGTTATCCATAATCAGCTCATTTTCAGCTGGATAATCAGCTGTTGCATTTTTTCCTTTTGCTCGGCGGTAAGGAAGTTTTGCACATTGTTATAAAATGCGTCAAGCTCATTTGCCGAAGTGCCGCCCTTTGAGCAGGCGCCAACGCTGAAAAGCTCACGCATAAGTTCTTCCTCGCTCATCCCCGAATACATTTTTACGGCATCCTCGGGCGATTGCGGCGCGGCGGCGGCAGGTTTTTTTTTGTTTATGTAATCCCGAATATTCATGTAGCACCTTTTTTTCTATTCTATGCGCCTCACCGTAGGAATGTTAACATTATTTTTGCTTTCTATAGTCACAAACGACAAAGAAAAAAAATATGATATACAGTAGAGTGCAAAATACCTCGAAGAAAAAAAGCTGCGGCTTCGGAATACTCGTGAAGGGTTTGGTTGTCAAGCAAAGAATAAGTCTTGCGAATGATGACAAAAGCACTCAAAAAGGCTGGCTAATCGCCAGCCTTTTTTTGTTGTTCCGACCAAACGTAAAGCTCCCTATGGGAACTTTTGCCGGACTTGATAAGGAATAGAGGGATATCAACCATTTTTTTCTTTTTCTTCGACAACATCTTTGTCAAAATACGGCAGACGAAAGGGGTTGTCAAGAGAGCGAACAAAGAAGGTTGGTTTTGCAATGCCCTTTTTTTCATTAAATTTCGAATGTGTAAAGCGCGCCGCTTGGAGGGAGCTTTTTTTGCACAACAGGCTTTTTGAGAACAATCCTCCTCTTGCGCAGTAGATGAGTTTGTCGTCGGCAAAAAAGCGTGAACGGTGAAAAGACATGCTTATATCGATTATGAGTAAGACGTTTATAAGCGCATATGCCAATATGACGATATATTCTTTTAACACGGCAAAAAGCGCCGTAATCGGCACAAGTATAGCATTAAGCAACAACAGTTTTGCCGTGAAATAGCTTTTCCTTGAACGTGCAGGCGGTTTTTGCGCTTGTGCATTGACGGACAGGCAGGGCAAAAATTTGTCTATTGCGGCATTTAGTCTTTTTCCATCGGTTATCGGCAAAAAAGGCAGAGAAAAACTTTCCGGAGTGTCTTTTATTCCTGCCAGCAACAAAAATGCCGAACAGGTTTTTGTCAAAGAGTTCAGCGGATGACGATGGACGATTATGCCGTTTATTCTGTCTTTCAAAACAAAGTGACTTTGCTTTTCCAGCTTGCCATAGCTTATTATCAATGCGCAATCAAGGTCGTACAGGGTGAATCCTCGGTATTTTATCAGCGCAGACAGCGCGCTGCCTGCAATGCTCAACGCTATTGATAAGGCATAAAGTTCGGCAAGCGGCAACGACGGCGCGCGTTTGACAAAGCCTATGATTATGACGACAGCCGAAAGCGTAAATCCCACTGGACGCAACCATTTTGACGGAATCAAAAGAGCATACAGCGCAATCCACTTGCTACCGACAACTGTTTCTGCTTTGGGTCTGTCGCTGTCGCAATGCAGGGATTTTATGGCGTTTTCAATCATTGTGACGGTATGCGCATCTGTTGTGATATCAATTTCCGCTTCCGAACTGCGGCTGCCCGAACTCAACCGCAACCGTTTCACCTTGAAAAGCCGTTGCAAAAAACTCTGCCCTGAAGTGAACATATGCGCATTTGTGTATGCAAGCACCGTTTTGCGGAGATATATGAAGTTGTTGCTGAGTGTGATGCTGTTTTCGTCAATGATTATTTTTGTCGACAAGAAAGTACCGATCGAATATATCAAGTACAGTCCTGCCGAAAATAAAAAAACCACAAGCGCAGGAATCTGGAAATACAAAAACCGGTTGGAAAGGCTTATGTCGTACGACAACAACTTTATGAGAAAATAAAGCGCCGCCGCCAAAAAAATCAACAGGCTGAATATGCTGTTCAACAAACGCAAGAAATGTTGTCTTTTAACGATTTTCACGTTTTTCACCAAAAATTATGTTTTGAATGCGCTTGGCATCGTCCAAAGAGATTGACGGCAAAATATGCTCCGAACCAGCTGTGTACAGCCGCACCGTGACAAGTTTATAAAAGCGTTCAAAAGGAAAGGCTCGCAACTCGACATGCTGAATGTTTTCCAGAGGCAGAGTTTCTTTTTTTCTCGACAGCGCGCCGTTAAATATGAGCAACCTCTTTTCTTCAAGTATATATGAGAAGCCTTTATACCGCAGATAAGGAGCCACGATGACAACAACGGCAAATGCCGCCGGCAGTGACAGCGCAAATATCCTTATTGCCGAAAGAGTAATGCCGTACAGCAGATTTGCCGCAAGACTTACCGTCGCCAGCTCAAATGCCAATAAAAAAACAAATGCCAGTAACCATCGGAGGTACCAGCATTTTAACGCGTTTTTTGTCAGTTGAATTCTTTCTGCCATTTACTCCCATTCGATAGTAGCAGGGGGCTTTGAGGTTATGTCATAAACTATTCTGTTTATGCCTCGTACCTCGTTTACTATCCTGGTAGAGATTTTTGCCAAAACTTCATAAGGTATACGGGCGAAGTCGGCTGTCATGGCATCGATGCTTGTTATGGCGCGCAATCCGAGAGTGTGGTCATAGGTTCTCATATCGCCCATAACTCCGACGCTGCGAAGATCCGTCAGCACTGCAAAATATTGCCATATGTCCTTGTCGAGTCCTGCGAGCGCTATTTCTTCACGCATTATGAAGTCGGCGTCACGGAGAATGTCAAGTTTTTGTTTGGTGATGTCGCCGATTATTCTTATGCCCAGACCCGGACCGGGGAAGGGCTGACGCATAACTATGCTTTCGTCAAGTCCCAGTTCAAAACCGACTTTTCGCACCTCGTCCTTGAACAAGTCGCGCAAAGGCTCGATTATTTCTTTGAAATCAATGACGGAGGGCAATCCGCCGACATTGTGATGTGACTTGATGAGGGCGGCATTGCCGAATCCGCTTTCTACAATGTCGGGATAGATGGTGCCTTGTACAAGAAAGTCGACTGTGCCTATTTCTTTTGCGGCATCTTCAAATACTCGGATAAATTCCGCTCCGATAATCTTGCGTTTTTGTTCGGGGTCTTTTATGCCGACAAGTTTGTTCAAAAAGCGCTCGGAAGCATCTATCATATGCAAATTCATGCCCAATCCGTCTTTGAAGACTGTCATAACCTGCTCGACTTCGTATTTGCGCATAAGACCGTGGTCAACCAATATGCAAGTCAGCTGAGAGCCGACGGCTTTATGGATGAGGGTGGCGGCTACGGCGCTGTCAACGCCGCCGCTCATGGCGCAAAGTACTTTTTTGTCGCCGATTTTTTTCTTCAGGCTGTCAACCATATTGTTGACAAAACTTGCGACAGTCCAGTCGCCTTTTGCTTGGGCAATGCCATAAAGGAAGTTGTGAAGAATTTTGGTGCCGTCAGCGGTGTGGGCAACTTCGGGATGGAACTGCACTCCGTAAAGTTTCCGCTTTTTGTCGCCGAAAGCCGCTATCGAACAAGTTTTTGTCGAGGCAAGAAATTCAAAATCTTCGCCCAATGAGCTGACATAATCGGTGTGGCTCATCCAGCAGATATTCTGTTTTTCGATGCCGTCGAACAAGTCACATTCTTTGTAAACAATGTTTTGTTTGCCGTATTCTTTTGCGCCTTCTGTGGTTTGGACTTTGCCGCCGCACAAATGCGCAACAAGCTGAGCGCCATAACAAATGCCCAACACAGGAATGCCGAGTTTTAGCATTTCGTGGTCCATAGCCAACGCTTTTTTGTCAAAGACGCTGTTGGGTCCGCCCGTCAAAATCAGCGCAATCGGCGCGATTTCTTTGATTTTTTGTATGGAAGTGGAGTAGGGCATAAGTTCGCAATAGACGCCCATATCTCTGACACGCCTAGCAATAAGCTGATTGTATTGTCCGCCGAAATCTAATACTATTACTGTTTGGTGTTCCATTGTTGCCTCTTTTTTATGCTTTAGTCGAGTAGTTGGGTGATTCCTTAGTGATAGAGATATCGTGGGGATGCGATTCGATGAGCGAAGCATTGGTTATTTTTATGAATTCCGCAGTTGTACGCAAATCTTCGATAGTTTCTTTTCCGCAATAGCCCATGCCCGAGCGCAGACCGCCGACCAGTTGATAAACAATTTCGCTGAGCGCGCCTCTGTAAGGCACTCTGCCTTCGACACCCTCGGGAACAAGTTTTGAAGCGTCTTCTTGGAAATATCTGTCCTTCGAGCCTGCTTCCATAGCGGCAAGCGAACCCATTCCGCGGTATACCTTGAAGCTTCTGCCTTGGAATATTTCCAGTGAGCCGGGGGATTCTTTGGTGCCGGCTATCAATGAACCTATCATAACGGCGCCTGCTCCGGCTCCGATGGCTTTTACGATGTCGCCGGAGAACTTTATGCCGCCGTCAGCTATGACCTTGACTCCGTACTTGTCGGCTTCTTCGGCGCAATCCAAAATGGCGGTAATCTGCGGCACGCCTATACCTGCGATGACGCGTGTTGTACATATCGAACCGGGTCCCATACCTACTTTTATGACGTCGGCGCCGGATTTTATCAAATCTCTGGCGGCGGCGGCAGTGGCTACGTTGCCTGCGATGACGGGAAGGTCAGGGAATAGATTTTTTATTTTCCGCACTGTTTCAAGCACGCCTACCGAATGGCCGTGCGCACTGTCTATGGCTATGATGTCAACTTTTGCATCGCGCAGAGCTTTTACTCTGTCGAGAGCGTTTGAGCCGGTGCCTACGGCTGCGCCTGCAAGCAGTCTGCCGTTCTTGTCCTTGGCTGAACTGGGATATTGAATCGATTTCTCGATGTCTTTTATGGTGATAAGGCCTTTTAGGTTGTAGTCTTTGTCGACGATGGGCAACTTTTCTATTCTGTGCTTGCCGAGAATGCGTTGGGCTTCTTCAAGCGTCGTGCCTTCGGGCGCAGTAATAAGGTTGTCCTTCGTCATAATATTGCCGATAGGTTGATCAAAATTCGTCTCGAAACGTAAATCTCTGTTGGTTAAGATACCGACAAGCCTTGGACCTTTCGTGATAGGCACACCGCTTATTTTGTATTTTTGCATGAGCTCCAGCGCGTCGGTGACTTTGTGTTCGGGAGATAAAAAGAAAGGATCCGTAATGACCCCGTGTTCGCTCCTTTTTACTTTGTCGACGTGAATAGCCTGCTCATCGATGCTGAGATTCTTGTGAATAATGCCGATACCGCCTTCTCTCGCCATAGCGATAGCCAGTTTGCATTCTGTAACCGTATCCATAGCCGCGCTAAGAATAGGAATCTGTAATGTGATGTCCTTGGTTAGTTTTGTGGAAAGGTTTACGCTTTTTGGTACGACGGTAGAATGATTGGGAATAAGCAACACATCGTCAAAAGTCAGACCTTCTTTCAAAATTTTCGCCATTTTGTACTCCTTTTAATCTTCATTATATTTTATTAATTATAGAACTACCATATAAATTTGTCAATAAAAATGCCGAAGAAAAGACAAGTATCAAATTAATCTGAAAAGACATATACTAAGAAAATAATTGCAAGAAAGGTAATGATATGGTATAATCATTTCAATTCATTAGTTTATAATGGGAATTTTTGCAAAAGGAGACAAACAATGACAAACAACCAATTTATACTGAATTTCGTTAAAAAGTATCAGGACTTGTTTCAACCTGACAATGTAGTATGGATAGACGCGAGCAAACCGCAAATCAAGGAGCTTACCGCTCAGGGTGTTGCTGCAGGTGAACTCATAAAGCTCAACAACAAGCTGCTCCCCGGCTGCCTCTATCACAGAACCGCAATCAACGACGTTGCAAGAGTTGAACACGCCACCTATATTTGCTCAAAAGAAAAAGAAAATGCCGGTCCCACCAACAATTGGATGGACCCGCAAGAATGCTACACAAAACTTGACGGCATCGCCAAAGACTCAATGAAAGGCAGAACGATGTATGTTATTCCTTTCTCAATGGGCAAAGTCGGCTCCCCGTTCGCAAAATACGGTATCGAGCTTACGGACAGCATTTATGTCGTATTGAATATGCTCATCATGACAAGAGTATCGCCGAAGGTCTACGACAAAATAGGCGACACCGACAATTTCGTAAAGTGCGTCCACGCAAAAGTAAATATCGACGAGAAAAACAGATATATCTGCCATTTCCCCGAAGACAACACGATTTATTCCATCAACAGCGGCTACGGCGGCAACGTGCTGCTCGGCAAGAAGTGCTTTGCGCTTCGTATTGCTTCTTTCCAAGGCTGGAAGGAAGGTTGGATGGCTGAACATATGCTCATACTCGGAGTAGAGAAGCCAAACGGCGAAGTAAAATATATCTGCGGCGCTTTCCCGTCGGCTTGTGGCAAAACAAACCTTGCCATGCTTATTCCCCCCAATTATTATACCGAGAAGGGCTACAAGATTTGGACAGTCGGCGACGACATAGCTTGGATCAGAAAGGGCAGAGGCGGACAGCTTTATGCCATAAACCCCGAGAACGGCTTCTTCGGAGTCGCCCCCGGCACCAACACAAAAACCAATCCCAACGCTCTTGCTTCCACAAGACGCAACACGATTTTCACCAACGTTGCTTACAACAAAGCCAACAAAACAGTTTGGTGGGAAGGGCTTGATCAGCCGACGCCTACCAACGCCATAGACTGGAAGGGCAACAAATGGACCTTCGGAAAACTTGACGAGAGCGGCAAGAAGATTCCCGGAGCCAACCCCAACAGCCGTTTTACCTCTCCCATAAAGAACTGCCCTTGCCTCAGCAAGGAATTCGAGAACCCGAAGGGCGTGCCCATATCGGCTATCGTTTTCGGCGGCAGAAGAGCCAAGGCAGCTCCGCTTGTTTATCAGGCAAGAGACTGGAAACACGGTGTATTCGTAGGTTCCATAATGGCGAGCGAGACGACCGCAGCCGCCAGCGGCGCAGTCGGAGTAGTAAGACACGACCCCATGGCGATGTTGCCTTTCTGCGGCTACCATATGGGCGACTATTTCCAACATTGGCTTGATGTAGGCAAGAAAGTCAAAAATCAACCCAAGATTTTCAACGTAAACTGGTTCAGAACCGACGAGAACGGCAAGTTCATATGGCCGGGCTTCGGCGACAACATGAGAGTGCTGGACTGGATAATATCTCGTTGCGAAGGCACTGTTGATGCCGTCGAGACTCCTATCGGCTTCCTTCCGAAGGCAGAGGATATAAACCTTGAAGGTTTGGATTTCCCCATCGCGCAGTTGGAAACCATTCTTGACGTAGACAAGCAGACTTGGCTTAACGAGGTGGCGGATATTACCGAATTCTACAAGAAGTTCGGCGACAGGCTGCCGAAGGAGCTGACCAAACAGCTGAAAGAACTCAAAAAGAGAGTAAAGGCTCTGTAACAATTAGAAAAAAGGCACCGATACTGCGTAAAAACGGACACAAATTATAAAAGCCTCCTGTGGTAGAACAAATACCATAAGGAGGTTTTTGCATATGCAGGAAAGAAAATTAAATACAATGCGACTCATTTTGTTCAAAAAAATTTGGAATCATAGTTTTTGAAAAAAGGTATTGACATACGATTTTCATGTGTGGTAATATTTATTTAGGGGGAAACTCTATACATTTTTGCTAATGAGAAAGAATAGATTTCCGTAAGAATAATTGATAAAGAAATATTATTTTATATATAGAATATAATGTATTATCAGTGAATGTAAAAAGGTGGATTATGATTAAGAAAATAATATGTTTCATAGTGATATTAATAATATGCTTGGGGCTTTTTTGCGGATGTGGTCAAGAAATCGACGCGAATGCTACTGACGATAAGGCGGAGATAGATACGGTTTCACTTGAAACCTACGCTCAAGACAAGAGTGATATTCTTACGGCGGGCGAAGCGAAGGAAACTTCGGCTAAGGCTGGTGTAAATACTGTAGGAAATGAGGTAAACATGGCGTATGGCGAGGTGGTGCCAAAAGAGGAGAACATGGAAGGAATACTAAAACATTTTGATTTAACAGATCCGAAAATTCTTTTTGATGAGACTTCGTTTTCGGATAGTATGTATGCAGAAGTTGAGAGTATTCAAGTAGTTTTCAAAAAGACAACCACTTTTCCCATGCTTGATATACACCATTTCGGTCTATCGAATGCAAAAAGTTTTGGATATTCGCAAATGACTCCTAACGACGGACCAAGGGGATGGGTAGAATATGATGATGGACATCAAAAAGGGCATATAATCTTAACTGAATTAGGAAAGGGAAAAATCTTGGAAGCAATAAGGCATCTTGAGCAGTTAGAATTTGTTAAATCCGTAAAACCATTTTATTTTTTTCCAATGCACTGTTAAAAATTGAACAAATACAATGAAAACTAGGGGGAACAAAAAATGAAAAATACTATTAGAACCAAAAGCAAGCATAGTGTGATAATAATAGTAACACTGCTATTTGTTTCACTTCTCGCAATTGTATTATTTACATTAAATCCTACTTCAAAAGCATGGGCAAGCGAAACAGAAAAAATTGTTACAAATGATAGATATGTTCCGACTTTAGAAGACGATTTTAAGGACGACAGGGTCGTTGTTACATTAAAGCAAAGCCACAGCAAAGTCAATAGAGAAGTTAGGATTGAGGATTTCGGCATCAATACGGAAATAGTTAAAACGAAGAAGATAACTGATTTATTTCGTGTAAACGATCAAGAAAAAGCTAAAAAGATTAAAGACGGAGATTTTTTTCAAATATTATCAATTGAACTTGAAACAAGAGGCAAAGAGAATGTGCTTGGGGCTTTTTTGCGGGTGTGATCAAGGAGTTTTATTGTGAGTAAAAAAATAATTTCTTTAGGGGTGATTCTAGTTTTGGTTGTATTAGCATTTACTGCATGCAATGGGAATGACTTTGAAATAGCAGGTAAATCTCTGGATTTTAATGTTTATGCTACAGGATATAGTTATGGTGTATCAGAGCTTTCACAATATAATCTAACTAAGAAGGTAGATTCTTTAGATGAATTAATCAATTTAAGCAATGAAAATGATTATCCGTTTTTTAACGAAAGCGACACAGATTATAATTGGGAGTTAAGCAAAAAGATCAGAGAACATGATGATTCATACTTTCAGGAAAAGGCACTTATTTTAGTTTTTTATTTTAAATCAGCCGGTTATCCAATTAAGATTGATTCTTTGCGTATTCAAGGTGATACAATAAAAGTAATTATGGCAAGTCCTGAATTAACAGCCGTAAATGATGTGGTATCATGGGAAGCATTCCTTATTGAAGTATATAAAAAAGATGTCGAAGGCACGGATAAGGTTGAGACAGTGAAAATTATCAAGGG
>CAYJBS010000012.1:16824-34967 GCA_964368435.1 uncultured Christensenella sp. | reverse complement strand
ATTATATATAAAGTAGCTTTTTGATAATATCATAAAAAAGCAGTTACTGCAAACGTTATAACTGTTATTTATCAAAATCCCCCTGCAAAAAAAATTGTATTTTGTCGCAATTCGAACGATTAATCGGGTGAATTATTGTTGTCCTCCGAGGCTTTCATATCTTGGTTCTTGCTTTCGGTAAAGCGTATGTAAGGACCTTCCCAATCATAGCGTATCTTGGCAAGCTCTCCGTTTCTGTGCTTGGCAATCTCAAGCAATATCGGGAATTCTTTGGCGTTCTTGATGCTCTCGTTCTCACGGCTCAAGAACATAACGATATCGGCATCCTGCTCGATAGCTCCCGACTCTCGAAGGTCGGATAGCCTCGGCGCTTTATCGGTTCTTGATTCGATGCCTCTCGACATCTGCGAAAGTACCATTACGGGACATTTAAGTTCTTTAGCGGCAATCTTTAGCGTTCTGCTGATTTCGCTGATAGTTTCTTGACGAGAAACCTCTCTGTTGCTCTTTCCGCTCATAAGTTGCAAATAGTCAATAATGATCAAGTCAAGCCCTTTTAGTCTGGCAGAAAGTCTTCTGGCTTTGCTCAGCACATCATAAGGTGTAAGCATGGAGCTGTCATCGATATATATTGAAGAATTGCCCAATATTTGTGTGATTTTCCAGATTTTTTTGTCGGC
Source organism: uncultured Christensenella sp. (assembly GCA_964368435.1). Taxonomy (GTDB): domain Bacteria; phylum Bacillota; class Clostridia; order Christensenellales; family DTU072; genus DTU072. The sequence continues at coordinate 34,287 of CAYJBS010000012.1, read as the reverse complement.
TTCGTTCTTAAGTTCGCCCTTGCTGACATCAGTCATAGAAACGCCCGAAAGGTTGCAAAGAATTCTTTGCGACAGTTGCATCGCAGGCATTTCAAGCGAAAAGATTGCGATAGTCTTTTTTTGCGTTGATTTTATGTTGGCAATATTCGCCGCAATGTTGAGCGCAAACGAAGTTTTTCCGACGGAAGGACGCGCCGCAAGAATAATCAAATCGCCCTTTTGTAAACCGTTGGTCTTTTGGTCGAAAATCGGAAAGCCCGTCATAAGACCGCGAAGAGCGTTTTTGTCCTTTATCATCATGTCGATTCTTGCCATAAGCGCCGTCATCGACTCACTGATATGTTCGAGATCGTTGCGGGTTTGTTCCTTTGCGATGCCATAAATCATGGCTTCGGCATATTTCACCGCTTCGGCTGAATCGGAAGACTTGTAGGCTTCTTCAATAATAAGGTTGCAGGCGTTTATCAGATTTCTGAGAATTGAGTCACGTTTAATGATACGCAGGTATTGGCGGAAGTTCGCCGAGGACGGCAGTATCGTCGCCAATTCTGCAAGATATGTAAGAGTATCCGATTCGGCATTGTTTTCTTTCACCAATCGGTCATTGACGGTGATAACATCAATGGCTATCGTCAGCGTATGCAATCTTTGCATTGCGTCAAAGATGCGCTTGTGTTTTGCATTATAAAAATCCTCGTCTTTAAGTACCGGCACAACCTCCGACGCAGTCTGTCCGTCGATGAGAATACAACATAAAATCGACTGCTCCGCCTCAAAGTTGTTGGGATAAATCTTGACTCTTTCTTTTCCGATTAGTTTAGTCGGCATAACCCCTCCGTTTCTTCTTGTATACTGATACAATCAAACCCAAAAGCGTAGCAAGAACTATCGGTAAGCTTATTGCGAGAGCAAGCAGATACCAGTTCGTAGCGTTGGGAACTCTTTGGAAAATCTTTATTTCCCTGCCCGCGCTGTTGAGATCCATATAAAATTCGTGTATATATATATCGCTGTTTGTGTCAAAATAGCTTCTTTCTGCATCGGTTGTTATGATTTTGTACGGTGAGCCGTAATGATAACTCAAGGCAATATCCTGCCGTTCGAGATTAAACATATAGAGAATTCCCAAAAGCAGTCCGAAAGATGTGTCCTCTTCAATGCCGTCAAAAATGGTTTTTTGAGTGCTTATTATGTCGGAATACAAAAAACCGTCTTGTCTGTCATAGTCCGAGTCGTCAGGTTCATAACCGTTTATGCCATATTCCAAATAAAGATCGGTCGCTGAATCATAGACCTTGGAGCCGATAACTCTGCCCGTATCGTCCTTTTCGGCTTTGAAACCCATCGCAAAAATATATCCGGAAACATAATTCAACAATTGCTCTCTGCCCATGGGAGAGTCTTCTTCAAAGCTATCAAAAAATTCTTTGTCGAAAGTAATGCTAAAGGTGCGGACTATGCTGCCGCCCGCCATATTGAAATTTGCATATGTGATTTCTGCAAAATAATCGCTTCGTACTTCAAAACCGTCCGACGGTTCTTCCGCCAAAGCCACGCCCCCTGTTTGAATACAAAAAACGGAAACAAATAAGACAATCATTGTCATGATTGTTACAAGTTTTTTCATTTGCACATCCTTTCAAGAGCGTCAAGAGTTTTTGAAAATTCTTTCATTGCTATATCATAAGCCTTTTTGCCGCGTAAATCAATACCCACCTTTTTCAAAATATTCAGCGGATAGTCACTGCCGCCTGCTTTCAAAAACTGTTTGTAGCTGTCGACAAATCCGGGCTTTCCGCTCAAAATACCCTTTGCGATATTTACGGCGCAGGTCAAACCCGTAGCGTATTTATAGACATAAAAAGCATTATAAAAATGCGGAATCCTCGACCATTCATAACGAATAAAGTCATCGTGAATGACGCCCTCGCCATAATACTTTTTATTCAATTCATAATAGTATTCCGACATATTTTCGCTGGTCAAAGGCTGTCCTTTTTCGACATTTTCGTGCGAAAATCTTTCGAACTGCGCAAACATCGTTTGACGGAAAAGTGTCGTTCTGAACATATCGAGATAATATGACAGCAAATATTTTCGCATGTTACCGCGCGCTGTCTTTAACAAATGTTTGATTAACAACACCTCGTTTACGGTGCTGGCTATTTCGGCAACAAAAATCTCATACCCTGCTTTCGAATACGGTTGCGCCTCATTGCTATAATAGCTGTGAATGGCATGACCCATTTCGTGAGCAATGGTGAACATGTCGTGCATGGTGCCTTGATGGTTGAGCAGAACATACGGATGAGTGCCATAGACTCCCCAGGAATAGGCGCCGCTGCGCTTGTTCTCGGTCTCTTCGACATCTATCCAACCGTTCGATTTTGCTTGCGCTAAAATTGCCGCATATTCATCTCCCAGCGGCGACAGCGCTTGCAAAACATTGGCGTATGCCTGTTCATAGTCATAACTCTTTTCGACGTCCTTGACGATGGGCACATACATATCGTACATATGGTTTTCTTCAAGTCCCAAAACGGCTTTGCGCAATGCAACATAACGGTGCAAAACAGGAGTATATTCGTTGACGCTTGCTATTAGATTGTCATACACCTTTGGTGTGACCGCTTCCGAGAACAGCGCCTGTTCAAGACAAGAAGAGAATTTCCTTGCTCTTGAATAAAAAACATTCTTGTTGACGTTGCCGGAATAATTTGCGGCAAGAGTATTGGTGAAAGCCTTATATTGCTTGTATAGGCTATCAAAAGCCGCCTTACGGATACCCTGATTAGAATTTTGGAGCAATACTGAATATAACCCGTGAGATAACTTTACATTCTCTCCATCGACTTCGACATCGTCGAAGGTTATATCGGCATTGTCAAACACCGAAAATACATTTTTGTAACCGCCGCCAAACATAGCAATCCTTGAAAGCAAGTTTTCTTCCTTGTCGCTCAATAGGTGCTTTTTGTTGCGTAAAATATTCTTCAGATAAAAATCAAAATCTCTATAAATATCCGATGCCGCCATAGCGTTCAAATCGGCGGTCTTTAGCTTGGCAAGTTCGGGCGTAACAAATGAAGTAGCCGAAGATGCCTCCACCGCAAGCATACGCGCTTTTTCGGAAAGTTCTATGCGTTTGTTGTCGGCGGTGTTTTCGTCGCTTTTCATATGGGCATATACATACAGCTTTTCGATAGCATGTGATAGTTCTTCGTCGGCTCTCAAACAGTCAATTGCCGTCCCTTTGTTCAATGTGCCTTTATATTTCGATATTTCGGATATTTTTTGTTTGCAAAAGTCCAACAACCTTTCGAACTCGTTTTCGCTTGGGATTATGTCTTCAAGCCGCCACTTGTATTCCGCAGGCACTTCGTATCTTTTCTTTACTTCGTTCACCATTACCTCATATTATATCTAAATTATACCAGTATATTACATTTATATTACATTATGAATTACAAACAAGTCAAGTCGGTTAGCCTTAATAATTGTACTTGAAAATTTCCTTGCTAAATTATTTATTTTCGTTTATACTTTATATCGATGCTAGACGGGGAGCCAGCGGTGCCCTGTAACCCGCAAACCGCTACAGCGGGGTCGAACGCCCACCGAGGCTTATTCTATGGAAAGCCGATGCAGATAAGGGATGTTGATAATAAGGTCTTGTGCAATCGTGTGTTGTGAACCGTGTCAGAGTTTGATCGCAGCAGCACTAAGCAAATTTCGCGATGTGCCACGAGGAAGCTTTATAGGAGTAACCTGTTTGTATGCCGATTCGGTAGAGTATGTCGGAGTGGGTGCATTTTTTTTATGCCAAATACGCCTTTGCTATATCATTCACCAAACTGAAATCAATAAAAGAATAAAGTCCCCACACTTCGTCCGTATATAGAGGACTATTTTCTTCGCCCACTTCAAAAATCAGCATATCACCTGTACAAAAGGTGTTGTTTACCCTCGGAGCGCGGTTGATATCAATATCAAAAAATGCGAAATCTCTCAAATATATCGGATTAAGTTCGTTGGGATAAAAGACTTTTATTGTTACGCCCTCCCCGCTTTTCTTGGGTACATATTTTTTGTACCTTTTCAACAAAACGTTATAATAATTCATTTCAGACCTAATTGATTTTATCACCGGACTTTGACCTTCATATGCGAAATCTTCGCTGAAAGCAGGTATTTCCGTCAGTTCGGACGGAATCAAAGAAACAACCTTGAAATTGTTGTATTGCCCTTTATAATCGGATTTATCTGTAATCTTAATTTCAACATTGACGGGGTATTCTCGCTCGCCTATGCCGAAAACCACACGGTTTATTGTCCGCAACTCTTGCGAGAAAGAATAGTCATTATCGGAAAAAACCGAAAATGCGAAAACCTCGATATATATCCTCTCCTCTTCAGGATGTTTGTAGTTATAGACCCATTTATATAAGCTTCCCTGCAACTGCATGCCTATGCCTTCAATATTTTCTCCACTGAAATCTTTCAGATATACCGCATCGGAAATGCTTTGTTTGTATCCTTCTTCATATTCGAGAATAATCGGAACGCCGATATTTTTCGCAGTTACGCCCTCATAAAGAAAAATGTTATATTTGCAAAGTTCGTCAATGTTTATCTGCTTCGCGTTAAGATCAATTTTTTTGAGAAATTCACCATTACAACCCGAAAAGCACAAGGCTGAAAAAGATAGAAATATAACCAATATGACAAATCTTATTGTCCTCTTCGAAAAATACATGCGTTGTTATTATTTGAAATACAACGCTATCTATAAAGAATAAGGCTTCTAATAAAGGAAATTGCTTGTTTTTTCCTACAAATTATATCAGGTCCATTCCAAAGCTTCGCCGAACAACTTTTCGCTTATCATACGCTTCAATTGGGGTATGCCCTCGCCTGTTCTTGCGCTGATAATGACATTGTTTTCTTTGTTCGGCAACAGTTCTACGGGCTTTTTGTCGGCTTTGTTGAGTACGGTTATTGTCGGCACGTCCTGTGCGCCGATAGATTCCAGCACCTCATTTACGACATCATATTGCTGCAACATATCTTCCGATGCGGCATCCACTACATGCAAAATCAAATCGGCATACTGCGTTTCTTCCAGTGTGCTTCTGAAGGCTTTTATAAATTCATGCGGCAGTCGGGAAATGAAACCGACGGTGTCGACTATCAAAAATTCCTTGCCCAGCTCCAGCCATAGCTTTCTGCTGACGGGGTCAAGGGTGGCGAACAGCTTGTCCTCTTCGAGTACGCCTGCTTTTGTCAAATAATTCATTAGGGTAGATTTGCCGGCATTTGTGTAGCCAACGATAGAAACAATTTTTATTCGGTTTTTTTGTCTTCTTTCGCGACGCAAACGTCGTTCTGCCGTCAGTTTTTCTATGCGGCTTTCCAGTTCCCTTATTTCTTCTCTTATGGTGCGTCGGTCAAGTTCCAACTGTTGTTCACCGCCGCCTCGCCTTGCGCCGCCTCCTCCTCCTCCGCCGCCGCCTTGTCTTGAAAGTACTAGACCTTGTCCCAAGGTTCTGGGCAAAGCGTGTTTTTTCCTTGCCAACTCCACCTGCAATTTGCCTTCATTTGAAGTGGCATGAAGTGCGAATATCTCAAGAATGACCGTCGAGCGATCGATTACATCGATTTCCAAAAAATCTTCAAGATGTTTGAATTGAATGCCGGACAAATCGTTGTCAAAAATAATCATGTCGGCTTCGAGGTTTTCGGCAAGTTCTTTCAGCTCTTTTATTTTGCCGGTGCCTATATAATATGTGCGGTCGGGTACGTCCTTGCGCTGAATCATCTCGGCAACAGGCTCATATCCTGCCGTTTGCGCCAGCAATGACAACTCATCGAGTATATGTTCATCTTTGTTCTGTATAACGCTTACGAGAACAGCCTTTCGTTTTTCCATAAATCTCCTTAATGTAATGATTATTATACCAAACCAAAGACTAATATACAATTATATTTGTATCTATAGTATAAACCAATAATTAAGGTTAGGAATTTGAAGAAGATGGGATAGACAGCGAAGGGCGCGTACATATTAGTACGTAACCGAGCCGCCCTATTCGCACGTAGTCCGTATCAATCCCGCTATATTTACGACTACCAGCGATATAAAAAACTTTTTTTAGGAGTAAAGAGAGCGGGGTTCAGACGGGCAACAGGCGTATAGTAGGCGAAGGGCGCGTACATATTAGTACGTAACCGAGCCGCCCTATTCGCACGTAGTCCGTATCAATCCCGCTATATTTACGCCTAGACCTGCTGTTTTGCGCCTGATATGTGAACATAGCGTATTTGTTGATAAGTATAAGTAGAAAGACTCCTCATATAAGTATCATAAGTATGAGCCGCAACAAAAATCTCTCCATTGACTACGGCGCAAACAAAGGGCGAATGATAGAATTCTCCGTTGCCGTCTCCTAACTGTACTATATCACCGATTTCAATATTTTCTTTATTGGTTTGTACCGCATACGGACCTTGTTCAACGTTATTTACAAGAAAATTATAAAAATAAGGCACTCCCGTCCATGAGGGAGTGCGGTTCGAAGAATTTATGTAGAACCATCCGAAATTCGGTTTATAGTTCATGACTTGACAACCTGCGTATACGCATTGCGAAGCAAAATTCGTGCAGTCGCCGCCCATATGTTCGAAGTCTGTATATTTTGGGTTGCGATCATATGCCCAACGCTTTGCATATTCTACTGCTTGATGACGATTATAGCCTACTTCAATAAGCATTTTTTCTCCTGAAATATGGATGAGATCCCTCCGCTTCGTTTCACTTCGGTCGAAATGACATAAAATAATGCAACGAGTTCAATATTTTGTCATTCCGAGCGTAAGTCGAGGAATCTCATCCAATTTCTTAATTATTTAATCTATCAATTCACATTACAACAAGATACACAACACTCCACCGCGCCCTTCGTTTACTATGCGGCACATGGTTTTGCGCAGCTTGTTTTGCGCATCTTGGGGCATATTATTGAGTTTGTTGGTCAAATCCTCTTTGACAAGCGAATTCAGCGACTTGCCAAACATATTTGTTTCCCAAATGCCCTTTTTGTTGTTTTCGAACTCTCCCAACATATAGTTGACAAGGTCTTCGCTCTGCTGTTGGCTGCCTATTATCGGGCTTATCTCCGTCTCGACGTCTACTCTGATAATGTGGAGTGACGGTGCCGAAGCCTTAAGTTTTATTCCAAATTGCGGTCCTCTTCGTAATACTTCGGGTTCTTCGAGCTGCATGTCTTCTAATTTCGGGTTGATTACGCCATAGCCTGTCTCGCGCACTCTTTCCATTGCCGCGCGGATGCCCTCGTATTCATTATATGAGCCGGCAAGTTTTTTGACGTATGCAAGCAGTTTGAAATCATCGTCTACATCGTTGCCGCACTCCTCGCTCAACACCTTGAAATACAAGTCATCCGGCGCAAAACAATTCATACTTACTGTGCCGCTTGCCGAATCGACAATTATTTCTGCTTCACTTTCCAACCATTGACACTCTACAAAGATATCTTTCAAGCGCTTATAGTCACGCATTTTCTTTACGCTTTGCAGTTCTTTTGTGATTATCACGAGGATTTCGCTCAACATCTTATGCGTGGCAGGCAGCGCGCGCATCCATTTCGGTAGACGAATATCAATTTTGCGCAAGGGGAATTCCAACAAAGTATTCGCCATAATCATAGCCAATTCTTCCTTGTTCATCGTTGCTACATTGCAAGCAATGACCGGAACGCCGTATCTCTCTTCCATGCTTTCTTTCAGCTTTATTGTGTCGCTGTTTGTCGCCATCGTAGTATTCAATATTACGACAAACGGCTTGCCGATAGCTTTCAATTCATTGATTACCCTCTCTTCGGCTTGAATATATTTTGAACGTCCGATTTCGGTTATGCTACCGTCGGTGGTTACGACTATGCCGATGGTTGAGTGTTCGCGAATGACTTTGTTTGTGCCCAGCTCAGCCGCTTCTTGGAAAGGCAATTCATTTTCTGACCAGGGTGTGCGCACCATGCGCATCTTGTCGCCTTCCTTATGTCCCAAAGCGTCGTCAATGAGATATCCCACACAATCGATTAGTCGCACATTTGCCATAATATCGTTATCAAGCGTCAAAGTTATGGCTTCATTCGGCACAAATTTCGGTTCAGTAGTCATTATTGTTTTGCCATCGGCAGATTGCGGCAACTCGTCAATGGCGCGGGCGCGTTTGTTTTTGTCTTCGATTTTGTCCAGCACCATAAGTTCCATAAACTTCTTGATAAAGGTTGATTTTCCCGTTCTGACAGGTCCCACCACCCCCAAATATATATCGCCTCCTGTTCTTTTTGCGATATCGTTGTATATATCATAATTCTGCATAAACGCCTCCAAATATGTATTTATTAAAATTTATGCCGCCTTGACTGCTTATATAACCAAAATCACCGCCGACAACTATCATTAAGGTTAAAATTAATATATAGGTCCAAAATATTTTTATGAAAAAGTTTGACATAATCGTCATGAACATAATCGGCTTTGGGCTGATTCTTGTTTGGACAAATTATTTTATCAAAAATTTTGCCGAAGCGCTTTTTGTCGCTTTGCTTATATTCATTACGGTACGAACTATTGTTGTGCATTTAATAAATCGTTTTGTAGACAAAAAGAACATCACCATAGCCGAGATGTCGCAAAGTTTCGCCATAATGGGCGTCGAAAACGTTTGCAACAACATTTTATCTACGTTGCCGCAATGTTACGATGCCATCATAGAAAACAACTGCATAATTCTGCAAAAAAACGGAAAAATGATACTTGTTTCGCCAAATTTCAAGATGTCCGCACTTTCTGCCGACGAAGTGGCGAAGGTCTGGCGATTTGCTCAAGAAAAAAGCATTTCAAAGGTGTATATACTTGCGCGCGTCCATCAGCGCAGTGTAATTCTTTTTGCAAATTCACTTGAGGGAGAATTCATTTTTCCATCAGCAAAAAAAGTTCATAAATATCTGATTGCGCATAACGCCTTGCCGAAAAAAAACTTTTATCAAAAGAAATCCAAAACCAAAATTTCCATGAAAGATGCGCTTTCGGGACTTTTCGTAAGAAAAAGAGCAAAGCTCTTCCTCTTTTCGGGGATAACGCTTGCTCTGTTTGCCTTCTTTTCGCCGCTTACTGTCTATTATTTGGTTATGGCAAGCGTCTCCATCGTTATGGGTATAGCTTGCTTTGTGGTAAATAACTAATTTCTAATCGGTTATTTCTTTGGATTTTTGCTCTTTCTGTAAAGAACAATTTTGAAACCTACGGAGCTTATTGGCTCAGCAGCAAGTCGCTGACAAAGTTCATTCAGAACTTCCCTAGGGTCAAGACCGCTGGTTTTCAAAACGGTAATTTTTATTAGTTCCCGCGCTTCAAGCGCATCGCCTAGTTCACTTGTCACGGCATCGGTGATGCCGTTCTTGCCGATTTGAAAAATCGGTTGTAATTTCTGAGCCGCAGAGCTAAGGCTGCTTCTTTCTTTTCCGTCCATAATTCTTCCTTTAATCCACTAGCGTGAATTCTACATCCAGTACACAAATAGTGTCGCCGTCTTTTGCACCCTTCTCGCGAAGCGCATCGATTATGCCTCTTTCACGCATTTTGCGTTGAAAATAGACAAAGGATTCGGTATCGTCGAAATATACTTTCTTTGCAAGTTCTTCGACAAAACCGCCTGTAACAAAATATACATCCTCTCGCTTTTGTATGAAATAACTTTCTTTGTCGTCTTTTTCATATTCGAACGCTTCAAATTGTATTGGTTCTATCGGCGGCAGTTTTTTCAGTTCGGTTGACATCAGCGCAATCAATTCTTTGACACCGCTTGTCGTGGCGGCGCTCAGCTTCAATGCCTTCTTTCCGCTTGCTTTTTCAAGGTCTGATAAAACTTTTTCGTCATAGTTCAAGTCACATTTGTTGGCGACAAGAAGTTCCGGCAATTCATAAAGGCTCTTGCTGTACTTGCGCAACTCTTCTCTGATGGTCAAATAATCCTGTACCGGGTGTCTGCCATCGGCAGCCGATATATCGACTAAATGCACAAGAAGTCTGACTCTCTCGACATGTCGAAGGAAGGAATGTCCCAGTCCCACGCCTTCGGCGGCGCCCTCTATCAGACCGGGAATATCTGCCACAATGAAGCTGTCTTCAAAGTGCGATACCGCACCGAGATTGGGCGAAAGCGTCGTGAATGGATAGTTGGCTATCTTTGGTTTTGCGGCGCTTACGACTGAAAGTAATGTCGATTTCCCTACATTTGGGTATCCGATAAGCCCTATATCGGCTATCGTTTTCAGCTCCATACGAATCTTTCTTTCTTTTGTGGAGTCGCCGTTCTCGGCAAATGCCGGCGCGCGTCTGGTCGGAGTGCAGAACCTTGCGTTTCCGCGGCCGCCTCTGCCACCCTTCAAAACAAGCGTCTTTTCGCCGTAGGAAAAAATATCGGCTATTATGCCGTCGGTTTCGGCATCCTTTATGATTGTGCCGCGCGGTACTTTTATGATAACGTCGGCTCCGCTCTTGCCCTTCATCGTGTTGGCTTGTCCTCTTTCGCCGTTGCCTGCGCGGAAATGCTGACTGAAGCGGAAACTCAACAGAGTGTTGACCGATTCGTCTGCTTGAAAATAGACATCTCCGCCTCTGCCGCCGTCGCCGCCATCGGGACCGCCGTACATGTTGGCTTTTTCGCGATGAAAACTTACGCAGCCATTGCCGCCGTCACCTGCTTTACAATAAATTGTTGCTACATCAATAAACATTTAGTTTCCTCTATTGGCAAACTTTTCGAGCATTGCCCGGGCGGCTTTTCTGCCTGCTCCCATTGCTAAAATTACTGTTGCGGAGCCTGTCACGGCGTCGCCTCCGGCATAAACCTTTTTTATAGTCGTCTCTCCGCTGTCGTCGACTACAAGCGTACCTTTTCTTCCTGTGTCCAAACCCGAAGTAGTGTTCTTTATCAACGGATTGGGACTGGTGCCTATACTCATTATGACCTGATCACATTCAATTATAAATTCCGAGCCTTCTATGGCAACAGGACTTCTTCTGCCGCTTTCGTCAGGCTCTCCCAACCGCATTTTTATGCATTTTATGCCCTCTACTTTATCCTCGCCGATGATCTCGACAGGATTATTGAGCAACATAAATTCTATGCCTTCTTGTTCGGCGTGAACTATCTCTTCATGTCTTGCCGGCATCTCCTCTCGGGAGCGGCGATAAACGACAAATACCTTCTCTGCGCCCAATCGCAGCGCCGTTCTGGCGGCGTCCATAGCCACGTTGCCTGCGCCGACAACAACAACTCTCTTGCCTCTTTGCAAAGGCGTTGCGCTGTCTTTCAAATATGCTTTCATCAAATTGGCTCTGGTCAAAAACTCATTTGCCGAAGAAACACCGCTGAGGTTTTCGCCTTTTATGTTCATAAAGACAGGCAAGCCTGCTCCACTGCCGATGAATACAAAGTCATATTCGTCAAGCAGTTCGCTAACCAAAAAGGTCTTGCCGATAACGGTATTGAGTTTGAATTCAACTCCAAGTTCTTTCAGCTTGTCGATTTCTTTTTCGACAATATTTTTCGGCAATCTGAATTCCGGGATACCGTATACCAGTACGCCGCCTGCTTTGTGGAAAGCCTCAAAAACCGTCACCTTTGCGCCGTTCATTGCAAGTTCGCCTGCACATGACAATCCGCTGGGTCCGCTTCCGACAACGGCAACTTTCAAATCGATCTTTTTTTCGATCTTCGCAACTTTTTCGTCCTTTTCGAGGGCTCTGTCTGCAGCATACCGTTCAAGCGCGCCGATTGACACCGAACCGCCCATACGCTCATTGTTTCTGACACAATATTTTTCGCATTGAATCTCTTGCGGACAAACTCTTCCGCAAACCGCGGGCAAAGCGTTTGTGCCCTTTATGATTTCATTGGCTTTCAACGGATTATTGTCTTTTAATGCCATAATAAAATCGGGGATATTCACCGAAACAGGGCAACCCTTCTTGCAGGGCGCGTGTTTGCAGTTCAAACATCTTTCGGCTTCAGTAAGCATTGATTCTTCATCAAAGCCTTGCGCCACTTCTTCAAAATTCTTGGCTCTGGCTTTGGGGTCTTGTTCTCTTGTGTGCTGTCTTTCGATTGTTTTCATTTTATTATTATCCTCTTATTCTGCAAGCTGTTTCTTTTTCTTGGTCGGCATAGAATTTCGCTCTTTTCAACGCTTCATTAAAGTCAACCTGATGTCCGTCAAATTCAGGACCGTCGACGCAGGCGTATTTTGTTTTGCCTCCGACAGTCAAGCGGCAACCGCCGCACATTCCCGTTCCGTCAACCATAATGGAGTTCATGCTGACGATTGTTTCGATGCCGAAAGGACGAGTAACCTCGCTGACGGCGCGCATCATCACAAGCGGTCCTACTGCGAACACAACATCATATTTTTCGCCCGCTTCGATAAGCTGTTTCAGTTTGTTCGTTACGAAGCCTTGTTCGCCTTTGCTGCCGTTATCGGTCATTATATAGACATTTTCGCAATTTTTGCGGAATTCATCCTCATACATAAGCAAACTAGCATCCCTTGCGCCTAGTATAACATCGACTCTTTTGCCTTCAAGTTTGAGTTGTTTTGACTGTGGATAAATAACCGCCGTCCCGATGCCGCCTCCGACAAGCATAATTCTGTTGGCTTGGCTCAAATCAGTGGCATTGCCCAGCGGTCCCACAAGGTCATGAATAGCGTCGCCTTCCTGAAGTTGCGCAAGTTTCTTGGTGGAATATCCCACTGTTTGTACAAGAAGTGTCAACGTACCTGCCTCTTTGTCATAGTCGCATATCGTGAAAGGCACTCTCTCGCCGTCCTCGTCAACACGCAATATTACGAATTGCCCTGCTTTGGCATTGCGCACAATGTCCTTGGCTTCGAATACATATTCTATTACGTTTTCGGCAAGTTGTCTTTTTTTCAAAAGTTTGTTCATTCGTCATCCTCCATATTTATGTTATCGGCAAAATACTTGCAATAATCCGTCAGTAAACAGCTTTCGCAAGACGGTTTACGGGCGGCGCAAATATATCTGCCGTGAAAAATCAAATAATGATGCAAGTCGTGCCAATACGGCTTGTCCACTATACTCATAAGTTGTTGTTCGACGGCTTCGGGCGTCTGTCCGTCGGCAAGTCCGATTCTTCTCGAAACACGGAATACATGAGTATCCACCGGCATTGCGGGTATTCCGAAAGCAACGGTCAGCACTACACTTGCGGTCTTTCTGCCGACACCGTCCAGCGCCGTCAGTTCTTCCATGGATTGAGGCACAATTCCGTTATGCTTGTCCAATAGCGCCTTGGACATTTTTATGATATTATTGCCCTTGTTATTATAAAAACCGCAACTGAAAATAAGCGGTTTCAGCTGTTCGATACTTAGCGCCGCAAACTGCTGTGGGGTGTTGTAGACCTTGAACAGTTTTTCGGTAATGATATTGACTCTTTTGTCGGTGCATTGCGCGCTGAGAATGACAGCTACAAGTAATTCAAACGGCGTGGAAAAATTCAGCTCGCAAGCTGCGCCTTGATGCATACGGGCAAGCCGCGCATAGACTTCCTTTATATCTTCTGTTCTCATACCTATAAATTATTGCAAATTTATCTTGATTTGGCAAGCAATTTTAACCCTTGCTCCTCCGCAAAAACAATCTTAACAGAGGTTTTAATATGGACGGACAATTTATACAATAGATTCGCATATAACTCCTTTTTTTCTAAATGCATTATATGCCATTATGTTCAATTTAGTTCGCAACTTCGACTGTTCAAGATACAAGATTATTGTTTGCTCTTTGGGTAAAAATATAATATCAAGTACGCAATACTCGCAAACTCGTAGGTGAATTTATGTAAATCTGTTGACAAGTTTCAGCGAGAAAGGTATAATTTAATCAATAAACGCTTTGAAGAGGTCGAAATGCAAAAAAATCTATACAGCTTGATACTGACAGACGAGGTCATCGCGCAAATCGATGACATGGCGTCGGCGCAAGGCACAAACCGCTCGAATTTAGTCAATCAAATTCTTGCAGAATATGTGTCATACGTCACTCCCGAAAAGAGAATAAGCAGTATTTTCGACGAAATATCGGGACTGCTTGATAACAGTGTTTTTTCTTCGTTTTTTGAGCCGCACAACACTACAATGTCGCTGAAAAGCTCGTTGGACTACAAATACCGTCCCACCATCAAGTACGAAGTGGAGCTTTTCCGCTCGGAAAAACATGCTATCGGCGAATTAAAAGTCGTTTTTCGCACACAAAGCGCAGAATTACTTATGGAACTGACAAGATTCTTCAAGTTGTGGGTGCATCTCGAAAATGTCTATTTGGCGCATTTTTATCCGCCGAACAGCATAAGTTACAATCTTGAAGCAGGCAGATTCAGCCGTGTGTTCAAGGTGCCGCTCGGAAAGCAATACTCTTCGAAAGCCATAGCCTCGGCTATCGGCAATTATATAAAAATGTTTGACGAAATTTTGAAAGGATATCTCTCAAACGAATATACCACCTCGACAGAAATAGAAAACCGTTATTTGCAATACCTCAACAGCGGTATTGACATTATATAAGGAGGCAAGAAGATGAACGCCCAAAAATTTACACAAAAGTCGCTTGAAGCATTGAACAAAGCGCAAAACATTGCAATCGAAAACCAAAATATTGAGATCATGCCCGAGCATCTTCTCTATGCCCTGCTTGATGACGAAACAGGACTTATCCCCTCGCTAGTCAAGAGATGCGGAGTAGATATCGATACGCTCATCTCGAAGGTTGACGACAAAATCCGCCGCTCGCCGAGAGTATCGGGCGCAGGCAGAGAACCGGGAAAAATATATGTGGCGCAAATTACCGATAAGGTGCTTTCCGCCGCCGAAAATCTGGCAGACAAGCAAAAAGACGAATATGTCTCCGTCGAACATATTATGTTGGCGTTTTTTGATGTATCTATCGATTTGGCTACCCTTATGAAAGAGTCGGGGTTGACAAAGCCCAAGTTTGAGGACGAACTGGCGAAAGTAAAAAGCGGCAACAGAATCACCGGCGACAACCCCGAAAGCACTTATGAAGCGTTGAAGAAGTACGGCTCTGACCTGGTCGAAAGAGCCAGAGAACAAAAACTTGACCCTGTCATCGGACGAGACGGCGAAATAAGAAATGTCATCAGGATACTTTCCCGAAAGACCAAGAACAACCCTGTGCTTATCGGTGAACCCGGCGTCGGTAAGACCGCCATTGCCGAAGGACTTGCTTTGCGTATTGTACGCGGCGATGTGCCAGAAGGTTTGAAAGATAAGACGATATTTGCGCTTGACATGGGCGCGCTTATTGCCGGCGCAAAATTCCGTGGCGAATTTGAAGAGCGGCTGAAAGCCGTCTTGAACGAAATCAAGCAAAGCGACGGCAAAATTCTGCTCTTTATCGACGAGTTGCACACTATAGTCGGCGCAGGCAAAGCCGAAGGCGCAATGGATGCCGGCAACCTTTTGAAACCTATGCTTGCGCGAGGAGAATTGCACTGTATCGGAGCGACAACGCTTGACGAGTATCGGAAGTACATTGAGAAAGATGCAGCGCTTGAGCGGCGTTTTCAACCTGTGCTTGTCGAAGAACCAACAGTCGAAGATACCATTTCTATACTGCGTGGTCTGAAAGAGCGTTACGAAATCTTCCACGGTGTGCAGATTCAGGATCAGGCGCTTATTTCCGCCGCCATCCTATCCCACCGCTATATTACCGACAGATTTCTGCCCGACAAAGCCATCGATCTTATTGATGAGGCTTGCGCAATGATTCGAACGGAAATAGATTCAATGCCAACCGAGATGGACGAAATCTCCCGAAGAATTATGCAGCTTGAGATCGAAGAAATGGCGCTAAAAAAAGAAACCGACAGTCTGTCTAAAGACAGGTTAAACAAACTGCAAAAAGAGTTGGCAGACCACCGCGAAAAGTTCAATGCAATGAAAGCGCAATGGGACAATGAGAAGAAAGGCATAAACAAGGTACAAGACATCAAGATAGCTATTGACAAAATAAATGCCGAAATCGAAATTGCGCAACGCAGTTTTGATTACGAAAAAGCCGCAAAATTGCGTTACGGACAGCTTCCCGAGTTACAAAAACAGCTTCAAGAGGCGCAGGACAGTTCACAAGATACGCATACTGTCTTGCTGCGTGACAAGGTCACCGAGGAAGAAATTGCAAAAATAGTCTCACGCTGGACTGGAATACCCGTGACAAAACTTCTCGAAGGCGAACGGCAAAAAATCCTCAAACTTGACGAAATTTTGCATAGAAGAGTAATCGGACAAAACGAAGCCGTCACAAAAGTCGCCGAAGCAATCATACGTTCCAGAGCAGGCATTGCCGACCAAAACCGCCCTATTGGCTCGTTTATGTTCCTCGGTCCCACGGGTGTGGGAAAAACCGAACTGGCAAAAGCTCTCGCAGAGGCGCTGTTCGACGACGAACACAATATGATTCGTATCGACATGAGCGAATACATGGAAAAATTCTCGGTATCCCGTCTTATTGGCGCGCCTCCCGGATATGTAGGCTATGACGAAGGCGGACAACTTACCGAAGCCGTGCGGCGCAAACCTTATTCTGTCGTACTTTTCGACGAAATCGAAAAGGCGCATCCCGATGTCTTCAACATATTGTTGCAGGTGCTTGATGACGGCAGAATAACCGATTCCCACGGAAGAACCGTCGATTTCAGGAACACGATAATAATTATGACCTCAAATATCGGTTCGCATTTCATTCTCGAAGGTATCGACGCTTATGGCAATATTACGGAAGAGACAAAAAACGCTGTTGCGCAACTGCTGAAACAAAGTTTCCGTCCCGAATTCTTGAACAGGCTTGACGAAACTGTATTCTATAAACCGCTTGTTCGCAGCGACATAACGAAAATTATTGACCTTATGCTTGCCTCGCTTGTCGCAAGAGTAAAGGAGCGCAACCTCGAATTGGTAGTTACCGAAGCGGCAAAAGGACTCATTTCGGCAAACGGCTATGACGCGCAATACGGCGCCCGCCCGTTGAAGAGATATATTCAGTCCAACATTGAGACGCTTATAGGCAAAGCAATTTTGGCAAATGACTATGCGCCGGGTACGACAATAACCGTCGATGCGCAAGACGGAGAATATAAAGTTTTATAAAAAAGAACAAGGATGAGATACCTCGACTACGCTCGGTATGACATATATTTTAATGTCATTTTGACCAAAGGTAGAAATCTAATCTGACTTTGATTGTCATTTCGACCAAAGGTAGAAATCTAATCCAAATAAAAAAGGGCTGTTTTCAGCCCTTTTCCTTTATTTTATTATCTTTTTTCAAATCTTG
>CAYJBS010000012.1:0-16724 GCA_964368435.1 uncultured Christensenella sp. | reverse complement strand
AAAAGGGCTGTTTTCAGCCCTTTTCCTTTATTTTATTATCTTTTTTCAAATCTTGCTTATGTTGTCACCCTTCGTCCACAATTTTTCGAGGTTATAAAAATCTCTGGTTTCGTCATTGAAGATATGCACAATGACGCTGGCATAGTCGACGACTACCCATCTGCCCTCTCGCACACCTTCCTTGCGTGATGCAAATATGTCCTTCTTTTCAAGCTGTTCTTCCAGATGCTCAAAAAGCGCCCGAACCTGTGTTGTGCTTTTTGCGGTAGCTATGACAAAATAGTCAGCTATTGTCGTCTGCTCGGCTATGTCGAGTACGGTTATTTCTTCGGCTTTCTTCTCATCGAGAATTTTTATGATTTCGTTCTTTAAATCTTTCGGTAACATTTATTTCTCCTTATTTATAATTTTTATTTGTATTATTCGTGACATTCTCTTGTAAGATAATACACTTCTCTGTTACTTTTTTCAAGCTTTTCGAGGGATGCTCTGACACATGCGGCAAAGCCTTTTTCAAAATCAGCTTCAATCAGCTTCCGCAATTCGTCCACCCCTTCAAAACTCCGATTTGGTTCCAGCATATCGGCGGAAAAAATCAACTTTTCGAGAGTACTCATAGTTTTTCTGCCTGTTGTATGATAGTTTATGGCGGCAAGCACTTTTTGGTTTTCAATGCCGTATTGTGTTTTTGCCAGCTCTACTCCTTGGAATTGATGCACAATCTTTGGCGGAAATTCTTTGCACTCCTCTGCAACAGCGCTTTCTTTTGCGCAGTCGTGGAGCAGTGCCGAAAGAAAAACCTCATCATAAGACAAATCAAATTTGTTGGCAAGCTTCAGCGCATAAAGCGCAGTATTGGCGCAATGTAAAAAAAGCGCCGCTGATATGGATTTTCGTAACTTTTCAACAATGAGTCTATGTTCTTGATAAAGTCCCTCGGCTTTTATGATTTTGTCAATAGCCTGCGGCACTTGATTTACTGAAAGATCAAGCGCATATGAGGCTTTTATTTCCGAACTGCTGACTTGCTCGCCGACAAATGGAAGCAATGTTATGTGGGCATTGAAGTGACTGCGGGCGTATTCAATAGCCAAGTCAAGTCCTTGATAGCCTTGACGCGCAACAACTGCGATGGGCAGCATCGCCGCAATAACATTGGGCTGTACCCAAGTATGGAATTTTATCATGCTGTCGCCGCCTATTATATAAATAAGCTCGTCATCGGGATAGTCACTCTTCAGTTGGTGCAGCACTTCATAAGCAAAGTTTTTTTCTTTGTCGGAGGTATGCTCCCTTTTGTCAATGATAACAAAGTCAAACTTTTTTGTCGCCGCGCTCAGCATTTTTGTGCGCACTTGGAACGGCGAAATTTTGGTGTTCTTGTGCGGCGGACTATATGAGGGCAATAAAATAAGCTTGTCCAGCGCAAGCTCTTTATGGCTCTGTTCTATAATTTTTATGTGCTCCGAATGTATTGGGTCGAAGGCTCCGCCGAAGATTCCGATTCTCATAGCTTTATTATAGACCAATGACAAGCTTTTTTCAATAGCTGTTTGACAAAAAATGGAGTAAAATCAAAAAAGCTGTCAACAATGTAGACAGCTTTTTGTTAGCGGACAAAAAAGTGGTGTTACAGCTTTTCGTAATAAGCGATTTTTGCACAACAAGCAAACACCTGCATGGCCAACTCAAGTTCAAAGATCGGCGGCAATGTCGGCGCAATTCTTATGTTGCTGTCCAACGGATCCTTGCCGTACGGGTATGTCGCCCCTGCCGGCGTGAAAATTACACCGACTTGTTTCGCCAGTTCGACGGTTCTTTTCGCCGTGCCTTCTTTCAGTTGGCAACTGACAAAATAACCGCCTGTCGGTCGCAACCACATTGCAAAGCCTGCAAGCTCTTCTGTAAGAACCTTTTCGACTATGTCAAATTTCGGTTTCAATACGGCGGCATGCTTTTTCATATGCTCCATAAGGTTTGCGACAGTGCCAAAGAAACGCACATGCGCAAGCTGATTGAGCTTGTCCGGACCGATAGACTGCATAGACATAAGTTTGCGCAAATAATCTAAGTTGGCTTTGCTTGCGCACATAAAAGATATGCCGGCGCCTGAAAAAGTGATTTTTGAGGTGGAACCGAACATAAATACCATATCTTGCTTGCCGTTCTTTTTGGTTTCGCCCAGAAGATTCAAAAGCGCCGTATCCGTTCCGAGGTGATGAACCATATAGGCGTTGTCCCAATATATTCTGAAATCAGCGGCTTTTGGTGACAATGCCGCCATTCTCTTGACGGTTGCGTCGGAATATATCATACCCTGAGGATTGGAATATTTCGGCACGCACCAAATGCCTTTTATGCTTTCGTCCTCTGCCACAAGTTTTTCTATCATATCCATATCCGGTCCATCGGATTTCATCGGGATATTTATCATTTCAAAGCCGAAAAGTTGCGTTATGGCAAAATGTCTATCATAGCCGGGCGCAGGACAAAGCCATTTCAACTTGCCTTGCGTATTCATCGGAGCGCAACCTGAAAAACCAAACTGCATTCCTCTTTGGATTGTATCGTACATAATATTCAAGCTGGCATTGCCCAAAACCATGATTTCTTCGGCAAAAACCCCGCAAAGCTCGGCCAAAAAAGCCTTTGCTTCGGGTATGCCGTCTACTATTCCATAGTTTCGGTAATCTGGCTTGCTGAAATCAGTCGTCTTACTGTTCAAAATGTCCAGCATCCCAAGAGATAAATCCAACTGTTCCTTGCAAGGCTTGCCCCTCGACATGTCCAGAGTCAAACCCATGTCTTTGAAACGGTTGTATTTTTGCATTTGTTCTTCAAGTAAAATTTTCGTTTGGCTTTGCATATATGGCTCCTTTTTTTTACATTTCTTTTTTGTCGCGAATAAGAATTATGATGGGCGTTCCGGAAAAGTCAAACGCTTTGCGAATGGCATTTTCTATATATCTCTTATACGAAAAGTGCAAAATCTTGGGGTCGTTGACGAACAGCACAAACGCAGGTGGATTTGTAGAAATCTGCGTAATGAAATATATTTTGAGCTTTTTGCCATTCTTTGTCGGCGGATCGTTCATGGCAATAGCGTCATGTAATACTTCGTTTAGGGTTCCTGTAGATATCCTTTGGGATGAGTTTGCGTAGGCTTCCTTCAACACATTGAGTACAAGGTTTACTCTCTTGCCTGTCAATGCGCTGATATAAAGTGGCTTAAAATAATCCATGAACTTCAACGATTCTTTTAGCATGTCGTTGTATTTGTTTATGGTGAAAGTGTCCTTTTCGATGGTATCCCACTTGTTCATAATGATTACGGAGGGCTTTTTGCTTTCGTGAACAATACCGCAAATGCGCACATCCTGTTCGCTGATATCTTCACTTGCATCGACAACGACTAAAACAACGTCGGCGCGCCTTATGGCGTCAATGCTTCTTATGTTACTATAATATTCGACATCCTCGTCAACCTTGCTCTTCTTTCGCAGTCCTGCTGTATCGATAATTACATAGTTTTGACCGTCGACAGTCAAGGGTGTATCAATGGAATCCCTCGTTGTGCCGGCTATGTCGGTGACTATGGTTCTCTCATATCCAAGCAGCTTATTGACAAGCGAAGACTTGCCTGCGTTGGGTTTTCCCACAACGGCAATCTTGATCGGAGCATCTGCCGAAGGTTGTTGCTCTTCAGGCTCTTGTTTCTTAAGGTTTTTTACTATCTCGTCCAGCAAATCGCCGAGATTCAAACCCAGTTCTGAAGAAATAGGTATCGGTTCGCCTATTCCAAGCTGATAAAAATCATAAAACATATTCATTTTTTGGTTGTCGATTTTGTTTACGGCAAGTACCACAGGCTTATTCGACATGCGCAGCAGGTTTGCCACATCATAATCGTCCGCCATCACACCCTGTTGTCCGTCAACTATGAAAAGTATAACTTCGGCAAGCTCGATGGCTATTTCCGCCTGATTTTTTATGTGCATCCACATCTTGTCTTGACTGTGGATTTCTATGCCGCCGGTATCAACCATGGTGAATTCATAGCCGCACCATTCCGCATCGGCATAAATTCTGTCCCTGGTAACTCCCGGGATATCCTTGACAATACTTACTCTTTTGCCCGCCATTCTGTTGAAGAAGGTAGACTTTCCGACATTTGGTCTGCCTACTATGGCGACAAGTGGTTTAATCATTCTTTTATTCTCCGTATGTTATTGTGTCCAAAAAACAGTCGCCTGTAACAGCGCTGACAATTATTTTTCGCTTAAGTTTTGTTGACAACTCTTTCAAACTCATTCCGTCAAGAAAAACCGTCTCAAATTCTTTCAGCATAACCGAAGGAATGATCAGTTCATCTGCAAGCGGCGCGCCTTCTAGTTGACGCAGGATATCACTTGCCGTCACCAGCCCCGTCACCGTGACGCTTTTTCCGAAAAAGGTGTTTTCGATGGGATAAACATCCATTTTGAAGCGTTTCCACTTGGCTTCAAGCAGTTGCTTTATGGCAAGCATCGTATCCTTGCCGCTGACTCCGGTTATGACGCCGATAGTTTTTGATAGTTTTTTTGGCGCGTAATTCAAAGCATCTTTGATTTCGTCAAGAAATTTTGTTATCAGTCCGACACCGTTTTCGATTTGCGGATAGTCGCCGTAATAGTCGGCGTTTCTTACTGCCCTACCTGCTTTTTGGTACATTTCGTCTGCGGCATAGCAAAAGAACGGATGCTTTTTGTAGAATGCCTCTACCATGTCGATGACTTGAATTGCATCCTGCTTGTTCAGCGGTCGAATATCAGGTTGCCCCTCTCTGTGCCCCGTTAAGCCGACAGGCACTATAGCAACACTTTTTACTTTTGCGGCAAACAGCTCTTCCAATGATTTTTGTAGGTATTCTCCGTCGTTTATGTCGGGCACAAGTACTATTTGTGCATGAAGTGTTATGCCGTTGGCGGTCAAACGCTTGACGATATCCATTTGGTTGGCTGCCTTCTTTATGCCGAGCATACGCTTATGCAGTTCTTCATCAGTAGCATGCACCGAAACATACAGCGGCGACAGTTTGTATTCAATTATTCTGGCGATGTCACTTTCGGACAGGTTTGTGCAGGTGATATAACTGCCGCTTACAAAAGAAAGCCGGTAATCGTCATCTTTCACATAAAGCGTGTCACGCATTCCTTTCGGAAGTTGATTTACAAAGCAAAAAATACAGTTGTTGCGGCACTCTTTCGGGGTTATTTCGACATTGGAATCGAACTCCAAGCCCATAGTATCGCCGCCGCAAGTCTTTTTTGCAACGACTTCTCTTTGTTTTCCGGACTTGTCGAAGACCGTCAATTTGCAGTTGTCGCTTGCATCTGCATAGATGTAGTCAAGTATATCAACAAAAGGCTTGCCGTCAAAGCTTGTGACTTCTTCGCCTGCCTTTATTTTGCCATATAGTAGTCCCTGGGGATTTACACTTATTACTTTTGCCATAGAATTATTATTACCTATTTCCCCCATAAAGTCAAATAATCCATATCATACTGCATAATAATTTATAATGTCTTATGAGATTGACTTAGCGCCGTATGGAAAGTATAATTACGGTATGCCAAGTGATGTTATTACTCTCTCCGCCCTCTGCAAGGAACTTGATTCCGGTTTAAGCGGCGGCAAAATAGAAAAGATTTATCAGCCCGAAAATGACGAGCTGACCTTTACGATAAAAAAAGGCGGCATTCGCACCCTTCTTATCAGCGCAAACGCAAACCTGCCCAGAATTCATATTACGGAACAAAAGAAAGAAAACCCCTTTTCTGCCTCGTCTTTTTGCATGCTGATGCGAAAATATGCCGGCGGCGGCATCATCCAAAATATCTCGCTGCTTGCATGGGACAGAATAATAAAAATTGAACTCATCTCCCGCAACGAAATGGGTGATAAGACACCATATTTTATACTTGCCGAATTGATGGGCAGATACAGCAACATAATACTCACCGACAGCAATTTCACCATCATTGATGCCATAAAAAGGATAAACATCGACCAAAACGCCGAACGTCCGATACTTCCCAAACTGAAGTACACCGTTCCTCGCCAAAATCGCATTACTCTGGGCGACACCGCCGCTTTGACAGAGCTTTTTTCAACGCAGCAGGATGTTGACGAGAAGTTTTTGCTTGAAAATATCAGCGGCATTTCAAAAGACACCGCAAAAGAGCTTATTGCAAGAGGCGAAAAGCTTTCGGGATTGCAAAATTTTCTTGAAATAAATTCCTCCGCCGACTACAAACCCTGTCTACGCTTCGACCAAAACGGCAAAGCCGCGGATTTTCATATAACGCCCTACAAAAGCCAATCGGGAGATTACACCTTTTTCTCCTCCTTGAATGATGCGATTGAAAGATATTATCTTGACAGAGCCACCGAACAACAAAAAAAATTCAATACAAAAGAGCTTGTCAAACTGCTTACAAGACTGCAAACCAAGACCGAAAGACGAATTGCAGAACACCAAAAGAAACTTGAAGAATGCGACCGCTCCGACACACTGCGGATCTATGGCGAACTGATTTTGTCGAATCTTCACAAATTAAAAAAAGGCGACAAAACGCTCGTTTGTTTGAATTTTTATGACAATGCCGAGGTTACCATACCACTGAACGAATTGTTGCCCCCAAACAAGAACGCGCAAGCCTATTTCAAGCGTTACACGAAGCTCAAACGCGCCAAAGAGATCTCCCTTCAACAACTTGACATGCTTTATGTACAGCGACAATATTTGCAGACTTTTGCCTCCGCCATAAAAACTTCCGACACCAAGCAAGAATATCAAGAAATTTTGGAAGAGTTGCGCGCTGTTGACGGCAGAAAGGTTCAAAACCCCAAAAAGCAAAAAAAATCTGCACCCTCTGCGCCGTTACACATCATTTTTGAAGGCGCCGATATTTATGTCGGTAAAAACAACATTCAAAACAACGCCGTCACTTTCAGCATTGCTTCCTCAAACGACCTTTGGTTACACGCAAAAGATTATCATGGAGCGCACACAATCATAAAAGGCAATGTCACCGACCGTATTTTGCAAAGAGCCGCCGAGATTTGCGCATACTTTTCGGAAACCAAGGACAGCCCCAAAGCCGAGATTGATTATACTCTTCGAAAAAATGTAAAACGCCACAAAAGCGGCGTTCCGGGACTGGTGACCTATACCGACTTCAAAACGGTAGTCGTTCAACCAAAATTCAATTAAATTAGCCTAAAGTTTTTCTGCTACCCGGTTTGACAAGCGGCAAGCCTTCTTTGCATATAGGGCATTCATCAGGGGAATACGAGGTGATGTCCATTGAGAGCAACGAAAAGAACGGCACGCCGAAATCTATTTTGCCACCGCTTCTGTCGACGATTGACGCCACCGCAACGACTTCTCCGCCGTGTTCTTTCACCAATGATACGACTTCTTTCACAGAACCACCCGTAGTAACGACATCTTCGACGACTACGCACCTTTCGCCTCTTCTTATTTCAAAGCCGCGGCGAAAGCACATAGCGCCGTTTTCTCTTTCGGCAAAAATATTCTTTTTGTTGAGGTGTTTTGCTACGGCATAGCCCATTATGATGCCGCCGATTGCAGGAGAAGTCACACACTCAATATTGAGCGGAGACAGCTTTTTTGCCAGTTCTACGCAGAGCAGTTCGCTATATTCGGGATACATAAACAGCTTGGCGCATTGCATAAATCTGTTGCTGTGTCTGCCGCTGGTCAACAAAAAGTGACCATTCAACAGTCCGCCTGTTTTTTCAAAAATTTCAAGCATTTCTCTGTCTGTCATATCCTTAGTCCTCCGACGATTTCTTTTATGTTTTTAATGTTATTTTCATAACAGTACTTTTCCAGCCCGTCAATAATCTCGACGGCTGCCATGGGGTTTATCATATTCGCCGTGCCTATCTGAACAGCTGACGCTCCTGCAAGCAAAAACTCCACCGCATCTTCAGCGGTAAATATGCCGCCTAAACCAATTATGGGGATTTTTATTGCCCTTGCGCACTCAAAAACCATACGAAGCGCAATGGGTTTTATTGCCCTGCCGCTAAGACCGCCGATGACGTTTGCAAGTACAGGCTTGCGAGTTTTTATGTCTATAGCCATGGCTCTGATGGTGTTTATCAGCGAAATGCTGTCGGCGCCTCCTGCCTCTGCGGCAAGCGCATTCTGGACGATATCCGCCACATTGGGCGTCAACTTGACCA
This sequence comes from uncultured Christensenella sp., assembly GCA_964368435.1. Classification (GTDB taxonomy): domain Bacteria; phylum Bacillota; class Clostridia; order Christensenellales; family DTU072; genus DTU072. Next base: position 8,468 of record CAYJBS010000012.1, on the reverse strand, counting down.
TGAGCGGCTTTTGGCAGTGACTTTTCACTGCGCTGACGATGCTCTCAATTCCTTTCGGTTCGACACCAAAGGCAAGTCCGCCTTTTTTGACGTTGGGACAGCTTATGTTCAACTCTATTATGTCAACATCCGTGCGGCTGAGTTTTTCGGACATTTCGCAATAATCCTCGACGGTATTTCCTGCGATATTTGCAATAAGCACGGTGTCTTCTTTCAATAAAGACGGCAAATAATCCTTCAAAAAGTCGTCAAGACCGGGATTCTGCAAGCCAACGCTGTTTATGATACCGCCATATGTTTCGGCAATTCTCGGACTGTCGTTGCCCTCTCTTTTTTCCGGCGTAAGACCTTTCAGCGATATACCGCCAAGTTTTGAGAGCGGAAAAAATTGCTTAAATTCTTCTCCGAAGTTGAAGGTACCGCTTGCGCATATTACGGGATTTTTTAAGGCGACGCCGTTTATTTCGGTAAAAAGCCTGCTCATAATATCACCTCGTCAAGGGGAAAAACAGGTCCGTCGGCGCACACTCTTTTGTTGCCGCGAACTGTTGCGCAAGTGCAAGTCAAACAAACGCCAAAGCCACAACCCATATGCTCTTCCATTGACACAAAAACAGGTATTTGAGTATCTTTAGTGACATTTTTGAGAGCCTTAAGCATAGGTTTCGGACCGCAGGCAAAAATTGCGTCAAAAGCAGTTTTGTCCAAATCTTCTTTCAGAATATCGGTAATAAAAGCCTTTCTGCCAACGCTTCCGTCATCGGTAGCCAGCTTGACACATGCGCATTTTTCTTGAAAACTGTCTGCGCAAACAAAGCGCGCCGTGTCCCTTGCGCCGAGATAAGCATAATAGTCTATTTCAGGATGAAGTTTGATTACAGAGTACAGCGGAAATATTCCAAGCCCTCCGCCAACCAATGCAACACGCTTGTAATCCTTCAGATCAAAGCCCTTGCCCAGCGGCAGAATGATGTCTACAAATTCGCCTGCTGTCATTTTCGAAAGCGCCAAAGTACCTTTTCCTATCGTTTCATACAGCAGTGTGACGGTATCGCCGTCAAAATCGTGTATGCTGATGGGTCTTTTCAGCAAAATACCGTCAGATGAGCCGCATGATACCATGACAAACTGACCGCATTGAATTTTCGGCAATTTGTCAACAGACAGCGATAATTTGTAGATGTCACAGCCTTGAGCTTCATTTGATAGTATTTTTGCATTGAAGGAAATCATTATATGCCCTTTTCCATAAGCGCGATAAACTCATCGAAGAGAAATCCTGCATCATTGGGTCCTGCGCCTGCCTCGGGATGAAACTGCACTCCGAAACAGCAATCGTTGTATATTACACCCTCTACGGTCTTGTCATTCCAATTTATGAAACTGATTATGCTATGCTCGGGCAAACTGTCCTCTTCCACGGCAAAACTATGGTTTTGACAGGAGATATACATTTTTCCCGTCAACAAATCTTTTATGGGATGATTACTGCCACGGTGTCCGTATTTTAATTTTATGGTGTTTGCGCCGTGCGCAAGCGCCAACAGCTGATGCCCCATACAAATGCCGAAGATAGGAATTTTGCCCAACATTTTTCGCAAATTGCTTATGATTTCGGTATTATCCTTTGGGTCGCCGGGACCGTTTGTCAATACCAAACCGTCAAAATTCTCGCTCAAAATCTCTTCCGCCGTGACAGATTGGGGAAAAACAGTCAAATCGAGATCACGCTTGCCAAGGCAACTGAGTATGCTGCGCTTAAGTCCCAAATCGATGACAGCAACTCTTTTCCCACTGCCGAATGTACGGTATTTTTCTTTTGTAGAAACTTCTTTTATCGGATTGCGGATTTCGTAACGCTTCATCTGCGCCAACTGCTCTTCTGTGGGCAACTGTTGGGTGATTATGCCGCGCATCGTGCCGAATTCTCTTATTGTTTTTGTCAAATCTCTGGTATCAATGCCTTGAATGCCGCTTATGTGGTTCTCTGCCAAATAGTCGTCAAGCGTAGTTTGCGAACGCCAGTTCGACGGCAACTCACACATTTCACGAACAATAAGACCGGATACTTGGGGTCTTGCCGACTCCATATCCTCGTAGTTTATGCCATAGTTCCCTATCAGCGGATAGGTGAAAGCAACCATTTGTCCTTTGTATGACGGATCGGAAATAATCTCTTCATAGCCTGTCATGCCGGTGTTGAATACAACCTCGCCTATTACGCTTGTTTTGCTTCCGATAAGACTTCCTTGAAAAATCTTGCCGTTCTCCAGTACCAAATATCCCATATAATTCCTTATTTGCCCAATACTTTGTTGATATCGTCTTTCATTGCTATGGCAGCCTGCCTTGCCGCCTCTGCAAAATTGTTGCTATATTTCTTCTGTCTATAGGCTGTCAAAATACCTCTGGAGGAGTTGACGATTGCGCCCAGCCCGTTGTCATCGAAACAACCTTTGAGCATATCCGCGCTGCCGCCCTGCGCTCCATATCCCGGCACCAAGAAAAATGTGTTTTTCATTTGTTTGCGGAGCTTTGCGCATTCTTCCTTATGTGTGCCGCCTACTACTGCGCCTATGCTGCTGTAGCCGTATTTGCCTATCAGCGGTTGTCCCCATTTGTCGACCATGTCCGCCACAGCCTCATATACCCGTCTGCCGTCATTCAAAATCAAACTTTGCAGTTCGTCCGAAGAAGGGTTCGAAGTGCGTACCAAAATAAAAAGTCCTCTGTCGCGTTCTGTGCAATCCTCTATAAAAGGCGCCACGCCGTCTGTGCCAAAATAGGCATTTATGGTGATAAAATCAGCTTTAAACGAACGTTTTATGCCGATATCGTTGCGTCCTAGAAAAGCATTGCTGTATGCTTTCGCCGTCGAAGCTATGTCGTTGCGCTTTATGTCTGCTATTGTTGCCAAACCTTTTTGTTCGGCATAAACAAGCGTATCGGCAAAAGCCTTTATGCCGGCAATGCCGTACATTTCGTAATACGCAATTTGTACTTTTACGGCAGGCACGACATCGGCAACGCTGTCAATGACGGCTTTGTTAAACTTCAACAGTTCCTCGCCTGCGGTGTAGTTGTCCTTAATGTCGGCGACATTCGGCAGATAGCTGACGCAGGTGTCAAGCCCGACCACCGAGGGATTGTTCTTTTCAACAATTTTTTCGATTAAATTATCTATTATCATAATTCCTCGCAATTTATTATTTTTTCGTTTCTTATAGTATACAATGCTTTGCCAAAAACCTCATAGCCGTTGAAGGGAGAATTCTTGCCCTTTGACAAAAATTTTGCCACCTCTATTTTGTGCTGTGCGTTCAAGTCGACTATGGTGACATCGGTTGCGCCGACGGCTAAGCCACTTTGCAGTCCGAGAATAGCCGAAGGATTGATGGACATGAGTTCAACAAGTCTTTCAAATGTGATATGACCTGCTTTGACTAAATAGGTGTAAGACAGCGCCAAAGAAGTTTCGATTCCGCTTATGCCGTTCAAGGCGTATTGGAATTCAATATTTTTTTCGTCACGGCTGTGCGGAGCATGATCGGTGACTATGCAGTCTATAGTGCCGTCTTTTATGCCTTCAATTATGGCTTGACGGTCGCGCTCTGTCCTTATGGGTGGATTTACTTTCAAGTTGGTATCAAAGGAAAGCAAAAGGCTGTCTTCAAGCACGAAATAGTGCGGACAGCTTTCGCATGTTACTTTCACGCCTCTTTTTTTGGCTTGACGAACAAGTTCTACACTGCCCGCCGTGCTGACATGTGCGATATGCACCCTTGTGTTGAGCATTTCGGCAAGCACGATTTCTCTTGCCACCATGACTTCCTCGGCAGCTCTCGTGTTGCCACGCAGTCCTGCCAGCGTGCCATAAAAGCCTTCGTTTGCCAGTCCGTCGGAAACAAGCTTTTTGTCTTCGCAATGGCTGATAACAGGCAAACCGAAATCGGCGGCATATTCCAAAGCCAGACGCATTATTTGTGAGTTCTCCACAGGGTTGCCGTCGTCGCTCAATGCAACGATTCCTGCGTCTTTCATGCAACCTATTTCGGCAAGTTCCTTGCCCTCTTGTCCTTTTGTGATGGCGCCGATGGGATAAACCCTACAAAAATCCGCCTTGCCTGCCTGGTCCTTAATATAAGTCACCACAGACTCGTTGTCGCAAATGGGACGGGTGTTGGGCATGCAGCATACCGAAGTAAAGCCGCCTTTAGCCGCCGCTCTTGTGCCGGTATATATATTTTCTTTGTGTTCAAAGCCCGGCTCGCGCAAGTGCACATGCATATCCACAAGCCCGGGAATGGCATATAGTCCCTTGGCATCGATGGTCTTGTCGCATTTTTTTGAGATGTTTTCTTCAATCCTTTCGATCTTGCCGTCTCTCATCAAAATGTCTTTTGGGGAGTTATAACCGAAAACGCTTGCGCCTTTTATCAAAAGTTTCATAGCTTTCTGCCTCCTCTCGTCAGCAAAAACATAACCGCCATACGCACGGCAACACCGTTGGTGACCTGCTCGTTTATGACGCTTTGTTCGCAGTCGGCAACATCCGAAGTAAGTTCAACGCCTCTGTTCATCGGTCCCGGATGCATGACAAGCGCTCCGCTGTCGGCTTTCGCCATTCTTTCGGGAGTAAGTCCGAAGAACCTGCCATATTCTTTTCTTGACGGAATAAGCCCGCTTTGCTGTCTTTCAAGCTGCATGCGGAGTGACATCACGGCGTTTGCGCCCTCTACTGCTTCGTCAATGGTGCAAACTCTCGCCCCCATTTTTTCTATGTCATAGGGCAAAAGCGTTCTTGGCGCGGCTATTGAAACCGTAGCGCCCAGCTTTGTCAATCCGATTATGTTGCTGCGCGCAACTCTGGAATGTTTTATGTCGCCTACTATTGCTACTTTCAGCCCTTTCAAATCGCCGAACTTGTCTTGCATTGTGAACATATCAAGCAGCGCCTGCGTGGGATGCTCGTTCATGCCATCCCCGGCATTTATGACGCCTGCTCTGATATTCTTGGCAAGCAGATGCGGCGCACCCGAACAGGTGTGTCGAATGACGATGATATCCGTCATCAGCGCGTCAAGCGTCTTGCCTGTGTCAATAAGCGTCTCGCCCTTTTGCACCGAAGAAGTCGCCACAGCGATATTCGAAACAGAGGCCGAAAGGAACTTGCCGGCAAGTTCAAAACTCATTCGTGTTCTGGTGCTGTTTTCATAAAAAAGACTGACTACGCTCTTGTTTTGCAGATGCGGAAGTTTCTTGACACCTTGCACAAGGATTTTTTTCATTTCCTTGGCAACGTCAAGTATTGCAGCTATTTCTGAGCTGTCCAGCTCTTTTAGTCCCAGCAAATCTTTTCTTTCCAATTTCATCTTATTCTCTCGCTTTTCCAAAAAAAAGGTCTTTAATTAAAGACCTTAAACCTTTTCGTATAATAGCACTTCGTCTGCGCCGTCGGTATCCGCAAGGTCAACCTTTATGACTTCGTTCCTCGACGTAGGCACGTTTTTGCCGACATAGTCAGCGCGAATGGGCAACTCTCTGTGCCCTCTGTCTACCATTACGGCAAGCTGTATGCTGGCAGGTCTGCCCATTTCCATAATTGCTTCAATCGCCGCTCTGGCTGTTCTGCCTGTATATAGCACATCGTCAACAAGTATGATATGCTTGCCTACTATGTTGAAATCTATGTCTGTGGAATTGATGACGGGATGATCGGCAATTATGGACAGGTCGTCACGGTATAGCGTGATGTCAAGAATACCGACTTTTATGTCAACGCCTTCGCTGGTTTTTATGTGCGACGCAAGTCTCTTGGCAAGAGGAACTCCACGTGTGCGAATGCCCACAAGCGCTATGTTGTCGGTGCCGCGGTTTTTCTCGATAATCTCGTGTGAAAGTCTGATTAAGGCGCGATTCATCGCCAACGAATCCATCAAAACTGCTTTTTTCTGCATAATGCCTCCTATTTTCTTTCTTTATATAACATTGCCCGCACAGTAATGGCGGGCAAGATAGTAAACTTTTATGTTTTGTTATCTTGTCGGCATCACTGTACCAACATTAAAGAAGTATCAAACAAATAATACCATATCGAAAATTAGATTGCAACGGATTTCAAAAGAATTGTTTCTATTGCTGATAGCTTATGACAAGCTGTTCACACAAATAAAAAGCCTCGACGTCGATTTGTACTACACTGACGGGTATGCTTATTTCGGTAAGATTTTTGCAGCTTTGGAAGGCGTACTTGTCTATCGAAACCAAAGAAGAATTCAGTGTAACACTTGTCAGATTCGGACAGTTTGCAAAAGCCAAGCTCTTTATATTTTGGATATTGTCAGGCAATTCAATAGAACTGCCGCCATAATTGATAAAGCAGCCTTTGGCAAGAACCGTCATCTCCGAGTCTTGCCCAAAAGATATTTCCGCCGAAACATTCGAAAACGCATAATCTTCTATAGTTTTAACTTTTGTGGGAATCTCCATTTGTTCCAGCATGGAGCAGTTTTGGAATGCCGCTCGTTTTATACTTGTCAAATTGTTCGGCAGCGACAATTCGGTAAGGCTTGTGCAATTTTTGAAGGTTTCTTTCTCGATTGCCGTAAGCGTATCGGGCAAATTTATTGTTGCCAGGCTTTTACAGTTCGAAAAAGCCGCCTCTCCGATTGATACTATATCATTGCCCAGATTGATTGTATTCAAGCTCAAGCAATCCTTCAATACATTTTTCGGCAAAGATGTCAAATCCGAAGGAAACATTATGGTCTCAAGTTTTTTGCACCCTTCGAATGCTCCTTCGCCGATCTCGGATACGCTGTCGGGAACGATTATACTCGTCAAAGACGAACAATAATAGAAAGCGCGGTATCCGATTTTTTTCACCGTGTCGGGAATTACTACTCGATTGACTGATGAAAACATAAAAGCTTCTCTGCCGATAGAAGTAACGGGTTTTTCGTTAAAAGAATCGGGTATCTCTACGATTATAGGAATGGAATACACTTTTGTCAATTCGTAGGTCTTATCGTCTTTTAATCTGAAATCAAATTCATATGCCGCTTCATATTCCTTGTCTGTAACCCAATATGCGAATAATTCTTTCGAACGTTTGAAATCTTTTTCGGACATTTTCTCCATTGTTGCCGAATAGTATTGCTTGCCATTTCCGTCCTTTTGGTCGAAATATCCTTTGAAAATATATCCCGTCCTTTTGGGCGCTACCGCGTCGGGAAGCTCCTCATCTGTTATTTCTACTTTTTTGCTTCCGCCCCAGCCGCCCTCTTGATCAAAACTGACAGCAGGCGGGAAAAAAGTATTGGTGAAAGCAAAAAAAGACAGCACGCATATAGCAACAATTATTATGCCGATAAAGACACATCCGACAAAGCACTTATCCACGGCTCACCCACTTCGCATAAAGCAAAAAAGGCTTAACCGGCTTTTCCTCAGGAAGCTGTTCTTCCTCTCCTTCTTCTATCGAATCCTGCTCCTCCGTATTTGATGTATCTTCAAACGGTATACCGCTATCAAAATCATATAAATTTGTCAACGCCGCATCTGTGTACCAACCGCCGAAAATATAACCGTTAAGCGCAGGATCGGGTGGCGGCAGAATCTTCTCTCCGGGTGCGGCAAAATCCGCCCAGTAATATCTGTGCTTGGCAGATTCGATGTTATATCTGTACGATATATTGGTTATTTTATTAAAATATGAATATTCATATATCTCATCCTCGATTTCATCAAGTTCATTCTCGAGTTCCTCATCATGAATCAGACCATTGGTAGCTAAGAACGTTTGCGCAAATTGTAACAACATTTCGGGAGATAATATGGCTTGAGACTCGACGAATTCGTTTAAATAGTCTTGCAAATAATTAAAATCATCAAGAAAATTCGAATTTGAAACAATAAAACTAAATGCATCAAAGTTTACATCAAAATTCAAGATAAATTTTTTGCTTGAGTTGTTTATTTTATCAAAATCAACAGCCAGAGGATGCTGAACATATATCTTTTTTATGCTGCTCTCTTCAATATCCTCGTCAATTATCAGTTCATTGACATATTTGTCAGCTATGTATACGGGAATAGTTATTTCTTCGAGTTCTTTCGCCTCCGGAGTAAGCCCCGTTATGGTTACATAATTGTCTTCTAACGTGCAATAAAAAAACTCTGTTGAAAAATGTTTTGAAGGGTTACTCTCTCGCCGTTCCTCCGGCAGGTTTTTTTTCGCGCATGAAACAAGCGACAGCAAAATTATCAATAACAAAAGCATCGTGAAAATTTTGTATAACTTCTTTCGTCTCATATCCTTTCCCCTCATAGTTATTATTGTACCATATATGCTTGAGCGTTTCAAGATGGGAAAAGGAATATACCGTGTAGATTCAAGAAAAATTAATTCTTAACCGACATCATCGCCGAGCAGCCGCAGGGCAGCGCTGTGCCGTCCTCGGCTTCGA
>CAYJBS010000011.1:36034-37422 GCA_964368435.1 uncultured Christensenella sp. | reverse complement strand
ATATATAATAAACCTATAGATATATAATCTGCATATAATATAAAAGGTGAGAAGGTCAATATGAAAAAATCAACAAGAAAGAATCTAACAAAAATTCTCGTAACTTTGGTTTTTTCCGCCATTGTCTGTACCGTGGTGTTATCCTCCGGATCGACAATTACCGACTTTCTTTTCAATCATCAATCGTCACCCACAATCAATGCACCCACCCAAAATTCTTCAAAATCGGCACAGTCAGGCGCCGATTATTTGTCGACCATAGCAGACAACGGCGGCATAAAAGACGGCTTGAGCAGCTTCGGTTTCGGCTATTCCTGGGAATACCTTGATATCGATTCGGGCAAGTTTCATATCATAGTCACCGACAAGGACGGCTTTGTCTTTACGCGCGGCTCGAACGAGCATTTGCAGTTGGGACTGTCCGCAGGCGCGGCGTACAAGGGAAGCAGCGCCACCGCTCCCGCGACCTCCACATATTATACATATTTTCAGCCGGTTGTCGCGCTCAACCACTTGACCGTCACAAAAGTATCGGCAGGCGGCTATCATAGTTTGGCAATAGGCTATGACTACAAAAAGAACAGCACGGATGCATCGGGCTACAAGGTGTACGCCTGGGGCAGACAGGAGTTCGGCGCAGTAGGCAACGGAGTGACATCCACCACATCTACCGGTATTCCGCAGGACATCACTTCAAGGTTCGGCTTCGCATCAAATGAATTTCCCACCGATGTATCTGCAGGCGAATATCAGTCGCTGCTTATGACAAACCTCGGCAACGTTTGGGGCTGGGGCGGCAACTCTTTGGGGCAAGTCGGCAACAACTCTACGACTGCCATAATCAATACCCCGCAAAAACTCAACATAACCGGCATAAAACAGATTGAAGCAGGCTCTGAACATTCCATGGCGCTTAATACCGGCAGCAAGCTATATACTTGGGGCGGCAACCTACATTTTCAATTAGGCGGCAATAGCACAACAACCACAATATGGCGCGCGCCGACAGCCGTATTCATCGGCAACAACTTTACTTACATATCTGCGGGAGAACTGCACAGCGCAGCTTTGAACGGAACGACGCTCTATACTTGGGGAGACAACAGGGGCGGCAAGCTTGGTGTCGGCGCCCAGCCCAACAATGACCCGTACCTTACCTCCAATATGAAATCGGCGCTCCAAACAGTGTCCGGCTCATATAAAGCAGTGGCTGCAGGCGGAGGCAACACCCTTGCCATTGATTCCGGCAACAATCTAAAATGCACAGGCTACGGCACCAACCAGTATTTTCAAATAACCGACAACGGTACTTTCCAAGACACCGGTCTCGATTCCAAATTTATCTCCAACGGCGGCATGATGCTGACCGTTGATTTGAATAACGATAT
>CAYJBS010000011.1:0-35934 GCA_964368435.1 uncultured Christensenella sp. | reverse complement strand
AGCAGAGTAAAATTAAACTATTTTTATGGCAGCAGTTCGAATTTTGCCATTGCGCAAGTCAACAAGGCTGTATACGACGCCGGCGGTACGTATGGCGGAGCAAACTTCAAAGCATTGTCCAAAAAAGGCGTTATTGTCGACAGAAAGGGTTATTATGTCGTCAGATATTATCTCGGGGGTACGCCTTCGGGCACGCTTAGCTATACGAAATTCACCATTTCCAACAATGAGAGCGAAGTCATCGCCAAATCAACGAACCCAAATACTTGCACAGCTTTCTTTGATGTATTTGACGGTATCGGCATAAAGAGTATTCGCGCAACGGGCGTCGAAAAGGTTTATGACCCCATATCCAAGACATATTCCACAGGAAGCTGGGACAGCGGCATCAAGAATTTTGGCACCGGTGTTTATAACGATGCCTTCGAAATAAAAACAAACAGCAATTCTACCTTCGCATTGACAGTAACCGACTATTTAGATAATGTATTTACCACGAACGTGACCGTAAATACCGTCACAAGAGCGGCTACAACGCCTATGACAACGACCTATGACGGATCGCTGAAAACATTAGAACCGAGGTTCCACACCCCGACTGTGGGCGAGATGACTCTTGCCGCCTTCAATGCAAGATATAACGGAAACGGATATACCGTCTCCGCCGTAAACTATAGCGGCGGCTCGAACTTTACCCCGGGCGCCACTCCGCCGAAGTTTGCAAGCACCAGCGAATATTACGGCGCATATGCCATAAAGAAGAGCGGCGCAGATGTGCTGACAGATTCTGTGAGAATCGTCATCAACAAGCGTGACATTACGGTCAGCGCCGAAAATAAATCTATGATCTATGGCGACAGCCAACCTGCTTTGACGCATGCCATTTCGGCAGGCAGTCTTGGAAGCGGCGACAGTTTCAGCGGCAGTCTTACAAGAGTTGCGGGCAACAACGTCGGCTATTATTCCATAAATCAGGGCACTTTGACCATAAGCAATATCAGCAGCTACAACTTGGTATTCTTCCCGGGTACTTTGACGATCAACAAAAGACCTCTTGCCATTCGGGCAGACGACAAAACCAGAACATACGGCGATGCAGATCCGACTTTCACATATACAATAACAAGCGGCAGTAAAGCGCCTACCGACAGCTTTAACGGCGCCTTGACGAGAGCGGCAGGAAGTATCGTAGGCAACTATACCATTTCTGCAGGTACTTTCACCGTTTCGAATGTCGGAAACTATGATTATGTATTTTCTACCGGTACCTTGACTGTCACAAAGCGAAATGTTACTGTCACCGCCAACGCAAACACAAAAGTTTACGGCGCAGCCGATCCGGCCTTGGACTATACGGTTACTACCGGCAGTATAGCATCGGGCGACAGCTTCTCGGGCAGTCTTTCCAGGGTTGCAGGAGAAAATACCGGCAGCTACACCATAAATATCGGCTCACTGTCTTTGAGTTCGAATTACAATTTCAGTTACATCTACAACAAATTAACCATTACGCCGAAGCCGCTTACTGTCAGAGTCACCAACAAAACTGTGACATACGGCGACGCGCCTCCGACTTATACCGTAAGTTATGAAGGACTTGTCGGAAGCGAAAGCTTCACCGACATTCTGCTATGTTCCTATGCGCAAGACAACAACGCCGGCATCTATGCTATCACGGCACAGTCGCGGACATATCCGAACTATACTGCCCAGATTGTCAACGGAACGCTGACAGTGAACAAGAAAGCCGTCACCATAAAAGCCGACGACAAAACCATAAATTACAAAGACGCCGTTCCTGCCCTAACCATAACTTATAGCGGATTAATAAACGGCGATACTTTGTCGGATACCATCACAACAAATTATACCGTTGGCAATAACGCAGGCGCGTATACCATTTCAGTTGCAGACAAGACCTATACAAACTACGCACCGACATATCAAGCAGGAACGCTGACCGTAAACAGAATTGCGGCAGTCATATCCGGCGCCGCCAATCAATCTTATGAGTACAACGGCGTTGTCCAAAACCTTGCAGTTTCTCTCAACCATACTGAAACGGAGTTGACGTATTCACCTATTCGGGGTTATTCCGATTATGGCACTTATCCCATCACCGTAAGCGCGGCGCAAACGACGAACTATTATGCTGCATCGACGGACTTCATTTTGGGCATTACTCGAAAGACTCTTACCGTTTACGCCGACGAAGTCAGCAAGGAGTACGGCGACGCCAACCCTGAAATCACTTATACACAAGTCGGATTGGTCGGAAATGACACTTTTACAGGCATGCTCAGCAGAAGCTCGGGCGAAGGCGTGGGCGACTATGCAATCTATAAGAGTACTTTGACGGCAGGTGACAACTATACTTTCATCTTCCACACGAACACCTTCCATATCACAAGAAAAGCGCTGACAGTGACAGCCAACCTACAATCAAAAGAATACGGCACTTTCGATCCTGTTTTGGGATATCATATTACGGCAGGAAACCTTGTCGATGATGAATATCTTGTCGGCGAGCTGACAAGAGTCGCGGGAGAGATCGTCGGCGAATACGATGTCCTGCAGGGCACGCTCACCGATAACGACAACCCGAACTATAAAATCACTTTCGTATCAATGAAATTTGCCATAACCAAGAGAGCTTTGGGTATCACCGTGGCATCGACAAGCAAGACTTATGGTCAATCCGAGCCGACTTTCTCCTATGAGATTACTTCGAGTTCATTGCTTTCGGGCGACAGCTTGACGGGAAGCATTTCCAGAGAGCAAGGCGAAGATGCCGGAGATTATTTATTTACCCTCGGAACGTTGAACAACAATAACTATGCTATTTCGATGAATGTTGCGATATTCTCGATTTACAAAAAGACTATCACCGCAAAGGCTGACGATACAACAATCATTTATGGTGATGCATTGCCTGTGTTTACTGTGGCATATACGGGACTTGTAGGTACAGACACCTTGATTGATACCGTCACAACAGACTATAACCGTTATAACAATGTAGGCACCTTTTCTTTGACGGTGAAACACAACATCTATAAAAACTATACCGCCAATTATTCAATAGGCATGTTGCGCGTTGAAAAGAGAGAAGTTACCATAACAGCCGACGACAAGAGCATCGTTTACGGCGAGGCTCCTCCGACATATACCATCAGTTATGTCGGACTGGTAAACGACGATATATTGAGCGATATTGTCGAAGCTTCATATCAGCAGTACGACGCTGCCGGAGCATATGTCATCAGTGTCGCCCCGAATAGCTATACGAATTATGTCGGGATTTACAAAACAGGTACGCTGATTGTCAACGACAAGAAAATCAGTATTGCGGCGCAGGGCTCAAAGACCTATGGCGATGCGGACCCTGTCATCACATATGATATCGTCTCGGGAGAATTGATTGACGGCGATACCCTCAGCGGAAGCCTTTCCAGGTTTGGCGGCGAAAACGTAGCAAACTATGCCATAATAATGGGCACGCTGAAGAATGACAACTACCAAATTACGCTGTTGGATTCTAGATTTATTATCCATAAAAAGAATATCGTCATAAAAGCCAACGATGTCTTGTTGACCTACGGCGACGCATTGCCCACCTTCACATCGACATATACAGGGCTTGTGTACGATGACACCTTGACGGATACCATCACAACAACTTACAAGCGTTATGACGACGTAGGCACCTTTGTTTTGACGGTGACACCTGATACCTACCAAAACTATCTCGCCACTTATGATACAGGCACTTTGACCGTCGGCAAGAAGACCATCAACATATACGCCGAAAGCAAGAACATAATCTACGGCGACTATCCGCCTGCCTACACCATAAGCTATATGGGATTGGTGAACGGTGACACCTTGAGCGACACCGCAAGCGCTGAGTATTCAAGATACGGCGATGCCGGTTATTACCCAATCAGCATAGCACCCAACACATATACCAATTATGTCGGCAATTATCAGCCGGGAGCATTGATGGTCGACAAGAAAGCCGCCACGGTTACCGCCCACAATAAGAGCATAACCTACGGCGAGGCTCTTCCTGTGTTTAGTATCAGCTATACAGGCTTAGTCAACAACGATACATTGATTGATACCGCATCTACGCCATATGAGCGTTATGGCGACATCGGCAGCTACGCAATCACCATAAACATCAAAACTCACGCCAACTATACTTTGACGACTTATGGCGGATTGCTTACCGTAAACAAGAAAGCATTGACCGTAATAGTCGACGATCTGACCATAGAATATGGCTCGCCGATACCGGTGTTTACTTTCACTTATATAGGATTGGAGAACAACGACGACTTAGGCGATGAGGCATATACCGACTATACGCAGTATGCCGCCGTAGCCACATATTATATCCAAATAAAAGCAAACACCTACACCAACTATTCTGCTTCATTTGTCAACGGCACATTGACCGTCACAAAAGCCACAGGCAGAGTGCTTGGCGATACGGTACAGACACATATTTATGACGGAACGCAAAAGCTGCTTGATGTCACGCTGAACCATAGCCAAGCTGTTATGAGTTTCTCTCCGACACAAGGATACACGCTTGCAGGAAGTTTTCAAATCACTGTCTCGGCTCCCGAAACTATCAACTATACCGCAGTCAGCAAGGTGTTTACGCTGGCGATACAAAAGAGGGAACTTAGCGTAGTCGCCGACCCGCAAGAAAAGACTTACGGCGAAGCAGACCCTGCATTGACTTTCAATTATACCAATCTGTTGCCTGAGGACAACGTAACAGGTTCATTGGTCAGAGTTGCAGGCGAAAATGTAGGCAGCTACAACATCGGCGCAGGCACAGTATCGGCAGGCATAAACTACGTAACAGTGCTTGCTACTGAATATCTTGTCATAAACCAAAGACCGTTGACAGTTACTGCGCATGCCGTCTCCAAAATATATGGCGACAATGATCCGATTTTCGACTACACGCTGACTAGCGGGAATTTGGTATCGGACGATACGCTTTCGGGCAGCTTGTCGAGAGAGGCAGGAATATTTGTCGGCAAGTATCAACTCAAAATCGGCACATTAGACAATACGAATTACGCAATTAGTTTTGTGTCGGAATATCTCACCATCAACAAGAGACCCATCACCATAAAAGCCGATGACATGTCAAAGATCTACGGCGATGCCGATCCGGGGCTGTCATACAGCATAACCTCGGGCAGCCTTGCTTATTACGACACCATATCTGCCGCAGTAGCGAGGTCTATTGGTGAAGATGTGGGCGTATATCCCATAAGCATAGTACAGTCCGAGAACAACAGCTATGACATCTCTTATGAAGGCAACTCTTTCACTATCAACCGCCGTCCCATAACAATTTCGGCTGAGGCAAAGAGCAAAATATACGGCTATGGAGATCCCGGCTTGACATATTTCATCAGCCAAGGCAACATTGTTTTTGATGATACGATTTCGGGCGAATTGATCAGAGTTTTGGGCGAGAACAAAGGCGCATACGATATTCTGCGCAACAACATCACCAACGAAAACAACAAAAACTATGATATTTCATATGTAAAATCGCAACTTGACATAAAAGCCAGACCGCTGACGCTTACCGCCGTCGATAAACAAAAGACCTACGGCGACGCCGACCCTGCGCTTGAATATGTGTTTGAATCGGGCGAGCTTGCCTTCACCGACATGCTTGCGGGCGCTATCGAAAGAGTATCGGGCGAAAACGTAGGCAGCTATATCATAAATATTGGCACCTTGACAAACGACAAAAACCCCAACTATGACATTACTTTCAATGATGGCGCATTCATCATAATCAGAAGGAACATAACGGTTTCCGCAATAGCCGATGGAAAGATATACGGCTACCAGTCTCCGCCGCTTCCTTATGAAGTCACAGAGGGAAATCTTGTCGGCGATGACAAACTCAACGGCTTACCCGAAAGACCTGCCGAAGAAGATGTCGGCTCATATCCCATCACACAGGGCACGCTGACAAATGACAACAACCCCAACTATAATATTACTTTTGTAGATAACATCTTTGTCATCACGAAGAGAGCTATTACCGTGACTGCCAACACCTTGAAAAGAGCCTATGGCGATTCCGATCCATTCTTAGGCTATCTTATCACTAGCGGCAGCCTTGGCTTTGTAGATGCGCTCGAAGGCGCGCTGACAAGAGACGAAGGCGAGGCGCTGGGCAGCTATGCCATAAGACAGGGTACGCTGACTGATGACAACAACACAAATTATTCCATAACCTTTATTGATGGCGAATTGACAATCGAACAACGTTCGATTATAGTCTCGGCGGTTGTGAACTCAAAGACATACGGCGACAGCGACCCTGAATTGACTTACGAAATAACCTCGGGAAGCATGGCTTTCGAAGAGCAGCTTTCGGGTGCCGTTGCCAGAGCGGCGGGAGAGAATGTCGGTATTTATAACATATATGCAGGCTCCATCAACACCGCAAACAATCCGAATTACACAATATTCTTCGAGAACAACTTGTTCACGATCAACAGAAGACCTATTTCCATAACCCCCGACGCCTTGTCGAAAACTTATGGCTACGAGGATCCGCAGTTGACATACGCCATTACTTTGGGCAATCTTGTCTTTGAAGATGAGCTTGCGGGCAGCTTGAGCAGAGTCTCCGGCGAAGATGTTGATTTCTATGATGTGACATCAGGTTCATTGACAAACGAAACCAACAAGAATTATGACATTACGCTGATTGACGGACAGTTCGAGATTACGCAAAGACTTATAGTTATTATTGCCGATGCCAAGAACAAGATATACGGCAACCACGATCCCGAATTTACCTACGGTCTGTACGGCGGCACGATGGTTGAAGGCGATACGCTGAGCGGAGAGTTGAGCAGACGAGAAGGCGAGGATACAGGCGCTTATCCCATAACCATGGGCACCCTAAGCAATCCCAACTACGAAATAGTTATTGTTGCCGGCAACCTGCTTATTCAACCCAGACCCATCACAATCACGGCGAATTCGATGTCCTTCCTGCACGGCAGTGCCGACAGCATCGAATTGACTTATACCATAAGCGGCGAGCCGCTGCCTCAAGACGAAGAGCTTATTGCCTCATCGATCAGCATAACCTCGTCGGCGAAACCCGATTCATATGTCGGAAACTATCCGATATATCTGAACCAAGTAAGACCGCTGAACAATTACACCGTGACGATGATAAATTCGGTATTGAAGATATTGAAAGGCGAAATCACCGATGTAGCATTCGATGATTTGAAAGTACTTTATGACGGCTACGAGCAGACCATAGTAGCCACGGGAGATGTCTATAAATACGATGTTGAATATATGAACAATGTCGGTACGGAAGTCGGTGTATATAGAGCCACAGCCATCTTCACAAAAGAAAACTACAACGACCTTGTGCTTGAAGCCAAGATGATCATCATGACCAACACCATATCCACCTCCGAAATTATTCCGCAAGGCATAATAACCATCGAAAATGGTATCGATCCTTATGTTGTTCCAGTAATCGTCAACAACAATGATTTCAGGGCTTTGGAGAAAGCCGATGACATCGTCGCAGTAGACAGAGCCATAGGCGAGTCGGTGAAGAACATCATCAGCATAAGCCTGTACAGCAACGGAACAACCATTTCTCTTGATGGCACGGCAGTAGTCAGAATGTTGGTGCCCTCCAACATAACCGACCTCAGCACACTGCGTATCGTTTTCGTTGACCAAGACACGACATATGACGTTGCTTATGAAGTCGACGGAGAATATATCATATTCACAGCCAACGAGCTGGGCGATTACGCATTCATAACCGAAAGCCACGAAGTCACTGAAAACGACCGCGTAGCCAGCGTGTTGCTTTATGTCGGCATGGCAGCGCTGCTTACCATCCTTATAGGTTTTGTAGCCGCCGGCTTAACCATAAAACGCAAGAAGCGCAACACCATAAAGTTCATGTAAAAAGTATTTCCAAAAAAATATTCACAAAATAAAAGCTGCCTTGAGAATGCAAGACAGCTTTTTTTGATAAAAACAATGCCAAAATATCTTGCGAAGAGAAAAAGCCGGTTGCACAGCGTGCAAAAGGGTTGTTGCCAATCCCGACTGTTCGCCAAAAGACACTTCGATAATGTCCTTCACTACACTTTTCACAAACCAATCATGGGATGACATAAAGAAACTTATCAGAGGAGAGCTTTTCGGAGAAATAAAGCGTGTCGAAAAGGCAGAGGGTTATCCCGAAGGAGTAGTCGCCCAAGCATATAAACTCAGAATAGAAAGCTCCTTGATTGACACAACGATTGAGGCGAGAAGTGACGAATCGGTGCTGGTTGCTATCGAGCGCGCGGGAATATTCGCGCCCTCAAAATGCCGTAGCGGAGAGTGCGGATATTGCAGAAGTCGTCTTATATCGGGAGATGTGTTTGTGCCGTCGGAAAGTGATGGCAGAAGGGCAGCCGACAAGAAATTCGGGTATATACACCCGTGCGCATCTTATCCGTTGTCGGATTTGCATATTCAGTTGCCTGATTGATAAAAAAAGTTATTGGTCGAGTTTTTTCGGGGTATAAACATTAAAACCGTTGTCGGTATAATATTTTCGATTTTTTGCATTGAAGTATGTCGTCAAAGCGCAAATGCACATCATCGAGATATACATCGGCAGCGTCACGATGGGAAGTACGCCGAAAGTCGTTATTGTGCAAGTGAGTATTATGGCGGCATAAAAAATATTTATGGTCAGCGACATAGGATAATGTGTTTTGAAGCGTCGAAGGCTTAATCTTACGGCGGCAGGCAAGGCTTTGAAGACATTTTTGTTGCCGTCTACGATGAGAGGCAACCATTGCGAAAACAGCGATACTCTGGCGGAATAAGCCGCGAGCAGCAGTCCTAGCGCAATGAAGAGCGCCGTAACTTTGAAAATCTTGTATAGCCAAAAAAACGCCATTGTGATCAAGAAAAATAGGCTCAAATCAATCACGGAAAAGATTATTGACGAAACCAGAGCAAAGAGCAAGGTTTGGGGCAATGCCGCAACAAAACTGGCAAACAGACCGTCGGAATAACCGGCGGTCATTTTGTTGTAGAGCATTTTTGTCGCAGGGACAAGCGCCAAAGAGCCGAAAAATCTTGCAAAAATAATCAGCAAGCAAAGAAATACAAACCGCGAAACAATCAACATTGTGTTGCTGGATAAATAATCGGTCGCCGTGCGCCAAATGCCTTGAATATTGTTTATGGGGTCTTGAATAATGTCATAAAAAGAAAGGGACAAACCTTCGAGTTCTAAGGCTTTTTGCAATCCGTCAAACAACGGATTGAAGATACTTACGAAAAGTACCGCCGCAATAAGAAAAACCGTGAATATCAGCAGAAGCAGTTTGTAAGACAGCCCCAAGTTGCTTGAAAATATCGATAAAGAATGTTTGAATTCCATTTTTGTTTACCTCCGAAGATAGGGTCTTTTTGCCAAATCCTCTCTCGTAATGCCCTCTATTTCAAAATATGCAAGCAGGCTTAGCACGCAGAAATATACAAATATGATAGTATAGCTGATGACGTTTATGACATAGTCCAAAATTCCGACTGTTCGGAAAAGGTATGCCAAGATGCCCGAAGCCAAAAGAAGTACAACGGGGATGAGGTATGCCACAAACATATTTCTTTTTTTTGGGTATATCTTTGAGATCGCCGCTTCCATAGCGCGGAAGGGTCTCAAGCCGTTTATGCTCATTATGGGTAACCAAAGTACGAGTTTTGAGAATACAAACGTCAATAATAAGAATATTGCCAAAAACGACAGCATCGACATAATATAGCCGACTGCAGCCAAAGGAAGGTATTGCCAGGTGAATAAGAAAAGGCAGATAAGCGAATGCGTAAGCAACAGCGATATTATGACGGCGGTGACCAGCGAAAGCGAAGGGAAGAAGTTTTCGTTTATGAGATAGAACAGGCTTTTTATTTGGAACTTGCCTATCCGAATACTTTTTGTGACGACGGTTGTTATTGCGGAAATCGAAAAGACAAGCAGCAGATATGCGATGATGAGCAGTCCCACCATAAAGCTCTCGCGCTGCATCAGCGACAACCAAAGCTGACCATAATTTTCATAGGCTCCGCTATAGTCAAAAAGCCATTCAAAGTATCCCGTCACCGGAAAAAATGCCGCAAGAAGCAGGCATGCGGGCAAGGCAAGAAGGAACAGTGTCAAAAATCTTTTGCCTTTGTCCAGTTTGAAGAGATATTGTAATGTTAAATAAAAATATTTCATATTCAACATTATAGCCTAACGCATCATTTATTGCAACTAAATTCAAAAAAAACAACCAACCGCAGGTGTTTACGAGCATGCGTTATTTGCTTTTTTCTATTGCATTATTACTTATTATAATGTATACTTTTATTTGTATATCTGTGTATACAACAACACTAAGCTTAGGAGTCCCGATGAAGAGCAATAAAAAACTATGCCTGCTGATTATTTTGATTTTGGTGTTTACCGCCGCGCTTTTCGCTTGCGAGCAGCCTCCGGAGGTCGTCACCTTGACTTTCACAGTCGATGGCAGGGTTCACAGAGAATACATAATAGGGCACGGCGAGGGCTTGGTTGATGTACCCGAAGTTCCCAAAAAGCAAGGTTATATTGCATCTTGGAGCGTTTCGGACTTTTCGGAAATCTACAAAGATACTACAGCAACAGCCATTTACACAAAAAACTTTTTTAAGGTCACCTTCAAAGCAGAAAATCTTATTTTAGGTACGAGAGATGTCACGATAGGCAGCAATCCCTCTTCTATGCCTGTCATACCGCCAAAGACAGGCTATACTTCCTCTTGGAGCATTACAGATTTTACCGCTTATACGATGGATACTGTCGTTATGGCTGTCTATTCGCCAATAATGTTGGACGTTACTTTCCAATCGGAGGGCGCTGTTGACATAATAAAACAGGTTGCTTATGGCAGTGACTTTACCGATTTTCCGCCGATCCCTTCCATAGAGGGGAAGCGAGGCGAATGGATGCTACATACGACTGTCGCAGACGAGGATGTTTGGAGCGATGCCGATTTCACGACGGTGACTCAGTCGATAACCGTCAAAGCGCGCTATCTGCCCCAAATAATAAAAATTACTTTTAACGATGAAGGCATCCTTACAAACGAACTGCTTGAACATAAACAACAACTGACTCTTCCCACCGATTTGACCAAAGAAAACAAAATATTCGGCGGTTGGTATCTTGACGATGAGTTTGACCAAAAAGCTGTCAATGCCGAAGTCACCGAAGACATAACATTATACGCATTTTGGATAACCATAAACAGCGCCGATGCGGCGAGAGAAGATTTGTTTGTCTTCAAGCCCATAAGCGGAGGCTACGAAATTGCGGCGGCAGAGGATGCCGCGCTTCCCGATGACCTCATTCTCCCCAACTCCTACAACGGCGAGCCAATAACAAAAATAACAAATGGCGCTTTCAAAAACACCGCCATAAAAACAGTGCTGTTGCCGGTAGGTATCACCGAGATAGGAACAGAGGCTTTTTCAGGCTGTCTACAGCTCACGGATGCAGATTTTGCCGACAAGAACCGCCTCGAAGCAATAGGCGATTATGCTTTTTATGGCGCGTCGAAGCTCAGCGCAATCTCGATAGCAAAGACAATCAAGAGCATAGGCGCATTTGCTTTCTCCGATTGTTCGGAATTATCGGCGGCGAACATTCCCCAAAGCAGCGCTTTGGAGACTATCGGCGAACGCGCCTTTTTTGGTACTAGTATTACGGAATTGAATATTTCCGCAAATATCATAGAGATAGGCGCATTTGCCTTTGCAAATTTATATAACATTATTTTCAACTTTGAAGGACTCCAAAACCTCGAGAAGGTCGGCAGGTACGCTTTCTTGAATTGCACAAAACTGGTGTCCTTCAATCCACAAAACATACTGAGCATTGGCGACGGAGCTTTTGCAGGCTGCGCCGCGCTTTCGTCTCTTACCATAATAGGTGATACGCCAATAAATGATTATTTCGGTGACGAAGCTTTTGTCGGCACTGCTGGCAGTTATTTAGTTTCCCAAACTATAAAACAACGCAATGCGCAAGGCGAATATGTGCTTGACGGAGGACAAAATGTATATATTATCTCTTCAAGACGGCTGCCTACGAGTTTGAACACCATAACCATAAGAGAGGGCTGTGTTGACATAGCCGCCAACTTACTCAACAATTGCGTATCTGTTCACAACATAAACATTCCTGCTTCGGCGCAAACAATCGGCAGATTGGCATTTGCCGCAGAGCAGGGCGACGGCAACAACCTGATGAAGCCGGGCATACTCAACATAGCTGAAGGCAGCATGCTCAAAGAAATCGAAGAGTCAGCTTTCCTCATGAGAACTACTTTCAACGAAATTACTTTCCCTGCCGGTGTGACAAGCATAGGCAATCAAGCTTTCCGCCAAGCAACAAATCTCACTTCCATAAATTTTGCCAACGCGGATACGCTGGAATATATCGGCGAAAGCGCCTTTGCAGGAAGTGATTGGATGTTGCGCCGCCCCAACGGCGTTGTTTATTTGGCTGGCTTTGCGCTGACCTACAAAGGCGCAACATTGGTGAATGACATAGATCTTACGGAATGGGCGGCAGGAACCAAAGCTATAGCGCCTTTTGCTTTCTCAAATATCCAAAACCTCGGAAACGTCAACATTTCGTCGGACATAAAAACGATATTTCAATCGGCGTTCCTCTCTTGCGGCGGCATTACCTCCATAATTATTGAAGAGGGAGTCGAAAGCATAAAAGACGACGCTTTCCGCGATTGCGAAAATCTGGTTTCCTTTGTATTGCCCCAAAGCGCAAAGGACATCGGGCTCAACATACTTTCAGGCTGTCGGAAACTTGCATCGCTTACGGTGTTTGGCGACAGAGCCACAGGAGAATTCTTTGGACAAGAAACATACATCGGCGCTTATTCCGCTGTACAAACCCCGCTAAAAAATCTTGAATTTACCGTAACAGTTGACATACAATTCTTTGTGAAATGGACAGAAACAAAGGACCTTTACGGAAACTATCCCAACAGCTACAACATAACCTCAAAATACGCTTATAACAGTCAAGGAAAATCTCTTGACGGCGCAGTGCTTACAAGCGTCAGCCATGACCTTTCAGATGAGAGTTTCTATGAAAAAGACGCCAACGGAGTATACAACTTTACGATGAATTTTGCTAAAGGGTCGACCGCAAGCGACAGAACAGCCTATACCTCGGCATTCGGCAACACCTTTTATATAAACAAAGATATGGCTTTGGAAGACGCGCTTAAAGTCACGGCGCAGTTTTCAGAAACTTATTATATACCTTCCACACTGAAAAAAATTACGCTAAAAAGCGGAGCGTTGACCGATAGGGAGATTGCGCCGTTTGCATTTATGAATATCACTTCGTTGCAAGAATTGGTCTTACCCGAAGGGTTGAGCAGTATCGGCGAGGGCGCATTCTTGAACTGCATATCATTGGGCAGCAAGAACGAAGACGGAAGCATAATATCATTGCCGATACAACTGCCTTCTTCGTTGTTGCATATAGGAAGACAAGCATTCAAAGACACACAAAACCTGCTCGAAATAACTTATGCCGATTCAACGAAACTTGAAACAATCGGAGCAAGCGCTTTTGAAAACAGCGGTTTGACAAGCTTTTTTGTAGCCGATACCGTCCGCGAAATTGCAACCTCGGCATTTTCGGCATCGTCTGTGGAAATATTACAGTTCCAAAACAGCGCAGTCATCATCGATGACGAGAGAGTGCAAAACCCGCTATATATCGGCGATTTTGCTTTTTCGGGCTGTAATCAGCTGATGAACATAATTATTCCCGATCGTACCATATCGATAGGAGACAGCGCTTTTGCGCATAATGCAAAGCTTGGTGCCGTAACATTCGGTACGCAAAGCCGTCTTTCCCATTTGGGAGAAGGCGCATTTGCGCATAACGTGTTGCTTACTTCGATTTCTTTGCCTGCCGAACTTGATTTGGATGCGCTCGCAGGAGTCTTTGACGGTGACGGCGCGCTCAGCCAATTGACGCTCTACAACACCAATGCCGATCCGCACACAGCAACATTGGGTATGCTGTTTGGTACGCAGAGCTTTGGCGGCAGTTATTCCGCTGTTCAAAACGGCGCGGTTTATTATATTCCCCGTGCGCTGACCACCATAAAGTTCTTAGGCGGCAAAATATCCGATTATATGTTCCAAAATGCCACCGAAATAAAGATGGCAGAACTTTCGGATATTACAGGCATAGGAGTGTCTGCTTTCGAGAATTGCACAGGCATCGAAAAAATCGATTTACCTTTGACAACCGGAACTATCGGCGACAACGCATTCAGCGGTTGCTCGTCGCTTACGGCTTTCAATTTCGCCGATGGCAGCCTTTTGTCACAAATAGGCGCAGGCGCTTTTGCCGCTTCTGCACTGAATAACTTCTATTTCCCTGCAAGTGTCACAAGAATAGAGCCATACACGTTCTTTTCCTGCACCGCGCTGGAGAATATCGTCATAAACTCAATAACCTATATAGGCGAATACGCTTTTTATGATTGCGCGACGCTGAATATGCTTGATTTGTCCGAACAACTCGAATATATCGGAGACAGCGCTTTCTACAACTGCGCAGACGCCGAAATACCCTTTGTGAGATTGACTAATCTGCTTTATGTCGGGAACTTTGCTTTCTACAACTGCTTGGGATTGACGGCGCTTAACGCCGAAAACCTTCAAACAGCAGGCATAAAGGCATTTAGCGGAGCCTATAACCTGCAAGAGGTGACCATTCCGGGCAACACGACGTTGGGCGCAGTTTTTGGCAGCGCTTACTACGAAAACAGTTATGAAATCAGCCAGAACGGCACATATTATTTGCCGCTTGCGCTGACAAGGGCGCGCATTAGCGCAGCAACGACATCTATTGCATCGTCTGCCTTCAAGGGCGCAACTACACTCAACGACATTATTTTCCACGGAGCAACGCCTCCCGTACTCGGTGGCGCAGCCTTCGAAGACACCTCGGCGACGCTCAAGTTGTTTGTACCGGTAGCAAGCAAACAGGCATATCTTGACAGCTTTGCAGCATTTGCCGCACAAATATATACGCACCCGACCGATTATGAAGAATTCGATTTTGTATCGGCGGAAGGCGGTTATTTAGTCAAAGCAAAAGCCGATGCGCAATATTCGGGAGTGCTTTATATCCCTGCCGAATTCAACAACCTTCCTGTAATCGGCATAGCCGCAACAGCCTTTTCCGGAAATGCGGACATTACCGAAGTTATCATTCCTGCCGGCATAAAAACCATAGGACAGGCGGCCTTTAAAAATTGCGTCAATCTTGAAAAAGCGCTTTTTGAGGGAGGCAGCATACTGGAAGTTGTCGGCGCGGACGCATTCTACGGTAGCGCAAAGCTTGAACGAATCTTCATACCAAAGACAGTAAGAGAAATCGGCGATTACGCTTTTGCAGGTACCAGAACGCCTGTAGATGGCGGATATACCTATTCGAGTATGCTGTCGCAAGTCGATTTCGAAAATGACAGCGTTCTTGAGCGTATCGGAAAATACGCATTTTATTTGACAATCAGTCTAAAAAATATAGTCATACCGTCATCGGTTACACAAATGGGTGTTGCCGTGTTCAGAGACAGCGGTATCGAACATGTTGTTTTCGATGAAATGTCTTTGTTGACAAATATTGCCGATGAGAGTTTCAGCGGTTCTTCGCTCATAAGTATTGATTTGCCGCTAGGCGTCACGCATATCGGCAAATACGCATTCCAAGATTGTATTTCATTGACTAATGCTTCGCTGGGCATCAGACTGGAGAGCATTGAGCAGCGCGCTTTCTATAATGCAAAAGCGCTTGCTTCGCTTACTTTCCCCGACACGCTCACAAATATTGCCAACGAGAGTTTTAGATTCTGTTCTGCGCTGGAAAGAATAACCCTGTCCGAGAATATCGAATATCTCGGTGATTATGCCTTTGCCGGCGCAACAGGTCTTTATGAGGTCATATGGAGAGAACAAAGCATAGGCCATATCGGCGAATATGCGTTTATGGACACTCCATGGCTTGCGCAAACTCAAGCGGCAGAAGGCGAGGGCGTAATATATCTGAATAATGTTGCTTATTCCTATAAGGGAGTAATGCCTGCGGATACTGTGATAACGCTTCGAGAGGGTACTGTCGGCATTTCGCCGAGAGCTTTTGAAGGTAGCGTCGGTCTGAAAGGCGTCATTATCCCCGCCACAGTAAAAACTATAGGCGAAAGAGCTTTCTACGGTTGTTCTCTTGAAAGCCTTATTTTTGAGGAAGGTTCACAGATTCAGAGCGTAGGCAATAGAGCCTTTGAGGGCGCGGCTTTCGCTTCTCTGAACTTGCCGGAAGGCTTGCAGAGCATAGGAAACTATGCCTTCGCGGCGAATGCGGCACTGACTTCCTTGACATTGCCCGAGAGCCTGTTGACAATCGGCGAGGGCGCTTTCTCCGATCTGCCTATTATAGATATGGAACTGGTTTTGCCCCAGGCGCTGACTGCCATAGGCGCTTATGCCTTCAAGAACAGCGCTTTTTCGCTGACGATAGCTCCGGAAAGCCCATTGACATATATCGGAAACCAAGCTTTTTCGAATACTGTACAACTTATTGTTACGGTGCCTGCAGGCATCACCAAACTAAACGACGCTTTCTCATTGACGAAAATGACAGAGATATTTATTCCCGAATGGGTGACAGAGATTTCGGCAGGAGCTTTCAAGAACAGCCAAATCTCGAACATAAGCATTGCGCCGGAAAACACCCTCGTGAGAATAGGCAAAGAGGCCTTTTACGGCTTGAGCGGCACGATATTTGAAATGATCGGATTGACGGAAGTCAAAGAAATCGGAGAAAAGGCATTTTTCGGTTGTGACGAGCTGAAAAGCCTTGTTGCAGACAGCGTGTCTTCTATCGGCGCCTCGGCATTTGAGGGCTGCACCAAACTTGTCGAAATATCAACAAACGGCAAAGCGCTTGCGCCTTTGTTTGGTGGAACAGTACCCAATACTTTGACAAAAATAAATATTGCCGCCGGAACGACGACAATAATTGAGAGCGCTTTTGAAGATGCCGACAGCATTGTTTCGGTATATTTGTCTGCCACCCTAAAAACCATATCAAGGTACGCATTCAAAAACGCCAAAAACTTAGAGACCATAACCTTTGAAATTCAAGAAACACTGACAACAGTCGGAAAGGATGCCTTTTTGGGCACCAAATGGCTGAACGACAAACAGTCGGGGGTTGTGTATTTGGGAAAAATTGCTTATTCCCATAAAGGCAGCGGCACAAGCGCGGCATTGCCGGCAGGCACTACCTCAATAGCCGAATATGCCTTCACAGACAACACCATACTGACAAGCATCAGTTTGCCCGCGACAGTCACAACGATTGGAGAGATGGCATTTTCCGGTTGTTCGGCTGTTTCTTCATTCTCGATTGCCAGCGGCAGCGCATTGATGACTATCGGACTAAGAGCTTTTTATGGCTGTTCTTCTTTGACGGATATCGCAATACCCTTAGGCGTACAAAATATTGCGGAAGAGGCTTTTGCCGGATGTTCGGCGATGGTGGGACTAAACTATAACGGCATAAAAACTCTCGGTTATCTGTTTGGGACGACGCCTTATGCCGACAGCTACGCGGCAGTACAAAACGGCATCGAATACTATCTGCCGCTTTCGTTGAAGAATATCCGAATAATGGACAATTCGACAAAAATCGTAGCATATGCTCTGCAGAATGCAACAGAGGTGTTGACGGTTATCGTGTCTATTTCGGTCAAAGAAATAGGGGCTTACGCTTTTGACGGTTGCACGGGGCTTACACAGCTTACGATAATAAGAGGCAGCGGTTTGGAAAAAATCGGTGATGCGGCTTTCAGAAACTGTGCGAAATTGACGACGCTATATTTGCCTTCGTCAGCAAAAGAAATCGGATCGCGTATTCTCAACGGAGCGTCGGCGCTGGTTGAGTTGACAGTCGGCGGACACACCTTGGCAAGCCTTTTCGGAACCGACAGCTACACCAACAGCTATCAGATAGAATATCAAGAGACAGCGTATTATTTGCCGCTTTCATTGAAAACAGTCATCATCGCAGACGGCTCGGTGAGCATTGCGCCTTATGCCTATGCCTCTACTCAAGTGGAGAGCGTTACGCTTCCTTCAAGCCTTGAAAGGATAGGCGAATATGCGTTTTATGGCGCCAACAGCTTATTGAACATAGTACAGCCGCAGCAGAGTTTGCTGAAAGAAATAAAACAATATGCCTTCGCAAATTGCACTTCGTTGGCGGCAATAATAATATCCACAGCAATGGAAAACATCGGCGAGTATGCATTCTATAATTGTTCTGCTCTCGTAACGGTGGATTTCCTCAGCGATTATTGCCAAATAGGTTATAATGCCTTCCAAAATTCGCAATGGTACACTGCCCAAAGCGGACTAATTTATGCCGGCACTACGCTTATGGGATACTCAGGTCAAGTACCTGAAGGCTACCAACTCATCGTTGCAGACGGAACGACGGATATTGCCGCTAACGCTTTTGATTCTCAAGGACAGTTAGTTTCAGTCAGTCTGCCGTCATCAGTAAAAACAATTGGCAATGCCGCCTTCAAAAACTGTATAAGTCTTGAAGAGGTTGTTTTTGTAGGTACCAGCCTGCTTGAAGAGATAGGCAGTCAAATGTTCTATAACTGCCAAGTGTTGGCGCCCTTCGAAATACCCGCAACATTAAAAAAGATTGGCAGTCAAGCCTTCCAAAACTGTTTTGCTTTTGATGCGATAACTTTTGGCGCAAACAGCAGTCTTACGGAAATAGGCGATTTGGCATTCGGAAAAAGCGGAGCGGTGTCGGCGCAATTACCGTCCGGCTTGAAAAAGATCGGAAACGAGGCTTTCTCCGATTGTATTTCGTTGACAACCATAAACTTCGACAACGCTGCTGTTTTGGAATATATCGGAGGCAAAGCCTTCTCCAACGCAAAGAATGCCGTGTTCAACAAAGATGTTTTTGACAATTTGGCGCATATAGGCGCAGAGGCTTTCTATGGTTGCGAAAAGTTGATTGCCGTTCAAGCGCCCAATCTTGCTTTCATCGGAGCAGATGCCTTCAGAAACTGCATTGCCTTGACAGCCATTACTTTGACAGACGAGGTACGGATATTTGACCTGTTCGGCGATGCCGACAACGATGTCACGGCAACAAAGTACCAGCTTATAACTTTTGAAGAACAAAATTACAATATACCCGTAAGCCTTGTTTCGGGATACTATCCGAACGGTTCTACGACAGTTAAGGACAAGGCTTTCTTTGGTTTCATATACATACAAAAAGTATTCCTTTCCGAAACCGTCACCGGAATAGGCGTGTCGGCGTTTGAGGGTTGCACGGCGCTGGAAGCAGTGACGGGCGGCGCGTTGCAAAGCATCGGAGAACGCGCTTTCAAAGACAGCGGCTTGCAGACTTTTGAATTGCCTGCCACAATAAGAACAATCGAAGCGTATGCATTTGAAGATTGCAGTGGGTTGAAAACTTTGGCGCTTGCGCCGGGCTCCGAACTTGCCACGATAGGCGACGGCGCATTCTTGAATGCAGTCAATGCGGAGTTCACTTTGACCGAAATCAAGAAACCGCTGACGGTTGGTGTTTCGGCTTTCAAAAACTGCTTTGGACTTTCTTCTTTCATTGCGCCGAATGTCATTTCTTATGGCGACTGGACTTTTGAGGGTTGCAAAAATCTTGTTTCCTTGACTGTCACAACAGACTATTTTATAGGAAGAGTTTTCGGCTCTGCGGTTTTTGAGGGTGGCTACGCTGTGACAAGCGGCGGAGTCGATTATTATATTCCGCTTAATCTTACAGATATCTATGTTTCGCACTTTATGAACACAGTCGCAGACAGCGCTTTTGCCGGACTAAACAGTCTTACATCTGTCAGCCTCAACGGTGTATCCTCGATAGGCAGCCGCGCTTTCTCCGGCAATACCGCCCTTGCGGCGATTAGTATTCCTGCAAGCGTCGTAATAATATATGACTATGCTTTCGAGGGTTGCATAAATCTCGCATTAGTAAATCTTGAACTTTCCGACACACTGACCTACATAGGAGAGGGCGCTTTTGACGATACAAGCTGGTATGGCGCAATGACGCAAGACATGACCGGCACTGTTTATATCGGAAAGGTGGCATATGCAAATATTGACGCAATAAGCGGAACGCTTACTCTGCGCGAAGACACCATCGGAATATCGCCCAAGGCATTCATAAATCAGACATCGATTACCGAAATCCGCTTGCCGCTTACGCTGTCTGCTATCGGCGCAGGCGCTTTCCAAAATTGCATCGCTGTCGAGACAGTCTATACGGTAGGGAATTTCAGCATAGGCAGACTGTTCGGCGAACAAAACTACGGTTTGAGCTATCCTGCGATCCAAAACGGCACAACGTACTATATTCCGCAATCGCTTAAAAGCGTAAATATCATAAGCGGCTCGACACAACTGGCGTCGGAAGCTTTTGGCGGTTGTTATACTCTTACGAATATTACACTGCCCACAACGCTATACAATATCGGCGCGCAATCGCTGAAAGGATGCTATGGACTAACGGCAATTACTGCTCCTTCTTCGATTGTACTGGGCACATTGTTCGGTATCGTTTCTTACGCAAACAGCTATGCTGCGGTACAAAACGGCATTACATATTATGTACCGTCCTCGTTGCGCACCTTGAATGCGCTGGGCAGCAAAATTTCGGCGCATGCCTATCAGAATGTCTCTTCGGTGACATCCCTGAATATTCCCTTGAGCGTGACGCAAATCGGCGCATATGCTCTTGCCGGATGCTCGGGACTAAGCGAAATTTCACTGCACAACAACATTACACGCATTGACGAATACGCTATGGCAGGTTGCAGCGGCATAACAGCTTTGACTCTGCCCTCGGGCGCAACTGTCGGCGCAGGGGCGCTCAGCGGCTTTTCGTTGCTTGCATCGCTCACCACAAAGGGCAACGCGCCTTTACATAATCTTTTCGGAACGGTCGCGTATGACGGCAGCTATCAAGTACGGCAAGCCAACAAGTATTTTTATATTCCTTCCACGCTCATCAGCATCACCATAAAAGACACAACGGTTGTTGCAGATTCTCTGATTGAGGGCTTCTCGGCAGTCAGCACGCTGGCTTTGCCGAACAACATAACAAAAATAGGCGCGTATGCCTTCTATGGCTTGCAGGTGCTGAACGAAATAGCTTTGCCTGCCACGCTTACCGAAGTAGGCGACTTTGCTTTCTATGACAACAGAAGAACAGTCTTTGCTTTTGCCGCCAACAACATACAGAAGGTAGGCGCAGGCGCTTTCCAAAACTGCTACAAGCTTACGACGTTCGCTTCTTCGTCGATAGTGTCGATAGGCGATGCGGCTTTCGGCGGCTGTTCGGAACTTGTATCCCTCGGTGTACGTACAGGAAATGTCATCGGAAAATATTTCGGACAACAAATGTTTGTCGACGTATATCCTGCTACGCAACAGACAGGGGCGTTGCCGATCTTGTATTATCTGCCGAATTCTTTGACGACAATCACGGTATACGGCGGCGGTGGACTGACAGAACATATGTTCGCAAATATGACCAAACTAAAAACAATAACCTTGCTCGGAGAGGTCTCCATACCTGCGACGGCATTCATAGGTTGCACGGGTGTGACAACGCTTGTGGGGGCAGACATAGTCTATATCGAGAAAGACGCTTTGTTGCCGCTTCCTTGGCTCAACAGCTATATTGCGGCGCGTCCCAACAACACCTTGGTATATATCGGACGTGTGGCATATAGATTCAAGGGCATCATGGATATCGGCGCAAATCTTTCTTTCAACGAAAACACGACCCAAATATATGACGGCGCCTTCGCCAACCAAACAAAACTTATCAGAGTCAACATATCGGCGAATATTCGTTATATCGACATTTCGGCATTTGAAGGTTGTTTGGCGATGAATTATATTACGGTAGACGAAACCAACGCATATTTCAGCAGTCAAAACGGTATTCTATACAACAAAGCAGGGGATACTCTCATATACCGTCCTTTGGCTATGGCATAAGACAAAAATTTTATGAGGTGAAAATGATTTATGATGTAATAATTGTCGGCGGCGGACCCGCCGGACTTACCGCGGCGCTTTATGCGTCACGCGCAGGCAAAAAAGTGCTATTGGTCGAGAACTATGCCATAGGCGGACAAGCTTCTTTGACTCACAAAATCGAGAACTATCCGGGCATAAAATCCGCGCCGGGTTTTGAATTGACCGACATTATGAGCAAGCAGGCAGAGAGCTTTGGCGCAGAATTTCTATACGACAATATAGTCAGCCTTTCGCTTGAGGGAGAAGAAAAGACCATTGAAACAGAATATTCGGGCAGTTTTTCGGCAAAGAAAGTCATTCTGGCAATGGGCGCGCGCTCAAGGTTGCTGGGCATCGAAAGAGAGAAGGAGTTGATCGGTAGCGGAGTATCATATTGCGCCACTTGCGATGGCGGCTTCTACAAAGGCAAGGATGTTGCGGTAGTCGGCGGCGGAGACACCGCATTGACAGAAGCGCTGTATTTGAAAGAACTTGCCTCAAAAGTATATATTATTCACAGAAGAAACGAATACAGAGGCTCGGCAAGCTTGGTTACCCAAATAAAAGAAGCAAGCAACATAGTTGAGGTGCTGGATTCACAAATAACCGCGCTGGAAGGCTCGCCGCTGGAAGCAATCGAAGTAAAGAACAATACCACCGAGAGATTGACAAAAATAAGCGTCAACGGACTTTTTGTCGCAGTCGGGTCTAACCCTCAAACAAAACTTGTAGAGGGTGTAGTAAGCCTAGAGGACGGCTATATCATAACTGATGAAGAGATGTTTACAAATGTTGAAGGAGTGCTTGCGGCAGGAGATATCCGAAAAAAATCCTTGCGGCAGGTTGTCACTGCTTGCTCCGATGGAGCTATTGCGGCAAGTCATATATAAAGAAAGATTATTTTGTATAAGCGGATGAGATACCTCGACTTGGTCGAGGTATTTTTTCCCTCATATAACACAAAAAGCAAAGGAGTGTCAAAAAAATAGACACTCCATTTGCTTTATGATAAGGGGGAAAATTATGAGCTAGTTGTTATGTTTCTATAATATCACATCTAAATTTAAAGTCAATAATAAAACTAAATATCAATCAGTAAATATATAGTAAATATTTCTTAAATCAACTGTTTTGACATATTTTAGCAAATATAAGCATAAAATTACCCGAGGGATTGACTATGAAAAAGATATTATTAACTTTCTTAATTATTATTGCAGCAATGATGCTGTTCGCCTGCGTAAAGCAAAAGGACCAGGCTCAGAACACTTATTTTATGGAACTGGATATCGACGAGAACATAAATGGCAAGCAAGTTCTTTTTTTCACGAACGATATCAAAGACGGACTTGATGAGTTGAAATTTCATTTGTACGCAAATGCCTATCGTGAAGACGCCGCTAACAAGGCTTATAAAAAGAGTATGCTAAAGTACGGCGGCATAGACATTTCTTCCTGCTCTGCCGACGGAGCCGAAACAAACTTTTCTCTCAATGAAGATAAAAATATTCTTACGGTAAAGATTCCTTCACTGAAGCTGAAGAAGAAAACAGAAGTTACTATCAACTATGTTGTCACAGTCCCCGAATGTAACTTGCGGTTGGGAAGATATAACAGCACCTTGAATATGGGAAACTTTTATCCTGTGCTTGCCGTATACGAAGACGGTTGGCGCGAAGATGCTTTTACGACGGTAGGCGATCCATTTTATTCCGACACGGCAAACTATGAAGTCACAGTCAAGGCGCCTCTTGCTATGGAAATAGTTTGCACAGGCGACATCGTGCGCAGAGTTGTCGAGGACGGACACAGAATTATGAAGGTGCAGGCAAAGAATGTTCGTGACTTTGCCCTTGTGGGCAGCAGTAAATTCAAGTTGATGACAAAAAGCGTGGCAGGCACCAGAATTCAATATTATTATATATCCGATCCCAAGGCGATGGAAACATTGAATGCCGCCGCCGATTCAATAAGGCTTTTCGGAGAGGTCTTCGGTAAATACCCGTATGAGAGCTACAGCATAGTAGAGACTGCCTTTGCTTACGGCGGCATGGAATACCCGATGCTGTCCTATATCAGTTCCTCGGAACACGACAAGGCAAGAGTGGCAATCCACGAAACGGCGCACCAGTGGTGGAGCGTCACGGTAGGCTCTGACAGTATCAGGGAGGGTTTCATTGACGAAGGACTGGCGACTTTCTGCACAAGCTATTTTTATCTGTTGAAAGGCGAGGAACAGGTTTTTAATGACGACCATAATAAAATGAGAACCGACTATCAAAATTTTCTTAAACTCAAGAATATGACAAACGCAAGCTATGCGCCAAGACTGGATCTCAGTTTAAACGAGTATACCTCGAATGAATATAATATGCTGTGCTACAATGTTTCAAGTTTGATGTTCAAAAGCGTCTACGAGCTTACCGGCAGAAAAGCATTTGAAAGCAGTCTAAAGATCTTTTATGAAGAAAACAAATACGGATTGGCGAATAAACAAAATCTTTATTCCGCATTTAATAAGGGTTGCAATAGAGACGTCGGCAAGGTGTTTGACGGCTGGATAAACGGCGTTACTCAAACTTTTTATGGCTACTAAATAAAGAAAAACTAATTTCCGCTTCAGCCTTGCCGTCAAAACAGATGCCGTCGCAATGCGAAAGGGGATAAATCGTAGAGGACATGCAATAACGCTCGTTTACAAAGATTTCCACGGAGGCGGCATCAACGAAGATTTCCATTTCCAAGTACTTCTCATCGGACATATTACACTTTCTGACATTGCAGTCGCCGTCAAGGCGGCTGCCTTTAATTTTGTGTCCACTTTGCGTACGATCAAAGTATAAAATGCCGTTTATTATGCCGATATGAGTGAAATGCCGCCCTCCTTTGCGTATATATATGCCAAAATTTTGCGGCATGTCTGCGCATTTTATCCTGAGCAAAAAAACCTCGCCTTTCATACCGTCGAAGGAAGTTTCACCGTCAATAACGGCATTTTTAATGACTTTTTGTTCATGGAAGCAGTTGTAAATTTCTTTTATGGGTTTTTGAAAAAGTATACCGTCACGAATCTGAAGTTCTCTGGGAAGTGTCATTGCGCCCGCCCAACCGTGACCAAGATATGAGGTGGGATTGCTGCGCAACCACATTTGCATCCAAGCTATCATGACAGTTCTGCCGTCGGGAGTATTTGTCGTTTGCGGCGCATAAAAATCACAACCAAAGTCAAGTTCTTTTTGGGCGCCGAAAGCAGAGAACAAGCCCTTTTGCCAATCTGTTTTCCCGAGAAGGTATACCGAGGAATGTAGATTTTGGTATTCCATACCTTGAGTTTTGGTATACATAATGCTATATAAAAGCAAATCAGTATCGGCAAACTCAATAAGATCCGGACATTCAAAAATACCGTTTGTTTTTTCTTTCTGCTTAAGTAATGAACCTATAAATTTCCATTTAAAAAGGTCGCTTGAAGAGTACAGAGCTATCTGTCTGCCTTTGCTAAATGCCGCTCCTATACAAGCGAAATAGCCGTCGTCTTTTTTGATTATTTTTGGATCTCTGAAGCTGAACTTGCCGCACAGTGGCGGGCGGTTATCTGAGGATATGACAGGCTGATTGTGCTTAGTGAAAATCACGCCGTCGGCGCTTTCAGCAAGCAGCTGATGCTGTTTGAGAAAAGGCACTCCGGTATACATCAAAAACAACTTGCCGTTCTTTTCTACAGCCGAACCGGAGAAGCAACCAAGAAAATTATCATTTGATGTGTCGGGGGAAAGCGCAATAGGCAGATCATGCCAACTGAGTAAATCAACGCTGACGGCGTGTCCCCAATGCATTCTTCCCCAACGGGAAGAGTAGGGGTTGTGCTGATAAAATAAATGGTATTTGCCGTCAAAAAAACAAAAGCCGTTGGGATCGTTCAGCCAGCCGACAGGTGGTGAAAAGTGAAAAAGCGGGCGAAAAGTATCATCGGTTTTTTTGCTCAAGGCATTATGCAATTTCTTTTTATTCACGGTGTTTCTCCGAAAAATCAT
This sequence comes from uncultured Christensenella sp., assembly GCA_964368435.1. Lineage (GTDB taxonomy): Bacteria > Bacillota > Clostridia > Christensenellales > DTU072 > DTU072. Next base: position 9,619 of record CAYJBS010000011.1, on the reverse strand, counting down.
TTAATTCAGAGGCACTCGACAGGCTCTCCAGCGCGCCTTTTTTTGTGCATACGATAGCCGAAGCTGCGGCGGCTTTTTGCAGAGCGTCGGTAATATTTCCATCTTTGAAAAATTTCAAAAAAGTTCCGATAAAGGTATCGCCGGCGCCGGTGGTGTCCACACACTTGATTTTGAAAGCTTGTTGCGTGTATTCCCCGTCCTGAATGAAACAGCGGCTGCCGTTTTCCCCCAACGTGATTAAAACAATTTTTGCCGTTTGTAATAAGGTTTCTGCTACTTTTTTGATGGATAAATCTCCAAACAAAAATTCACATTCTTCCTCAGAAAGTTTGACTATGTCGGCTTCGGGCAAAAAATTCAATATCGTATTTTTGTATTCTGCAAGGTCTTTCCAAAGGCTTTTCCGCACGTTGGGATCAAAACTTATTATGCCGTCGGCTTGCTTGACTTTTTTTATTGCCGCCAATGTTGCATATCTCACGGGCATATCAATCAAGTCTACCGAGCAAAAATGAAGTATATCGTCTTTGTTGAAAATTATTTTTTCGATATCCTCTTGAGAAAGCAACATATCCGCCGAAGGGTTGCGATAGAATGAAAAATGCCGTTCGCCGTTCGCATCCAGTGTCACAAAGCTCAAAGCCGTATTCGCCTTGTCCGTGGCTGTGACATAAGAGGTGTTGACTCCTGCTTCTTGCAGCGCTCCGACGATTTTTTCACCGAAAAAATCTTCGCCGACCTTGCCGATAAAGAACGCTTCGCCGCCGAGCTTCGAGAAACAGGCGGCAACGTTGGCGGGCGCGCCGCCGACTACGGGGATATATCCTTTTCCTTCAGGCAAAAAGTCTATCAAAGCCTCGCCAATGGCAAACAGTCTCATAAAATCCTCAATTGGTTTTTTTCTTAATTATAAACTCAAATCGGAGAATGTCAATGGTGTTTTGGTATAATTTCTGCGGTGGCAGTTCAAAATAATATCAAAAAGGAGCGGCTATGTCGAAAGATTTTGAGGAAATGGCAAAGATGAGTTTTGAAGAGCATCTCAGACAAAGAGGCGATAAATATAAATGCACCTGTTGCGGTATAATAAACGAGTCTGTGGGAGGTGCGCCGCCGAGATGCATCAAATGTGAAAATACGAAGTTTTTTAAGGTTTGATTGAAAAAACAGGACTATTTGTCAAAAAATACTATTGAATACTATGAGGGCGGCAACCTTCTGCGCTTGTAAAAAGGCTTGTCAATAAGAGTATAAAAGTATATAATATACTTAATAATTTTTCAAGCGAGGCACAATGAGCAAAATAATAACTTTTCCGAACGGGTTGCGTCTTTGGATCAAACCAATGAAGAACACCCGTTCGATTTCTATAGGCGTCTTTGTCGGTGTGGGCAGTATGCAAGAGAATGTCGAAAACAACGGAGTGGCGCATTTTATCGAACATATGGTTTTTAAGGGCACAAGCAAAAGATCGGCATACCAAATTGTTGACGAGATGGAACGTTTTGGCATTCAAATAAACGCTTTCACCTCGAAGAATATGACGGCTTTTTATACTGTATCGGTGGACGAATATGCCGAGAAGTGCATGGATATGCTCTCCGACCTTTATTATAACGCCACCTTTACCGAAGAAAACATCCAAAAAGAAAAGGGTGTTGTACTGGAAGAAATCAGCATGAGCGAGGACGACTCTGAAGACCTTTGCATGGAGCTGCTCTGCAAGGCGCATTTCGGCAACGATCAGCTTGCGGTGCCGATACTGGGCAATGCCGACAGCGTGAATGGGCTTAATCGTGACGCCATAAAAGAGTTCATGGACAAATATTACCGCTCCGACAACACGCTTATTTCCGTAGTCGGCAACATTTCCGCCGAAAACGCAATCGAACTTGTCAAGAAATTTTTTGAAATAAACGGCGACTATAATTTGCCTGCAATTATCACAAAGGGCAAAGCCAAACCGCAGAAACAATATTTGAAAAAAGCCAAGGACATCGAGCAGGCAAACATAGGCATCAGCTTTCCGTCTTATAGTCTTTCGGACAAGCAGTCCTCTACGGCAAGTCTTATCACAACTATGTTGGGCGGCGGCATGAGTTCCAGATTGTTTCAAAAACTCCGCGAGGAGTTGGGCGTCGTCTACAACATTTATGCAAACGACTATCAATATGTCACAGACGGCTTCATAAATATCTTCTTCGCCACAAATCCGTCTACGGCAAAACAGGCGCTGCTTGCCATACGAGAAGTCATTTTGAAGGTTATCGAAGAAGGCTTTTCAGCGGACGAAATGCAGAAAAGTAAAGCACAATTCAAATCAGCGGTCATTCTCGCCGCCGAAAGTTCATCATATCTTATGCGCGCAGGCGGAAAATATGGTATACTAACAAATAAGGAGTTCAATCTCGACAAAAAACTCAATGACATCGAGAAAGTTACCCCTGAAGAAATAGCAAAAGCGCTGAAATACATCTTTAACTTGAAAGCCGCCAGCATAAGTTATGTCGGTAAAGAGACAGAAGGCGATTTGTTGCAGCTTTTCATAAAAGGAGAAGAAGATGAGGCTTCAAAGGCTGTTTGAACTACAAAAAAGTCTTGACGAGGACATCGTAGAGAAGCGTTCGCTTCAAGACATTACTCCCGAAGTATGGATTCAGAAAGAAACTCTTGCCATGATAAGCGAACTCAGCGAGTTATTGGACGAAGTAAATTTCAAATGGTGGAAAAATCCCAAAGAAATAAACATGAACAATGTCAAAGAAGAACTGATAGACATCTTTCATTTTTTTATGAGTATGTGCTTAAAAGTGGGTATGGACGCAGATGAAGTCTATGCAAGATACATAGAAAAAAACAAAGAGAACTTCAAGCGTCAATACGGTTCTTCGGAAAAACAAGGCTACGCATTCAGCGAACTCAAGGGGAAGGGCGTATGAAGAAAAAAATACCAAAAATCCGTTCAAAAGAACGGTTGGCGATGTTGGTATCGCTGCTTTTGCTTATAGTGTTTTTGTGTATTCCGTTTTTTAACAGAATTTTTATCGGAATGTTCGGCTATGCCGTGTACGCATTCGTTGCGGCGCTGTCTGCAATGCTGTTTTGCGTCTACAAAGGCTACAAAATTTCTCTCCCGAAGAAAAAGATTGCTCTTTATGTCGGGATTTTTGTCTGTTTGCTTTTGACACTGCACATCGGACTGTCAAAAGAAATCGCCGGCAACTGGAGCAGTTACATCTTTGACACTTTCGAGTTCGCCACTGTCGGCGGCGCGCTTGCTTCGATTGCAAGCTCCATCATCGTAATACCTGCAGGATACCTCATATCTTTGTTGCTTTTCCTCGTACTCACTTCGGCGTTGCTACTTGCGGCGGTTTTTCCGCTGCTGATGAAGAAAGACGGCGCAAAGTCTGACAAAAAGAAGATTTTCGAGCGTTTGGCAGCCGAAAAAGATTCGGCGCAAAAACTGCAAGTTATGGACATCGAAAAGGAAGAAGAAGAAAAAACACCGCTCACAGCAGAGGAGTTTCAATCGCCGCCCGATGCGCGCAAGTTGTTGTTTGGCGACTCGCCTCGTCCTGTCAAGACCGTACCGCCCATAAGCTATAATGTCGAGGAACTGAAACTAAAGAAAGAAAACAAGAAAGAAAATCCTTATCAGATTTTGCCCAACATAGAAGCTCCGCTCATTAAGCCGCAGGACGAATGGTACACCAACAATTTTATTCAAGCCAAGAAGTCCAAAAAAGCCAAAGAAGTGCTGCTCAGCACCACGCTTGAAGAGGACTACAAAAACCGCTACGGCGAAAATGACAAAGCGCCGCAACCCCAAACAGAACAACCTTTCGACCTCAATCCATATCAGCCGCAAAGCGGAAAACTGATTTTTGACAGCAAAGAATTTGAGGAGCCGATTTTTGAACAACCGCTCGAGCGTCCTCAACCCCGATACATAAACAATGCGCCCGAAAAGCCGCAAGAGAGGAGAACCGAGCCTTTGACAGTTCGTCCGACTTACGCAACCAGCACCGAAGAAAAAACAGGCTACGAAAAAGCTATCGAAAGACGGGCAGAAATGCTTGCCGACTCACGCAAAAAGCTGTTTGAAACTCCGCAAAAAGAACAAGAGCAACCTCAAAAAAACCCCAAGGAGTTTGTACCGCAAGCAGAGTTTATGCCAAAACCCGAACCCAAACCCTTCATTTATCCGCATGCAGGATTGCTGAAAGATCATATCATAGAGGGCTATGATGCGAGAATGTCGGAAGAAGAATATACACACAACAAACAGGTGCTTGAACGCACACTAGAGGACTTTGGAATAACGGCTGAGGTCTTTAATGCCATAAAAGGTCCGACAGTCACAAGATATGAACTTCGACTTGCGCAAGGCAGCGGCAATTCCGTAAACAAGGTGCTGAATCTCCAAAAGGATTTGAGAATGGTACTCGAGGCGGAAGGCGAAATAAACATTCTTGCGCCGATACGAGGCAAGAACGCCATAGGAATAGAAGTTCCCAACAAAAAAAGAGGAATAGTATCGCTCAGAGAGACGGTTCTCACGAAAGAATTTCAAAGCAGTAAGAAGGGCATAAGACTGGCACTGGGAAAGACTCTTGAAGGCAGACCATATATTGGCGACCTTGAAGAGATGCCGCATCTGCTGGTTGCAGGCGCCACAGGCACAGGAAAATCCGTTTGCATAAACACCATCATAACCAGCATTCTTTTCCAACATTCTCCCGATGAAGTCAAGCTGTTGCTTATAGATCCAAAGAAGGTGGAATTGATAAATTATCTCGGACTGCCGCATCTTCTGGTCAAGGAGCCGCTTGTGGATATTCCCGAGATAGTCACGGCTTTGAAATGGATAAGAGAGGAGACCTCTCAACGCTTCAACAAGTTCCGCGACATGCGTGTCGTCAACATAAACGCCTACAACGCATATGCAAAGCAGAACGGACTGGAACCTATCCCCAAGATAGTCATTGTCATAGACGAGGCGTCGGAACTTATGACCAAGGCGAAGAAAGAAGTCGAAGAGACGCTTTCGAGTCTTGCGCGTATAGGCAGAGCGGCAGGAGTGCATTTGATTTTTGCAACCCAAAGCCCGACAAAAGATGTCATCACTTCCGAAATTCAAAACAACCTCAATACGAAGATAGCTTTTGCCGTCAGCGATTATGTGCATTCTCAAGTTATTTTCAAGTCAAACGGAGCCGAGAAACTGCTGGGCAAGGGCGATATGTTCCTGAAAGGCTCGGGCGGAGATCTCACAAGAATACAATGTTCGTATGTCTCGCCTGAAGAGATTCAAGAGATTGTGGCTTTTATTCTGCAGAACAACGAAGTAAGTTTTGACGAGAAAATTCACGATGCCATCTACAAAAAAGAGGAGCCTGCGCCACTGTTTGAAATAGGAGCAGAGCCGAGAAGCGTAAGAACAGACGACAGCTTTATGGACAGCGTAAAAGAAGCGCTAAAAATCGGTTTGACAACAAAACGCATATCCACTTCTATGCTGCAACGCAAAATGGAAAAGGGCTACAACGGCGCGGCAAAAATAATCGATTATCTCGAAGAAGAAGGATATATCAGCACTCTGGACAACGGCAACAAAAAACGCGAGGTGCTTATCACCGTCGAGGAGTTCCTCGAGATGTTTCCGGACGAAAGAGAAGATATGCTGGGTATTGAATAGGCAAAAGGATTATATGAGCAAAAAAATAGCCGCAATATCTCTGGGGTGCGACAAGAACAGAGTTGATACCGAAAATATGCTTTATTTGTTGACTCAAGAAGGGTATGCGCTTACGCAGAACCCCGAAGAGGCAGATTATATTCTTGTCAACACTTGCGGTTTTATCGAGAAAGCCAAAAAAGAGAGCATCGAAACAGTGCTTGAGATGGCAGACTACAAGAAAGACGGAAAGAAACTTATTGTCACCGGCTGTCTTGCCGAAAGATACGGCAAGGAGTTGTTTGACGGAATAGGCGAGGCAGACGCTGTTGTCGGAGTACAGAGCGAAGCTGACATTGTCGACATTATTCGCAAGCTTGACGGCGGCAGGGTTCTGGATATCGGCGCCGATTGCCGCGCATATGTCTCGGGCAGAGTGTTGACGACTCCGTACCATTATGCCTATTTGAAGATTGCCGACGGTTGTGACAACAGATGCAGTTATTGCGCCATTCCTTACATAAGAGGAGCCTACCGCTCCACCGAGATGCCGTTGCTCATAAAAGAGGCGCAGGAGCTGATAGAACAGGGCGTAAAAGAAATCATACTTGTAGCGCAGGACACTACGCTTTATGGGCAGGATTTGTACGGCAGACCTATGCTGAAAGAGCTGCTACGCGAGTTGGTAAAGTTGGATCTATGGAAAATCCGAATTCTCTATGCCTATCCCGAGAGGATAGACAGGGAACTCATAGAGCTTATTTCAAAAGAAGAAAAAATAGCAAAATATCTTGATATTCCCTTGCAGCATATCGATGATGTCGTGTTGAAGCGAATGAACCGCAAAAGCACACGGGAAGCCATCGAAACCATGCTGAAAATGATAAAAGATGTCGACAGCGAAATCGCCGTGCGAACGACTTTTATTGCCGGTTTCAATAGCGAGACAGCCGAGAGATACCAAAACTTGAAGCAATTTATTGCCGAAACCGATGGCATAGATTATGCCGGGTTCTTCGCATATTCAGAGGAAGAAGGCACGCCTGCGGCGAAGTTTACCGAAGGCAAAGTGACAAAAAAGGAAACGGCGGCAAGAGTAAGAGAGTTAGAAAGAATTTGGAGCGAAAAAACCAAAAGAATTCAACAAAAATATGTCGGTAAAAACCTTGAAGTCATATATGAAGGCATAGATTTTGACAAACAAAGATTGTGGGGCAGAACTCAATTTAATGCTCCCGAAATAGACACTCGCGTATATTTGGAAGCCGATTTTACGCTTGAGATAGGCACTGTTTATATTGCGGAAATCTACAAAGCCGATTTTAATCTGTACGGCAAAATAAGGGGGATGGTATGCAAGAAATCCTGAAATGCTACGGACACAAGGAAGAGCTGGAAGTAAGATTGCGAATCAGCAAGCCCGAGATTATGCCGTCATTCTATGGCAGATATATGGATACCTCGATAGTGTTTGATGACATAAGTGAGGATGATTTTGATGAGGTGCTTGAACTGCTGGATGATTGCATCTATAACGACAGGGATATTTCATTGGCAGAAACGCTGGTACGGTTTTTGAAACGCAATCAACTTGTCATGTCGGTGGCGGAGAGCTGCACAGGCGGCTTGACGGCAAGCAGAATTATCGAAGTGGCAGGCGCGAGCGAGGTTTTTTATGAAGGGCTGGTGACATACTCGAATCACTCAAAGATGTCGCGTCTGGGAGTCAACCCCATTACTTTGGAGCAATACGGCGCAGTCAGCCAAGAAACGGCGCTAGAGATGGCGAACGGACTGCTGAATGAGTTTACCGACATAGGCGTGTCAACAACCGGTATAGCCGGACCGGGTGGCGGCAACGCGGAAAAACCCGTCGGACTGGTCTATATCGGCATATCGGGCAGAAACAGTTGTGACATAGTACGCAACGTGTTTGACGGTGACAGAAATTATATAAGAGAGTGCGCGACCAATACGGCGCTATTTTATACACTACAACATATCAAAAAATATTATTAAGGAGACAAAAATGGAAATCAAAAAAGACAAAACCACAGGAAACCCTTCGGATGGCAAGAGAAAAGCGCTGTCTGAGGCGATTTCATTGATAGAGAAACAATTTGGCAGGGGCTCGATCATGACGCTGACAGGCGACAGAGTGACGGGCGTCGAAGTCATACCTACGGGATGTTTGACACTGGATGTCGCGCTCGGAATAGGCGGCATTCCCAGAGGCAGAGTTATCGAAATATACGGACCGGAATCCTCGGGTAAGACGACGCTTGCGCTACATATGATAGCCGAAGCCCAAAAGCTCGGCGGCATTGCGGCTTTTATTGATGCAGAACATGCGCTTGATCCCACATATGCCGAAAGACTGGGTATTGACCTCAGCAACCTTTATGTATCGCAGCCCGACAACGGAGAGCAGGCGCTTGACATCACAGAACAGCTTGTCAAGAGCGGCAGCATCGACATAATAGTCATCGACTCTGTGGCGGCATTGACTCCCAGAGCAGAAATAGAAGGCGAAATGGGCGATACTCATGTAGGCTTGCAAGCGCGTCTTATGTCGCAAGCGCTCCGTAAGCTGACGGGAATAATAAACAAGTCAAAAACATCTGTTATTTTTATCAATCAGTTGAGAGACAAGGTCGGCGTAATTTATGGCAGTCCGGAAACGACGTCGGGAGGCAAAGCGCTGAAATTCTATGCCAGTATGAGAATCGATGTCCGCAAGGGCGAGGCATTGAAGGTCGGCACCGACATAATCGGCAACAAAACCAAAGCCAAGGTCATCAAGAACAAACTTGCATCACCGTTCAAGATTGCAGAGTTCGAGATTATTTTCGGCAAAGGCATCTCCTCAATAGGCTGTATCGTCAACCTAGCGGTAGACAACGACATCATCGACAAATCCGGCGCCTGGTTCAGCTATAAAAACGAAAAAATCGGGCAAGGCAGAGACAAAGCCGTCGACTATCTCACAAATAATCCGGAAATACGAGAAGAGATAGAAAAGAAGGTTAGAGAAAAGCTAAATCTGGCATAATATAATCAGCGGAAAAAAAGTATTTTTTATATATTCCGCTAAATAACATGAGCGTCAGACGGTAGTGTTGATAAGACATTGAAACTTGCAATAAAAGAAGTGACAAAAGAATATTTTTTTGTACACTTCGCTAAATAACATTGTTGTTGACAAGCTATTGTTATTATATTATAATTCAATTGGAATAAACTGCTATTTCGTTGCGAACGGCGAAATGGCAATGAATTTTAACAATTTAATAAATAGGAGGTAAAAATGTTAAGCAGTCTTACAAACCTGCTTTCCATCAACAAAGTCGGAGAAATCTCTTTGATTATTGCCATTCCTTTAGCGTTGGGTTTGGGTGTGCTCGCGGGCATACTCATCATAAAAAAGCTCACCGAGAAGAGAATCGGGAATTCCAAGGTCGAGGCCGGCAGATTGCTGGAGGACGCTCGCCTTGAAGCTAAGGCGATGAGAAAAGAAGCCTTGTTGGAAGCGAAAGAAGAACAATTAAGATTGCGTAACGAGTTTGAAAGAGAATCAAGACAAAGACGCGCAGAGCTCCAAAAACAGGAAGCTCGTTTGAACCAAAAAGAAGACGCTCTCGACAAAAAAGAGAGTGTTATGGACCACAAGCTTGAATTGATTGAAAAAAGCAAGCAACAAATTGAAGAAAAAGAAAACAGCCTTATCGAAAAAGAAAAAGAAATCCAATTGCACAACGAAAGAATGTTGCAAGAACTCGAGAAGGTTGCCGGAATGACCTCCGGCGAAGCCAAAACAGAACTATTGAACCAAATGACGGAAGAGGCGCAGAAAGAAGCCGCTGTCATCATCAGGGAAATAGAAGCAAAGGCTAAGGAAGAGGGCGAAAAGGCATATGAGATCCTCGAAAAGATGACAGG
>CAYJBS010000010.1:0-38924 GCA_964368435.1 uncultured Christensenella sp. | reverse complement strand
CTGTGTCATTGTCCGTAGCCAAAGTTCGTGAGAAGCGATAGGAAGCGAAGCAACCGTGCGACGAGTGAGAAGCAAGTTCCACTTTCGGCACCATATGATATAGCGAAGAATAACGGCAATGTGTATGAGATGCATGTTAAGCAAATCAAGCGAGCTTTTTTCATATCGTTATGTACGTTTTAAGAGTAAATTGACCTTCATTTGAGCGCAACAAAAAACATTATTGCCACAAATTATTCATTGTGCTATAATTATTTATAATAATCCGCAATGATTTCCAAAGTATCGACATCGAACACTGCTGCATAATAGTCGTCATTGCCAATGAATCCTACATAAAAAAAGGTATTTGCGTGCATATCGGCAAGGATTTTTATTTGAATACGCTGAAGAAATTTTCCTTTCGAGATATGTCCTTGAATTTGATTTTCAAAATGCGAATATGCCTTTGACAACAATTGCTCTGTCGGCGTACGGGCTACCAAAACGAGAGAAAAGGTTTCCCATTGTTCGGTTTTGATTGCAATACGGTCATGAACATCTTTGCATTTGAATTCTGCTTCATACCCTCCCGAACTGCTGTCCTTTTGGAAAACTCCGGACTTTCCGCCGTACTCAAAAGCTATCGTACGGTCTTCGGCTCCCAGTCTTGATGCTATCAAGCTCAGTCGGCACAGTTCTTGATTGTTTTGCGTGACCATCGATACTTCAATAAAAAAATCCGAAGAAAGTCCACGCAGTTTGACTTTTTCCAATAGTTCGACATAGGAGTACAGTCCCGAGGGCATCGACGGTTTGCAACCGTATACTACGAATGCAAAGCATGTGAGAAATAAGATAATTAATATTTTCCGCATAATAATGATTATGACGAAATTTGCGGAATTATAACGAAAAAAGGAGTATTATGACAAGAGCAAAAAAAGGCTTCATCGTCGGCGTTGTAGGCGCAGCCTGCAATCTTTTGCTTGCAGTAACGAAGATTATTATCGGTATCATGAGCGGCAGCATAGCCATCCAGACCGATGCCGTAAACAACCTTGGCGATGTGCTCAGCACCACAGCTGTTGCCGCATCTTTTATTGTCAGCGGAAAAAAAGCCGACAAGCAACATCCCTTCGGACATGGCAGACTGGAATATGCCGTCAGCTTCGCTATTGCCATAATTATTATCGTAATAGCTATTGAATTTGTCATTTCTTCTGTAAAAAGGATTATGGAGCCTGCGCCTGTTGTTTTTTCTTGGCCTTTCTTTATTGTCATTGCCGCAGGTATTGTCGTAAAATTGGCAATGGGAATTTTTTATCACATTACAAACAAGAGCCTTGATTCCCCTACTATTCATGCGTCTAAATTAGACAGCTTTCAAGATGTGCTGATCACTTCGGCTACATTGATTTCTTTTGCAGTGTCTCAATTTACGGCTATACCGCTTGATGCCATATTTGCTTTGGCGATAGCCGCGCTGATTTTTGTCAACGGCATAAAGCTCGTAAAAAGCACCATGGATACTATTATCGGCGGATCGGGCGACAAGTTTCTCAGCTCGAAAATCATGTCCTTCATTATGTCACAACCGCAAATAGTCGGCGCCCACGACCTTTTGCTTCATGACTACGGACCGGGGCGTTCGATTGCCAGCGTACATGCAGAGATGCCCTCAACGCTGTCTTTGAACGATGCGCACAGAATAATAGACGAAATAGAAAAAGACACGCTTGCAGAACTTGGAGTCGACCTTGTTATGCATATCGACCCTGTGGATATGGACGACAAACTCAGCCGCAACTATAAACTTCTCGTAAGGAAAAAACTGTACGATTTGAATCCGGCATTGAGTTTTCATGATTTCCGAGTCGATACTGTGTTGAAAATCATTTCTATTGATGTAGTAATACCGTATGGTTTGGAAATTGACGAAAAATATTTAGTCGCAGAACTAAAAAAATTGGATTTCGGTGACTTTTGCTTTGAATGTACGATAGACTATCAATAAACGGAGGTAATAAACAATATGAGTGTAGGACAAAATTTGATAAGCTGGTTTTGGCGCAAAGTTGAGAAAAGCGACTTGGAAAGAATGTCAAAACAACCCTTCCCCGAAGGCATCACTGCCATAACCGATATTGCATACATAAATGACAACAATCCAGCGCATCTTCTCGATGTTTATTATCCCGAAGGCACAAAAGAAGCGCTTCCCGTCATTGTCGTCATCCATGGCGGCGGCTGGACTTATGGCAACAAAGAGCTGAACAAGCGGTTGGGTATGCACCTTTCTTTGACAGGTTTCACCGTCATAAACATAAATTATCGCTTCATTCAAGAAGAGCGTTTCCCGTCACAGATGCAAGATGTATATGCCGCACTGGACTGGCTAGAAAAGCGCAAGGATGATTATTTTGCCGATACGAACAATGTTTTTGTCATCGGAGATTCGGCAGGCGGACACCTCGCAAGCTTGACTTTGGCGCTTGAAGGCAACCCCGAACTGGCGGCAAAATGGCAACTAAGCACAGGCATAAAATTCAGAGGCGGCGGATTCATTTGCGGCGCCTTCAACTTCAACTCCTTGCTTAAACTGCGCAATCCCGTCTCAAGAGCTTTCGGCGAATACTTTTTAGGCAAAGGCTACAAAAAGTCTGAATGGTATCCCTATTTGCAGTTTTCGGAAGTCTATAACGGCTTTTTGCCCCCTGTTTTTCTTGCAAGTTCCTCAAAGGATTTCATAAAGAACCAAACGCTGAAGATGGTAAAGTTCCTTGACGAGAAGAAACAGCCTTACAAATTACGTTTTTGGGACGACAACACCACAAACAAACTGACTCATGTATATCAGGTCACTTTCCCCGAATATGAAGAGTCAAGAATAACCAATAAAGAAATGACAGATTTTTTCAAAACGCTAATAACATAATCAGCCGAACATAAAATCAAAAAAACGGGTAAGAGAAACTCCTATCCGTTTTATTTTTTGTTGATGCTTTGTTATCTTCGTCTTTTCTCGAGTGATAACAACACAGTTTTTGAAACACCTATCAAACCGAAAGCTATTACTATCGACACGCTGACTTGTATGACGCTCTCGACTATGCCGATGACTGCCACCGGGAAGCCGTACAGGATCGCCGTAGCAATGAAATAACCTGCTACCATGACGATTGAGGCAAGCAGCATCGAGAAGAAATAGGCAAGAAAATTCAGCTTTTGGGGCATTGCTTTGACAAGCAGTCTTGCGGCAAGTCCGACGGCAAAGCCTTCTGCGCCTTTTATTATCAGTGTGAACGGCACCCAGATATAATAACCAAGAATGGCGTCTGCCGCGGCAGAGCCTATGCCGCCTGCAATAAGTCCGGCAAAAGGACCGAAGAATATTCCCGCAGTGAAGATTACGGCGTCACCGAAGTTGAAGAAACCGTTGGTGTTTGGCAAAGCAATCGGCAACGCAAAGGTGACCACCGCCACGAGTGCGGTGAATACTGCGCTAAATGCTATTAAACCGGTTCTATTCATATAACTTCCCTGCTTGAAAAAATTATTCTTCTTTGCTGAAACAATGCTCAACATGAGCCTCATCGGGTTTTTTGGTAAATATGCTGACCACAGGCGTGATTATCATCGAGAACACCATGCAAATGACTCCTGTTACAGGAGCTCTTTGTATGCCTGCTTTTATGACGCCGCCAAAACCTTGCGCTCCCGCCACAAGCCCGAAAACAAATGTCAATATGACAGTGAGCGACACGCCGCTGATTATGGAAACCATAGCCGCCGTCGTAGTAACTTTCTTGCTGTATAAGCCATAGATGAAAGGACCGATAAAGCAACCTGCAAGGCAACCCCAGCTTATTGACATCAGTGTAACAATAGCGTCGATTTTCAGCACCGCCAGCAAAGCGCTGACAATTACGAATATCAAACAAACGACTCGCAAAATGCCTTTTATTTTGTTTTCGCTTGCGCTTTTGTCCATATAGCCTTTGTAGCCGTCAATAACCAGCGCCGAAGAGCCGCTCAGAGCCAAAGAAGACAGCGTCGACATACTTGCCGACAATAATAATACCATAATCAGTCCCAACATTAATCCCGAAAAATTCGCATTGATGAGCATCTGCGGCACTACCGCGTCTGCGCCGCCGACAGGAAAGCTCGACGGGAAAAAGAGCCTTGCAAGACCGCCGTTGAAGTAGGCGCCGCCTCCGATAACCAATGCAAATGCTGTGCTTATGATTGCGCCCTTCTTGATTGCGGAATTGTTTTTTATGGTATAGAATTTATGAACCGATTGCGGCATTGCCCATATACCGAAGGAAGTCAACAGAATAATAATTATTAAATTGAAAGCCGGCGAATCCATAAAGTTGCCGCCGGCGGCAGTGAAACTCGGGAAAAAGCCGTAGCCTGTATTTATAAGTGTGCGCAGTCCTTCTGCTCCGTTTACTTCCGGCGCCCGCATCATCAGCACAATCATAGCCATGACGCCTCCGATCATTATGATGCCTTGAATGAAGTCTGAAATAACCGTAGCAAAATAGCCGCCAAAGAATAAATACAACGCCGTCATCGAAGCCATGATGATTATGCACCAATAAAAATCTATGCCAAAGACCTTTTCAAATAAAAAGCCCAGCCCCTGATATACCGAAGTGGAATACGGAATAAGAAAGATGAAGATGATTATTGAAGAAATAAGTTTGATGTATTTGTGGTTATATCTTTTTTCAAAAAATTCGGGCATGGTGCGAGTGTTCAATACACGAGTCATTTGTCTTGTACGTTTCGCCAGAACCCACCACGCAAAAAGCGAGCCGAATATGGCGTTCGAGACGCCTATCCATACCGCCGACAGTCCCATGGACATTCCGAATTTGCCAGCATAACCAATAAATACTACTGCTGAAAAATATGTAGTTCCGTAGGAAAAAGCCGCCATCCAACCGCCGATTCCCCTGTTTCCGAGGAAATAACTCGACAAAGTGCGACTTTTTGTACGGCTATAGAACGCAATCGCCACCATCACAGCGATGAAAACGAGCAAAATAATAGTCGGAGCCAGCTTTGAGTGCGTCGCTCCGGCAAATGTGTATATCAAACCATCCATTGGGATTGCCTCCGTACCTCAATAATTTTATTAAGTATATAATAAAATCAGTGTCAAGGCAACCATATTGGAAGAAGAATATACCTTAGCTCAATCTTTTGGTAAGATTTCTCCCGTATCCGCGCTTTGGAAAATCAGCCAATATCCCTGAAATTTTGGCAAATTCTTTATTGGCAGCCAATCACAGATACATTCTGTTTCTTTAGGCGGGGTTTTTCCTTCATAGCCCGGCACGCCGTAAGCAATGTGCGTCACCGCGCCGTCATCAACAAGCACTCCCGCCACATAGAAATCCTCTTTGTCATAATTTATCCGTACCCATTTTGAAGAGGGTATTATCGTCTCCAACATTTCATCTCTCGGATACATGACAAACAACTCATCCAGCCTGTCTTTCACCGAAAAATAAAAACTTCTTGCATCGGGTACGCCCTTAAAATCCTGTTTTGTCATTTCAGGTTTTTCTGCGGGTTTTGGTTTTGGGTTCAGTCTTTCTTCTTGAAAAACTGACGGATTTTCATTACTATCTTCTGCCATAGCTCTTTGAGCTTGCTGAAAAAGTCTGTTTTCTTTGTTTCCGTTTCCATTCTTAACCTCCTTATTATTGGCTGCTATCCTTTGGCTCTGCTTTGCGCCCTCGGGTTTTGACGATTTTTGCGTCATTTTCATAGCGCTGTTAATTTCCTGAAGCTGTATCCTTCCCCTTGTTCCGCCTTCGGCGAATATTTCGCCTTGACAAAGGACAATACAGGATATGTCATCGGTACCCTTGAAATCGATATCCTCGTGCAATTCGAACTCGGTTTTTGCTGCAGAAAGCGTACGGACAATAATTCCGTTTGCGCCGAGCTTGAGAGCAAGAGTCATCTCTTTTTCAAAATAATCAATAACAACCTTTATGCCTATGGAACCGCCCACACGCACTACAGTCACATAGCCTTTCGCTCCGTTTTTGGATAATATAACAGTTTTTTTTAGCAATGTCATAACCCTCCGCCTTTTTATACTATATTCTCATCTTTTATCATTATTCATAATTTAGCGGATAACGTTTGACTGCTTGGAAAGAAAAAATGTATAATAATTTAATAGAAAAAATAAGAAAAGAGGTATCATGCGCCGTTTACTAAAAACTTTATGCGTAATTATTATCGTCGCGTTGACTTTCTCGCTTTTTACGGGATACAAACTTATTGTAGAAAAAAAAGCCGTAATTATGCTTCCGGGATTTTTGGGAAGTATGCTTATTGATGAAGAAAACATTTTTTGGGTGACCTATACACTTGGAGACTTCGACTATGAAATACCCAGACAATCAAAAAAAGACGTCTTTACCCGTTTGCTTAATACCTTGACTATGGACGAAGAAGGACAACGCTCGGTAGAGATGTATCCCCCTTCGCCTTTTGAAAAGACCATGGTGGGCGGCACCTATAATCAATATCTTGATATCTATAAACATATAAAAGAACGCTTCAGCGCGCAATACGAAGTAATAAACTTTCAATATGATTGGATGAAGAGCGACTACGAAAATGCCAAACTTCTTGACGCTTTCATCGCGGAACAAGACTATGATGAAGTCATACTCATTGCGCACAGCATGGGCGGACTTGTCGGAGACAACTATCTCTCTTTGGGTGACAAACAGCGTGAAAAGGTATCCCTATATGCCACTTTCGGCAGTCCTCACGGCGGAGTAGTCGAAGCGTTGAACGTGCTTGAGGCGCGCACCTATGGCGGTTTGCCCGCAGTCTTTTCACAGCTCTTCGGCGACCTTGTTTTTGACATTGTGAGGAATATGCCTGCGGCTTTGATGATGCTTCCAAGCAAACTGCTTCTGGACTCTCCTTATTATAAAAATGTAGAGAACGGACATTCCTCTTTTATTCGCATCGAAGTGAGAAACGGAGAGTACGAATACCTGACCGATTGGCAAGACATAAAAGATTTTTATGCCGGCAGAGAGTGGGCGCAATACATAAACAATACCGAAAAAAAGGGACAGCCGAAAGGCATTTTCCTTGACGCTTTGGATATGACAGATCGTCTATATTACAAGGACGGAGGCGACTACAAGCATGTCACACAGCTTGTCAACAGCTATTATTTTGTTGGGGAACTCGATTATTCCAGAGACAAGGTTTGTATGCAATACAATCTGAACGGCACCGTAAATGCCGTCTACGGAAAAAATTATGCCGACGGCACCGTTTCGAAAGGCTCTGCGTCATGCGGTTTGCCACTCGATAATGAGCGTGTGATTTTTTATCCGCAAGTTGGACACAGCGATATCTTTATGATGATAGACGAAGAAAAATTCACCCCGATAGATAAACTCGAGGAGCTTATTCTTGCTCTTGAGGACTAACCTCTTTTTTATATTCTTTGAATAACCAAATTGACAGACAAGAATGCCGAACTTACGCCGCTGTTGCGCAGGCTTATAAACGTGTTGTCGGTGACCGCCACGACTATTCCTGTTGCAGAAAGCGCATTTTCGGAATTTTGCGCCGCCGTTTGAGCCGATTCTATGTTCGTGGGATTGCCGTTTAGGAAGATGCTCAATGATACAACGCCGTGTTCCGCAGGCACTGCGATGGCGCTGAAACTGATGTGGTAAACTCCGTCGTTGAGTCTTATGGCAACCGAATCGGAGTTTTCTATATTACTGCTCAAAAACAGAATATCGTCCAATGCAAGATCTGCCGCTTGTTCCAACACTCCGGCATTTTCATTTACATAATACGCCAGTCCGGGCAACGGTTTTATTATTCTCTCTGTACATACGTTGTTGCGTCTTATCGGACTTACTCTGCTTCTGCGAATTCTGCTGCCCATTCTCACCTCATTATTACTAAATAATATTATGATAAGGGCGGCAATATGTCCCATTCTGTCACTTTGTTATATTTTCGATATCGGAATAATCAGTACCTCTTGATTAATTGCGCTTAAATTTTGCGCATTGCAGATTACTGCGCCCTTGCCTATGGAGTATGGATAGACTGTCTGAAGCGCAGAAAAATTTTCTATCATGTCCTTTGTTGCAATTGCCGCCTTTTTTATTTCTATCGGATGTAAAACTCCATCTCTTTCTAAAATCAAATCAATCTCTTGCCCTTCTTTATCTCGATAATAGTACAGCGTCGGCTCCTTCCCCGCATTATAATAGCTTTTGCATATTTCGCTGATGACGAAATTTTCAAAGTATGCTCCGTTCATTGCAGAACTCATAGTAATTTCGGGCGTACTCCATCCAATTATTTGTACCGCCAAACCTGTATCATAAAAATACAATTTAGGCTTTTTTAATGCTCTTTTCAGTACATTGTTTGAATAGGGATGCAAAAAGAATATAATGCCCAAAGTTTCCAATATGGCAAGCCAACGTTTGGCAGTAACTTCGTTTATGCCCACATCTCTGGCTATTTCGGCTATGTTTATTTGCTGTGCTGTTCTCGCAGCTACCGATTTAATAAAATCATAGTACTTTAGTCCGTCTATTTCGCTGGCAATGTACTTTACATCTCGGTCAATATAAGAAGCCAAATAGTTTTTGTAATAAGCTTGAATATTGGTAACAGACTTTGAGACTATTTCCGGCATTCCTCCTGTGAATATGTTATTATAAATCTCCGGCATTTCCCTTGATATTGTCTTTCTGCCTTGCAATTTATCTAAATTCACCTCAAAAGGCTGATTTTGATAGCCAAGTATTTCCGACTGTGACAACGAATACATTTGCATAATGGCGATGCGTCCAGCAAGCGATTCGGTAACACCTTGCATGAGCTTATAGGCTTGTGAACCTGTCAGCCAAAAGTCGCCTTTTTTACGGGTTTTGTCGGCAATCACCTTAATGTAGCTGAACAGCTCTGGCGCATATTGTACCTCATCTATTAAAAGTGGCGGTTTATAAACCTGAAAAAATGCTGCTGGGTCTTTTGCTAAACTTCTTGCATCGAACTCATCCAAAGAAACATATCTCCTGTCGGTACCCTCCATAAGCTTTCGAAGCATTGTGGTTTTCCCAACCTGCCTAGGTCCCGTCAATAATGTTACGGGATATTGGCTTTGCATTTGCATGAAGGCATCTTCTATGTCTCTTTTAATATAAAACATTATAACTCCTGACCAAAATGTATTCTGATTACATTTTAGCCAAGAAATACTTTTTTGTCAATACGACTATTGTATTTTATCTAAAAATTTTGTAATAATTAAACGAAAAAAAGCTAAATCAAAAAAAACTACGCATTAAAAAACCATTTGCTAACAAAAAGACTGCCGATTTTGTCGACAGTCTTTTTGTTAAAGTATTTTTGTGAATTTAGTTTTGTTGTTGTTCTTTGTTGTATTCATCAACAATCTTTTGCGCTGTGGTAGCAGGCGCTTCTTCGTATCTCTCGAATTGCATTGAGAATCTGCCTCTGCCCTGTGTCATTGAGCGCAAGTCTGTGGCATATCTGAACATTTCGGCTTGGGGAACCTCGCCTTTTACGACGGTCTTGCCGTTTACGGTTTCCATTCCAAAAATTCTGCCTCTTCTCTTGTTCAAGTCTCCCATAATATCGCCCATATAGTTCTCGGGAACGGTGACATTTACGCTCATGATGGGTTCAAGCAGTACCGGAGTGGCTTTTGCGACGCCTTCCTTGAATGCCATAGATGATGCCATTTTGAACGCCATTTCGGAGGAGTCTACATCGTGGTAGCTTCCGAAGAAAAGCACTGCGCGAAGTCCCACAACGGGATATCCTGCAAGCACTCCTTTTATGATGCTCTCTCGCAAGCCCTTTTCGACGGCGGGAATATATTGTTTCGGCACTACGCCGCCTACAATCTCATCGGCAAATTCGAATTCGACCTCAGGTTTGGGTTCAAAACGAATGTGCGCATCGCCGTACTGACCGTGACCGCCCGATTGCTTCTTGTATTTTCCTTGCTGTTCAACTGTCTTTTTTATGGTTTCACGGTAGGGAATCTTGGGTTCGGTAAGTTTGGCTACGACACCTTCTTTGTTTTTCAGCTTTTTGCATAGCACGTCAAGCTGTGTCTCGCCCATGCCAAAAATAAGCATTTCGAGAGTTTCGATGTTCTTTTCCAACCTAAAGGTGGGATCCTCTTCAAGCAACTTGCCCAAACCGCCAAATACTTTGTCTTCCTTGCCTTTTTCGGCGCTGGAGACTGCCATTGAAAAGACGGGTTCGGGATATTCGATGGGAGTAATGTTTACTTTATTCGAAGATTCGCACAAGGTGTCGCCTGTCGCTGTATAGTTCATTTTTGCGAAAGCGCCTATATCGCCTGCCTGCAGAGAGTCTGTCGGCTCGGATTTGTTGCCCTTCATCAGAAGTAGCGCCGAGACCTTTTCGTTCTCGTCCTTGGTGAAGTTGTAGATGGAGTCGCCAACTTTTACTTTGCCGCCGGCAACCTTGAAGATTTGGACTCTGCCGATAAACTTGTCAACCATTGTTTTGAAGATTTGGGCAGCGAACTTTCCGTTCTCGTCACAATCAATGACAACCTGTTCCCCTGCTATATTCTCGGCTTTTGTGCCTTGTCTTTCTGCAGGAGAAGGAAAGAAAGAAATAATGTTGTCCAGTAGATTGGTGAGTACAGGTTTGAGCACTGCCACACCGGCGACCACGGGAATAAGTTCGGCATTCATCATTCTTATTTTGCAGCCTTGCCTCTTCTCTTCGTCACTCAATTCCTCTCCGCTGAAAAACTTTTCAAGAAGTTCGTCATTTGCTTCGGCGGCGAATTCTGTCAAAGAATTGTTGAGTTCGACTACTTGCGCCGCAAGCTCCGAAGGAATGGACAATCCGTTGTTGTCGTTGTCGAAGGCCTTTTGTGACAATATGTCGACATAGCCTGTCATGTCATAGCCGTTCATTATCGGCAATTCAAGCGGTGCTATTTTGTTGCCATATTTCTCTTTTATGGCGTCAACAGTCTTCAAATAATCGGAATTCTCTTTGTTTACGCCGTTTATGAAAATAAGCATCGGGATGCCCTTTTCGGTGCAATAATCGATGGCTTTCTCGGTGCCGACACTCAAGTTTCCGCTGGCTGAAGTGACGATGATTGCGGTATCGGCAACGGTCAGAGCCGCTACCATCTCGCCTTCATAATCAAAAAAGCCGGGGACATCTATAAGGTTAAATTTATAATCCTTGTAGGTAACATAAGAAAGACTCATCGCAATACTCATTTTGCGGTTTATTTCTTCCTGATCGAAGTCGGAAACTGTCGTTCCGTCATCCACCTTGCCTAATCTGTCGATGGCTTTGGTTTTGAACAGTATCGCTTCAAACAACGAGGTTTTGCCTTCTCCGCTATGTCCGATAATTGCAATATTTCTTATCTTGTCTTTTAGGTAAACTGCCATATACTTCGCTCCTATATATTAAATTATTTTAAAAGATATAATAATATAATACTATATCCCGCAATCTTTTTCAACAACAAATTTTTATTTTTTCATTAAATATATATTTAATACTTATTTCATTAAAAAACCGTAGTTTATCTACTCTTTTCGATGTCAATCAATTGCGTCAAAAGCATATGATAATCGTTTTTTGTATCGCCGGTAATTATTATTTTGGTTTTTGCTTCGCCGCCGCATTCAAAATGCTTCAGCGCATCCGTCACGCAATCACGGCAATCGATGAATGTTATTTTCGGCAAAATTTCTTTTATTATTTCTTTCAAATATATATAGTGCGTACATCCGAGTATAACGGCTTCATAATCTCCGAACGGCAACAACAGTTCCTGCAGATACGGTTTTACCGCTTGAAAATCGGGCGCCGAGCTTTCGACAAAAGTCGCAAGGCAACAATCGGCAAGTTTTGTCAGCCGAGGAGAATTTATTGAAGATACATATTGAGAATTTATTGTCACAGGTGTCGCCAAAAGCAGTACTTTGCCGTGTGTTTGCATCAGCGCTTGCGCCGCTTGAGGCAATACGCGAATGACGGGTAAACAAAACTCTTCGCCAAGCGTAGCCGAAGAGCAGGAATTGCAGGCAAGCACCACCGCTTCGGCGCCCAGTTCCGAAAGTCTTTCGATAAGCTGAGCCGTGCGCCGCATAAGAAATTTCTTATCCTTACTGCCGTACGGCGCATAGAATGTATCGGCAATATATATGTAGTCCTTTTCAGGAAAGGCATACCTACACCTGCAAAGTGTAGTCAGTCCGCCTATACCGCTATCAATAAACCCGATGCTCATTTAAGCATTATATGCTTATGATTTGAAAAAATTTACTACTTAAAATCTGTTTAATGCAGTATTTATGGAGTGCGCCAACACGTATCCAAAATCTTGCGCCGTGATGTCTATTTCTTTTTCCGCTACTACCAAACTGTACAAAAAACTGTCGGAATTTATGTTCACGTTATGGTTTTGTTCGACATATTCTCTTATAATATCACGCACATATATAACTAAAGGTACCCCTATTGCTATCACCGGGATACCTAAACTTTCTTTTGAAAGTTTTGTCTTTGTGTTGTTTACACCGCTGCCGGGTTCTATGCCGTCATCGCTGAGTTGCACGGCTCTGCCAAGTCTGGAGACGCTCTTGCATGCCAGCGTGTCGACAAATATGACTAGTTCTGGTTTTGTCCTTTCGATTATGCCGGTAATAATGTCAAACGACTGTAGTCCTGTCACACCGCTTACGGAGCTTTTTATTGCAGATATGTTGGCATATTTTGAAAAGACACCTGCTTTGCCTTCAATCAAATGTCGGGTTATTTGTAATCCCCCCACCGTCAGCGCCCCCAGCGAATCGGCAGTCATCTTCTCATTGCCCAAGCCTACTACAAGAGTTTTATCGCCCTTTTTGTATTTTACCTTTTTCAGCAATTCATCCAAAGCGCCGATTACGAGTTCGGACAACGCATCCTTCAATTCGTCATTGCAAAACAAGCTGTCCTTAATTTCAAAGGTGAAATATAGGTTATCTTGCCTTTCGGCTTTCAAGTAACCTTTCTTGAGGCTTATCAGTCCCTTATGAAAAGAGAAAGTTTGGGGATTGAATTTTTCACCCTCGATTGCGCCCGATTCGTTATAAATCTGTCTGTATATTCTTTCCATATTATTATATTGTGAACTTTTTTAAAATAAATATTACTTTTAGTTGCAATAAAGCCTTGTGTATGATAGAATAATCAAGCAGAAAATGAAAATAATCAGAGAATCCAGGAGAGAAGAACAAACATGGCAAACATCAAATCACAAAAAAAGCGCATCCTTACCTCAGCCGTCGAGAACAAAATAAACACCTCAAAGCGTTCCAAAGTAAAGAACGCCATCAAGAAGTTTGAGGCTGCTATACTCGCCGCCGACCTGAACCTTGCGGAAGAACTTCTTCCCATCACTTCGGGCATCATCGACGAGGCGAAGAGCGATGGCATATTCCACATCAATGCCGCCGGCAGAAAGAAAGCCAGACTTGCAAAGTTGCTTGACAACGCAAAAAAGGTCGCCGCGCAATAACTTTTCTCTCATTTTTTTATAGAAAAAAATAAAGCACCAAGCCTCTCGGCTCGGTGCTTATTTTCGTTTACTGATAATGTAAACTCCGATTGTTAGAAAAAACCGTTAAAAACGATTATTCTATCTCAAAGTGGGATGCTTCCTCGATACGAGTAGGGGGTATTCTGTCACCCTTGTTTACACGCACCGTTCCGCAGACTTTTCCTTTGTTATCTATTACGTTATATGTCCCAGTCTTGGGAGCTACTTCGCCTGAATGCAGTTTCATATTATGTCCCTCCTTCGATAGTATTGTGTGCGGCAATCGAAAATTTAATGCGAGTCTGCATATTTTAACAGAATTTACATCTTTTTTCCTTTTGCGTACCATAGCAAAATTTCTATATGCTTGATAATCGTCGCTATATATGGTAATATTTATCAATAGAGCTTTCTTAGTCGGCAGGCAGAAAGATCGATTATTTTACAGAGGTATTATGGCAAATAACAGATATAAAAAAAAGAGGCGCCCCGAAAACAACTATGTGCCGCCTTTTGATGCGCAAATTTTGAACGAGCCTTTGACTAGCTTGTCTTTCCGAGGCGAAAACACCTTTTCTTTGCTTGACGGAGCCGGCATAAAGACCGTTGGCGACGTACTAAAAAGAGAAGAAAAGGATTTTTACAGAATACTCACCTTCAAAAAGCGCAACCTGTTGGATGTTCTCGGCGCCGTAAGAGCGCGCAAACTCTTCTTGAAACCTACCGAAAAACCCGAAGAGACCAAAGATGCGGAGCAACCCGCCCAAACGGCTCAAGAGCCGCAACGCGCACAGAGGAACAACTCTCCGCGCAACCAGCAAGATAGGCGCCGCAACAACAAAGACGGCAGAGGAAAGAGCAACACCAGAGACACAAAAGCTCCGCCAAAAAGACAAGCTCCGCCAGAGCCGCAAGACATATATATAAAAATAAATAAAGGCGGCAAATGGGGCTTTGGCGACCGCTCGGGCAAAATAGTTATTGAGCCTGCTTATGACGAGGTTTTCTCTTTCAAAGAAGAATTTTGCTGTGTGGAAAAAGATGAACTGTTCGGCTTCATAAACCGTGAAGGCACCGAAATAATACCCATACTTTTTGAATGCGCACTCTCCTTCAGCGAAGGTTTGGCGTGCGTCTATAAAGGCGGCAAATGCGGCTATATAAACGCCCAAAACGAGATGGTAATTGATTTCAAGTTCGACGCAGGCACTTCTTTTGAGGAAGGCTCATGCCGTGTAAAACGTGACGGCAAATGGGGCGAACTTCGTCTCGAGAACCCTTCGGAAATACGCTGGATAAATTAATAAATGTCATCCCTATTGAAGCGATAGCGGAATAGAGGGATCTCATCCTTATAACGTCCGACAAAAACTCCCATTGGGGAGTTTTTAGTTTGGTCGGGACAAAAAAAAGGGCATTACGCCCTTTCTTTTTTTTTAATTTTCTTATTATTTTTGTTATTGGTTGTTATACCCCAAATCAAATGCTCTGATATTTGCAGGAATAACCTTGGGTTTGGCGGCGAACTGTTCTTCGATGACCTTCTTGACCGTCTCGGGTTCAAACAAGCCGCTAAGCTTGATATATGCTCCCAGCACGACTATGTTTGCCGTCTTGGCATTGCCTGCCTGCACGCCCAACTCGTTGGCATCGACATAGTATGCCTTGACATCGTCTCTTTCCACCTTGCTGTCAATAAGACTGCTGTTGACGATGATGATGCCGCCGGGTTTCACCTTGCTTTCAAACTTGTTCAGCGAAGGCTTGTTCATGGCGATCAGACAATCGGGAGCGGCAATGATCGGACTGGCTACCGTCTCATCACTGACAACGACGCTGCAATTTGAGGTGCCGCCTCTCATTTCGGGTCCGTATGAGGGCAACCAGGTGACCTCTTTTTTGTTGTGGATTGCCGAATAAGCTATGAATTGTCCGAGGCTAAGCACACCCTGTCCGCCGAAGCCGGCAATAATTATTTTTTCTTCCATTATTTAACCTCCTTGAATACACCCAGAGGGAAAATATTTTGCATCTCGTTCTTGGTGTAGTCCAAAGCCTGTTCGGGCGTCATTTTCCAGTTTGTCGGGCAAGACGAAAGCATCTCGATGAGAGTAAAGCCCTTCGCTTCCTTTTGGTAGTTGAAGGCTTTTTGCAAAGCTTTCTTGGCTTTTTTGATGCTAGGCACATCATACAGTCCCACCCTTTCGATATAAACAGGACCGTCGAGCGTGGCAAGCATCTCGCTTACTCTTATTGGATTACCGTTTAGAGCGGCGTTCCTGCCGTATGGGCTGGTGGTCGATTTCTGTCCGATAAGCGTCGTAGGCGCCATTTGACCGCCCGTCATGCCATAAATTGCGTTGTTGATAAAAATCACCGTGATGTTGTCGCCGCGTGTTGCGCTATGCACAATCTCCGCCATGCCTATTGAAGCAAGGTCGCCGTCGCCTTGATAAGCAAAAACGATATTTTGCGGAGCCACTCTTTTTATTGCGGAAGCCACAGCCGGCGCTCTGCCGTGCGATGCTTGTTGCATGTCACAGTTGAAATAGTTGTACGCAAAAACTGCGCAACCTACCGGAGCAACTCCTACTACATTGTTCTGACAACCCATCTCCTCGAGCACTTCGGCAACAAGTCTATGCGCTATGCCGTGTGTGCAACCGGGGCAATAGTGGAACGGCGTGTCTGTAAGCATTTCTGTTTTTTTGAATACTGTCGCCATTTATTTCACCTCTCTCAAAACTGCGTTGACAATATCGTCGGGAGTGACTATATTGCCGCCGCTTCTGCCGAAGAACTTGACAGGTTTTTTGCCGTTGACGCTCAACCTGACATCCTCTACCATCTGTCCCATCGACAGTTCGACGCAAAGGAACTCTTTTACGCTGTCCTGCGCCGCAACTTTCTCATATGCCGCCGTCGGGAAGGGATAAAGCGTGATAGGTCTCAAAAGACCGGCTTTTATTCCTCTTTCGCGAAGTTGATTGACTGCGCTCTTGGCTACTCTGCCTACGGTGCCGTAAGCTGTAATGATTATTTCCGCATCTTCCGTCAAATACTCTTCGAATGCGGTTTCGTTGTCTGCAATCTCTTTGTAACGAGCAAAAAGTCTGTTGTTGACTTCTTCAAGCGCGTCCGGCTGAATGTACAGCGAATTTATGATTCTTCTTGTCGCGCCGTGTCCTTCGCCTGTTGTCGCCCACTGCTTTTTCGGTAATTTCGAGATATCAACCATTTCGGGCAGTTCCACCGCTTCCATGATTTGTCCCAACATGCCGTCGCCGAGTATCATAACAGGCAGTCTGTACTTGTCTGCTTTGTCGAAAGCAGTATACATAATATCAACGGCTTCCTGAACGCTTGCAGGTCCGTATACCAACATGTGGTAGTCTCCGTGACCGCCGCCCTTCACTGCTTGAAAATAATCGCTTTGGGAGGGTTGTATTCCGCCCAGTCCAGGTCCGCTTCTGACCATATTGACTATGACGCACGGCAATTCTGCGCCGCATATGTACGATATTCCTTCCTGTTTGAGGCTGATGCCCGGGCTGGAACTGCTGGTCATGGCTCTTGAGCCGGCGCCTGCTGCGCCGTAGACCATATTTATGGCGGCTATTTCCGATTCGGCTTGTACGAATACTCCGCCGACCTCGAACATGCGCCAACTCATATATTCCGGCACTTCATTTTGAGGGGTGATGGGATATCCGAAAAAAGCCCTGCAGCCGCCTCTAACCGCCGCCTCGGCAATGGCTTCGTTGCCTTTCATTAGTTTTTTCATTTGTTCACCTCTATTACACAGTCGGGGCACATTGTTGCGCAAAAAGCGCAGCCGATACAGCTCTCCGGCTGAAATATCTCTACGGCAAAATAACCGTTTTTGTTGCTTTCGTTTGAAAGTCGCAAAATCTTTTTCGGGCAGACGCGAACGCACAGTCCGCAGCCCTTGCAAACCTCTTTTGCTATTTTAATGCTTGGCAAAATGACTGTCTCCTTTGTACTTTTTTGTTGTTTATACACTAAAATAATACTATTCTAAAAGACAAAAGTAAAGCAAAAACCGATGCAAATCGTTGTATGAGAAGAAACTATTTGTTTTTTGCTTTTCTCATTATTAGGACGGCTACTCCCAACGCAATGAAAAGCGCCGCAACCATATATAATACTATAGCAAAATCGGGAACTACCCAGCTGCCTATTTTTAATTCCATACCGAATTCTTTTAGCAATCCTTGTGTGGCTTCGGCAGGCATGACTTTATTCAAATCAGCAATGACCGTACTCATAAATTTTTGTCTAAGAAGCACCACGGCTCCCGTTGTCGGAACAAACGCAAAAACATTGCCGACGGTCGCCGGAAACATATTCAGCGGCATATAAGCGCCGGAAGCAAAACCAATAATTATTCCGAGCAGAGACGCCACAATCGAATATGCGTTTTCGCTCTTTATTAATAGCGCAACAGTAGTCATAATCATCGAAGAGCACAGCGTGGACAGCAAGATTATGCCGATTATTGCCGACAAATCGACGAAGGCCAACGCAGTCATGCCGTTAATCAGCAAATAGACATATACGATAACGAGCATTCCCAAACTCATAAGGAATGTGATGGCAACCGTGCTGACAAAATAGCTCAGCACAATGAGCACTCTTTTTGTCGGAGTGACATAAAAATCTGACTTCGCGTTGGTCATAGTGTCGTGAACCATAACGCCGATCGAGCCGTTCGAGATGGTGATGGTGCCTATGCCTATGACGCCGGATACCATCCAAGCATTTGAGAACAATTTTACCAACTCGTCGCTAAGCACAATGCCGTTTTGTAAAAAACTGCTTTTTATGCCCGTTTGAATGTTGTTACCTATGAAAAGGATATTCAATATAAAAACTATTAAAATCGACAAAAACGAGAAGAAAACCGAAGCTCTGTCCCGAATAAATACCTTCATATGTCTGTCTGTCAGCGCCAAAAAATTACTCATAATCCACCTCTCCGTTTATCGTGATGAACACCGTGTCCATATTGCCTTTCATCACCTCGAAGCTGTCCAATTCGCCGCGCAAATCGTCAACAATCGGCAGTGACTGCAAACTATTCTTGAGTTTTACAACGACATAATCGTTGTTAATTCTGTGCTCATATTGGTGTTCTTGAAGATATGCCATAATTTTTGTCAAATCCCTGGCAAACAAATTCAGCGTGTCAAAAGAGTATTTTTGTTTCAGCATATACGGAGTATCCATAACGGCAATTTTGCCCTTCTTAATTATGGCTACTTTTGTGGCTATCTCCGTCTCTTCCATATAATGAGTCGAGAAAAAAATAGTCATACCCGTCTGTCTTTGAATTTCTTTTATGGTCTCCCAAACAGTATGTCTTGTCGCAGGATCAAGCCCTGTTGTCGGCTCGTCAAGAAAAAGCAGCTTGGGGGTATGTAAAATGGCGCGCGCAATATCAGCCCGTCTTTTTTGTCCGCCCGACAGCTGTCCGTACCGCCTCTTTATGTAAGAATCCATATTCAGCTTTTGGCTGACGTTCTTTACTTTTTCTTTTATTTCTTTGGCGGAATAGCCGTATAACATGCCTCGCACCGTCAAGTTCTCGGCAACAGTCAATCTGTCATCAAGATATGAACCTTGAAAAACAACTCCGATGCTCTTGCGAATGTCGGCATCCTCTTTGTCAAGATCGAAGCCGTTTATTTTGACCTCTCCCTTGTCCTTGCGGAGCATTGTGCAAAGCATGTTTATCGTGGTGGTTTTGCCGGCGCCGTTTTCGCCCAAAAAAGCAAAAATTTCGGAGTCTTCTACCGTAAATGAGATGTCATCTACGGCAAGCACCTTGTTGTCATAAGTTTTTGAAAGATTTTTTACCTCAATCATCCCCCGTTCTCCTCTAAAAAAATATTATGGGCTATCCCCTCGCCTCGATAATGGATTTTACTTTCATCAACCGAATGGTGTTCGCCCTTTCGTTTTCGTCGAGTTTCATCGTGATGTATTTTATGGTTTCTTGCAGCTGCGGTATCATTACGTATTCAAGCGCGTTGACACGGCGGCGGTTTTTTTCTATTTCGTCGGCAAGCATATTACAGGTCTTTTCGACCTCGGCAAGCCGCAACATTTTTACAAGCAGTGTTGACAAACCGGAAATGGAAGAATCAAGTTCCGAAGTCACCGTAGCAAAAGAGTACGGATACAGCTCTTTTTGGGCGCTTTCTTTTATTTCCAGCACAGGCACAGATACACTCATAACGTTCTTTACGTCGGTGACAAGCTCGACTTTGTAGCCGGGCATAGCCACGGCTTCTTCAATAACCTGCGACGAGGTGACTGCCGATGCAAGCAAGAAAGATCGCAAAGCAAGACTTATTTCCTGCTCGACTTCTTCTCTGAGCCGTTTGTTTTCTTTTATGAATAGCATAAACTGCCTTATGGTTTCATCTGATTTATCCTTCAGCAGCTTGTGTCCCCTAACGGCGGTTTTCAGACGGTTTTTCAACCGCCGAAGTTCCATACGCGTGGGGTTTACATTGAGTCTTGCCATGCCTACTCCTCAACCTTTTGTTTGTTGAAAAATTCTTCTATAAAGGACTGCCTTATTCTCTTGAGTTCGGCTCTGGGCAGTATTCTAAGCAAATCCCAACCCAAATCAAGCGTCTCTTCGATGGTGCGGTCTGCGGTGAAGCCTTGCGAAACATACTGCTTCTCGAATTCTTCTGCAAAATGCGCAAATTTCAAATCGACATCAGTCAGCGCCGCCTCGCCTAGTATGGCTGAAAGCTCTTTTGCTTCCTTGCCTCTGGCATATGCGGAAAACAGCTGATTCATCGTGTCGGCGTGATCTTTTCTGGTTTTGTCAACGCCGATGCCCTTGTCTTTCAAACGGGAAAGCGACGGCAACACGTCTATTGGGGGATTTATGCCCTTCTTGTATAGTTCACGGGACAAAATAAGCTGTCCTTCAGTGATATATCCCGTAAGGTCGGGAATGGGGTGCGTCTTGTCGTCCTCCGGCATAGTCAATATGGGTATCTGCGTAATGCTGCCTTCCTTGCCTTTTATTCTGCCGGCTCTTTCATAAAGCGACGCAAGGTCGGTATATAGATATCCGGGATATCCTCTTCTGCCCGGCACTTCCTTTCTTGCCGCCGATACTTCACGAAGCGCCTCGGCATAGTTCGTGATGTCTGTTATGATGACAAGCACGTGCATACCCAGTTCGAAAGCCAAATATTCCGCTGTTGTCAACGCCATTCTGGGAGTGGCTATTCTTTCAATTGCGGGATCGTTTGCCAAATTCATAAATAGTACCGTTCTTTCGATGGCTCCCGTTGCGCGGAAGTCGCTGACAAAATAGTCTGCTTCCTCGAAAGTTATTCCCACGGCTGCGAACACAACGGCAAACTTGCTGTCGGTGCCCAGCACCTTGGCTTGACGGGCAATCTGCGCCGCAAGTTCGGCATGAGGCAGTCCCGATGCCGAGAAAACAGGTAATTTTTGACCTCTAACAAGAGTGTTTAGTCCGTCAATAGCCGATATTCCCGTCTGTATAAACTCGTCGGGATAATTCCTTGCGACGGGGTTTATGGGCTGTCCGTTTATGTTTATTCTTTTTTCGGGAATAATCGGCGCGCCGCCGTCTTTTGGTCTGCCCATACCGTCAAAAACTCTGCCCAGCATATCGCCGCTGACTGCAAGTTCAATACTCTTGCCCAAAAATCTAGCTTTTGAGGTGCTGATTTGTATTCCCGCAGAGCCTTCGAAAAGCTGTACAAGCGCCTTGTCACCGTTTATTTCAAGCACCTTGCCGTGTCTGATGTCACCGTTTGCCTGCTCTATTTCTACAAGCTCGTCATACTTGACACCGTCTACTCCGTCTACCAGCATAAGCGGCCCGACTATTTCTTTTATGGTTCTATATTCCTTTAACATGCTTCCTCCTAGCCTACCAGAGCGGCAATTTCGTCTTTCAGCGCCTTTTCCAAATCGTCAAAAGCATCTATGTCGGCTTCTTCGATATACTTGCTTCTGCCGATGCTTTCTTTTATTTTAAGGTCAATCAAATCTTCGATATCAACTCTCTTCTGCATGGCCTCATTTGACAGCTTGTATTGCAGAATAATCAGTCTTAGCATCCGTAACTGCTTCTTTAGGGAGGCGTAAGTGTCTGTTTCGTGAAAAGCGTTCTGGTGGAGATAGTCCTCGCGGATTGCCTTCGCCGTCTCCATCGTCAATCTGTCTTTCGGGCTCAAAGCGTCCATACCGACCAACCTGACTATTTCGTCAAGCGTGGCTTCTTCTTGCAGTATTGCCATGGCTTTTTGTCTGAGCGCATTCCACTCGCCACCAAGGTTATCTTTGTACCAGTTCGACAATCTGTCGGCATACAAAGAATAGCTCTGCAACCAATCAACCGCCGGGAAATGTCTCTTGTAGGCAAGTTGCGCCGACAAGCCCCAGAAGACTTTTACTATTCTCAAAGTGCCTTGCGAAACAGGTTCCGAAAGGTCGCCACCCGGAGGTGACACGGCTCCGATTGCCGTAATTGAGCCTTTTGTTGCGTTGCTGCCAAGCACATTGACTATGCCTGCTCTTTCGTAGAACTCGGCAAGTCTGGAACTCAAATATGCGGGATAGCCCTCTTCGCCGGGCATTTCTTCAAGTCTGCCGCTCATCTCGCGCAGCGCTTCCGCCCAACGTGAAGTCGAATCTGCCATTATGGCAACATTGTAACCCATATCTCTAAAATATTCGGCAATGGTGATGCCTGTATATATGCTTGCTTCGCGCGCCGCAACCGGCATGTCGGAAGTATTGGCTATGAGCACGGTTCTTTTCATAAGCGGCTGCCCTGTCTTAGGGTCGTGCAACTCGGGGAACTCGTTCAGCACGTCGGTCATCTCGTTGCCTCTTTCGCCGCAACCTACGTACACGATGATGTCGGCATCCGCCCACTTTGCAAGCTGATGCTGAACAACCGTCTTGCCCGAGCCGAAGGGACCGGGAACGGCGGCAACACCGCCGCGCGCTATCGGGAAGAAGGTGTCGATAACTCTCTGACCGGTAACCATTGGCGCATCGGGAGGCAGTTTTGCGGCATACGGTCTGCCTTTTCTGACAGGCCATTTCTGCAACATGCTCAAGTTTCTTTCGCCTTTTTTGTCTTTGATTTTTGCTACGGTCTCATCTATGGTATATTCGCCCGACTCGATGGCTGTTATTTCGCCTTCGGCGCCGAAAGGTACCATTATTTTATGCCTTATGATGTCGTTCTCTTGCACAAAACCCAACTCGTCGCCTGCAATGACTTTGTCGCCGACTTTGGCGGTGGCGTTAAACTGCCATTTCTTCTCGTGGTCGAGAGGACGCACTTCAATGCCTCTGGCTATTCTGTCGCCCGATACTTTTCGCAATGCCGTGAGCGGTCTTTGGATACCGTCAAAAATGCTTTCTATCAAGCCGGGAGCCAACTCCACCGACAACGGCATCTCGGTAGTCACTACTTCGTCGCCGGGACCTATGCCGCCGGTTTCTTCGTATACCTGTATGGACGCTTTGTCGCCGCGCAGTTCTATTATTTCTCCGATAAGCCTTGAGGCGCCGACTCTTACGACGTCGTACATCTTGCTGTCAGCCATACCTCCCGCTACTATCAGCGGTCCGCTTACCTTGATTATTCTTCCTGTCTCGTTCATATTCTTTCTCCTTGATAGTCCTTTCGTAGCATAATTTTAGGAATTAAACAATATATCCGCGCCTATCGCCTTCTCGACATCCTTCGACAAGCCTTTCATCCCAAAGCCTGTACTGCCTTGGGCTGACGGTATGGGTATGACCGCCGGAAAGGGACGGGTTTTGTATCTCTTCAAAATTTCGGGGATCTCCGCCGCCAAATCTTCGGTTATGAAAACAACTGCGTATTCCCTCGCCAACTTCTTCAGCGTGTCCTGCGCCTCAAAACTGTTTCGGGCGGAGAAGACCTCCACGCCAATGGCTTTAAACGCAAGTATGCTGTCCTTGTCGCCTATTACGGCAATTTTGTTAATTTCAGGCATAAAGCGTCCTCACTCTCTTTTTCATTTCTTCTTTGGGCACCTTGTTCTTTATACAGACAAGCACTACTCTTATTACTTTTATTTCGTTCTGCTTCGCCAAATAATAGCCTATTATCGGAGCCACAGAGAACATATCGTTCTTGTTGGCGGAGAAAATCTTCAACAGAAGATTGTCTTGCGCCGTCTCAAATGCAGGCAGTCCCTGCTCTATTTTTGTCGCCACCTCGCGGTAGGGCGTCCAGCGCAGCGCCGCAGGCAATTTGTTGAAAGGATCTGCCGCGCAGTCGGTAAAGAATTTTATGTCCAAACTGCCGCCCTCGATGAAGTCTCCTGCAAAGAAACTCATCTGTCCCTCAATAGCAAAAATTCTGAGCAAACTCAAAATATTTGTGGTATCTATCAACGAAATAAAGTACTGCCGTACATACTCGTCACAATCTTTTTGCAGTCTGTTGACAATGTCGTTGAACATTGCTTTGTCGATAAGCGTATCAATAAGTCTCGGACCGCCTTCGCCGACATCAAACCTTTTTTCGATGGTTTCGTATGCCTCGGCAAGATATTCGTTATAGTCCAATCTGCCGCTGTCTACTTTTGATTTCAGTTCTTCAACATTGTAGATGCCGTCGGGCATTATCATCGGTGAAAGCTCGCTTATGCCGCCGTACTTTGCTTTGAGCAACGACTTGATGTTGTGATAATCGTTGCGCAGAAAAAAACATTCGAACCCGATATTCTCGGGCGCCACTTCTTTGACAAAATCCGTCACCAGTTTTTGTTCTTCGAGAAGCACCTTTTCAAAGTCCTTTTCGTCGTCAACGATAAGTCCGCCGCCATAGTTGGCTTCATACAAAATCCGTACGGCATCCCTCAATTCTGCGCATTCCATCATGCGCAGCAGTCTTTCTTCGGAGAACAAATTGAGTTCCTTCGCCTTGGCTCTTGTATTGGCAAATATCAAGCCTTCTTTCATTATTCTTAATCTCCAAACAGCATTGCCGCCACTTCGGGTTCGATTTCGTCCCTCAATGATGCAAGCTCTACTTCAAGCGTCAAATTCTTGTCGGCGCCTTTCCCGGACAGTATGATACCTCCCGAAAACTCGCCGTACTGCTTGTTCAGCGTCAAAGCAATGCCCTTCTTTTTTGCCAGCTTTTCGGCAAAATCCTTTGTCAAAATGTCCTTGTCACACTTCGACACAGTCAGGATATCTCCGTCCTCGGCATATGAAAACATACACTCAAGCAACTTTTTGTAACCTGCTGTGTCCGCGCGTAAAGCCTCTACGCTTTCAGCAAACGCCTTGCCGATTATTTCTTGTTTGGCGGCAAGAAGCAGCTTTTTTACTTCGAGATTTGCCACGGTGATTCTTCTTCTAAGAATATCATCGCGCTCCTTTGTCGATTCCTGACGATTTTTTGCGCGGTAAAGTCTGGTGTCATTTTCGGCGGTGGCAATTATTTGTTGCGCCTTTTGTCCGCCCTCTTCCAAAGTAGAATTGGCTATTCTTTGAGCATCTTTGATTATTTTGTTAATAATCGCTTCTTTACCCTTCATTTTTACCTGCTTATATTATAAAAGTACGTCCGCCGAGGAAGACCACAAGGAAGGATACAAGGAAGCCGAGCAGAGCGTATGTCTCCACCATAGCAACCATAAGCATAGCCTTTGTGCTTTCTTCGGGTCTTTTTGCGACAAGACCGATAGCCGATACGCCTACTCTGCCTTGATAAATAGCAGAGAACAATCCGCCTATTCCGACAGGCAGACAGCCTACCAAAATAAACAATCCTTGCTCAACGCTATATGCCGCAATGGGTCCGCCGAGTACGTTGGCATTCAAAATCACCAAGAAAGTAATAATAAAGCCATAGATTCCCTGCGTTGCCGGCAGCAACTGAATGATAAGGCATTTGACGAATTTGTCCGGATCTTCGGCAACAACGCCTGAAGCTGCCTGTCCGGCAAGTCCGACGCCTTTTGCCGAGCCTATGCCCGATGCAAAAACTGCAATGGCTCCACCAAGTAAAGCTAAAAATGCACCTAAAGTAATCATAAATGTTTGTCCTCCTGATTAATTGTCTAGATAAGTATATTTTGTTTGGGAACCCAACGGCATAAAGACATGCCCCGAGCCCTCATAAAACCGACCAAAGAATTCTATATATTGCAGTCTGCTGTTGTGAACATAGACACCCAGCAGATTTATGCCGAAATTGAATAAGTGTCCGCCCACAAGTATCGGCACGGCGAGAATCCAACCGATAAACGACACCGAAGACGGGAAAAAGCCTACTATGACCAGCGCGAACTGATTGACCACAAAGCCTATTACGCCGGTTGTCAAGCCCAGTCCGAACAATCTAGAATATGAAAGCAAATCGCTGACAACGTTTATGGAGCCATAAACCTGTCCCAAAGCGCCGCCGACCATTTTCAGCGGATTTTTCTTGCCGATAGCTCCGCCGATTATTAGCATTACCGCTCCGATCAGCGCAACAACAATACCTATGGTGTTTATTATTGCGATTTTTGACAGCATTCCTGCGGCAACCAAACCGATTCCGAGGAAAATAATAACCCAGCTGAATTGTCCGAAAATACCTTGCAACACTTGTTTCGAACGGATTTTGTTGATACCGTTCAAGGCAAAACCTGTGCCCATATGCAACGCACCTATTCCCAGCGCCATGCCAAACATAATCAGCGAACCTGTGGAGTCAAGCGGATTTATTAGCGGCTCTTTCGGGAAAGTCATTCCGAACCAACCGCCGAATATAGCGCCCCAAATGACTGTGGATACGCCGCCCAGTCCGAAAAGCAGTATCATTCTGCCGGATTTCTTGACGGGTTTTTTTATGAAGTAATAGGCAAAACAGCTGACGGCGAGTATGATGCCGTAGCCTGCGTCGGAAAACATAAAGCCGAATATTATGAAGAAGAATATAGAAACAAAAATATTCGGATCTATTTCTTTGTAGCCCGGCGCTCCGAACATATTTGTGATGTCGACCGCAGTATCGCCGAAGGCGCTGTTTTTTGTGAAAGTCGGGGGCACCTCGTCGTCATATGGCGCTCTGAACACCGTTTCGGCAAATTCCGACTTTTGGTTTATGGTTTCTTCTATTTCGTTCTGCCTGTCACGCGGTATCCATGCTTCAAGCACAAAAACTTTTCTTGAGCTGGAACATTGACTGATGACGTCTATTTTTTTCATTTCCAAGAAATAAAAATCATAAAGAATTTTGAACTCGGAGACATATTTCAGCGAATTGAGCGCCTCAGTCACCAGCGCCGCTCTTTCGCTGTCTGTATCCTTCAATTGCTCGTCGAGTTCAGCGAGTTTTTCGGCGCAAGTCATATCAAAGTCAAAGGGACATTTTATGAAATCCATCGTGGCAAGCGTCGTCTTGACGCTTTCGACCTCTTCTTTGTGACAAATGATTAGGGCAAGACTCAGCTTGTCGGAAGGGCATAGCTTGACAAAAAATTTGTCGGCAAAGTCCTTTTCGAACTGCGCCGCCTTGTCTGTCGGCAGTGTGCCGACCAGCATCGCGGTATTCTCGGTATCTTTTATGTCGGAAAACTTCAACTCCAACGCAGTGTATGGTTCAAGCTGCTCTCGTGACGCAAAAATCCGTTGGCGGCGGCTCTTCAAGTCGACAAGCGAGGAGTTTATGCCTTCCAATCCGCCAATTGTGTTTAGTAGTTCGTATTCCTCTTTTGCCGTGTCTTCGTAGCTTTCAAGACTTATCAGTTTGTTTTCTTTTTTGAGATTTATGGATATCTTTTTGTCGGTACGTTTGGCTTCGTTGACCATTTCTTTGAGGAACGTCAAAGCAAAGCTGATCTTCAATAGCTTTGATTCAGTCTCCTCTCGGCGCGCCGTCTCATCCCTGTAAATTGTATTCTCCAGTTCTTGAGTTCTTACGGTTTCGACGCATCCGGTCTTTATTAGCGCTTTGAGCAGTTTGCCGCGTTCATTGTTGTGCGCGACAAGGCTCATCTTGCTCATTTCAACAATCGCCATACTTTTTTTGTACCTTTTCCTTTATGTTCTGCGCCACGTCGGCGGTCATCGTTTCGCGAAGAATTTTGTCCGCATGTTTTTTGCCTAACGTAATAATCTCGTTATAGCTGTTTTCTGCCTCCTTTTCGGCAGTCAAAATAACCATACGTCTTTCTTCTCTGACCTTCTGTATGGTATCGTTCTTTATTTTTTCTGCCTCAACAACAGCGTTTGCGTTCATTGCTTTGGCTTCCTCAAGAGCATCTTGAATAATCTGTTCCGCTGTGCGTTCGGCGTCAAGAATACTCTCAATTATTTCATTCAGCATATTTACCTCAAAAAAATCTTTATTTTGTGCCAAACAGACGGTCGCCTGCATCGCCCAGTCCCGGCACGATATAAGCGTGCTCATTCAAATAGTCGTCAAGCGCCGCGGCATATATCTCGACGTCGGGATGCTTTTCGTTAATGACCTTGACACCCTCGGGCGCGGCAATCAGGCACATAAACTTTATGTCCGTGACGCCTCTTTGTTTGATGAAATCAATCGCCATAGATGCGCTGCCGCCTGTGGCAAGCATCGGATCGACAAGAATAACCGTTCTTTGCTCGACGTCGATGGGCAGTTTGCAATAATATTCCACGGGTTGAAGAGTCTGCGGATCACGGTAGCAACCGATATGTCCTATCTTCGCGGACGGCACAAGTTCCAGTATGCCGTCAACCATTCCCAGTCCGGCTCTCAAAATAGGCACAACGCCTATGCTTCTGCCACCCATGACCTTGGCGGTAATTTTTTTCAGCGGAGTCTCAATCTCGGTCTCGGCAAGAGGCAAATCTCTTGTCACCTCATATGCCATCAAAAGTGAAATCTCTTTCAACAGTTCTCTGAAGTCCTTCGGAACGGTGTTTATGTCCCGCATCATAGTCACCTTATGCGTGATAAGGGGATGGTTCATAATGTTAATTTTCATTATTTTTCTCCTCAGTTATTGTTTTCTATTTCGGTTATTTTATCAATTCGCTTTTGGTGTCTGCCGCCTGCAAAGGGCGTTGTCAAATAGGCTTTGGTGATCTGCTCCGCAAGCTCGGGAGAAGTAATCCTGCCGCCCATAGATATTATGTTGGCGTCATTGTGTTCGGCTGTCGCCTTGGCAGAAAAAATATCCGTCACATGTCCGCAACGTATACCTTTCACTTTGTTGGCGGCAATACAGATGCCTATGCCCGTACCACAAAGCAAAACACCTCTGTCCACCTCACCGCTCTTTACGGCTTGGGCGACTTTCAACGCATAGTCAGGATAATCACACGATTCTTCGCTGTAAGTGCCAAAATCGATATAATCAAAATTCAAATCTTTGATGGCTTTTATGACGGATGGCTTCAAAACAAACCCGCCGTGGT
This sequence comes from uncultured Christensenella sp., assembly GCA_964368435.1. Lineage (GTDB taxonomy): Bacteria > Bacillota > Clostridia > Christensenellales > DTU072 > DTU072. The sequence goes on along the minus strand of CAYJBS010000010.1, from coordinate 9,805 downwards.
CGGAACCTACTCCAATAACCATAGAAAACCTCCCGAACATCTTTTTGACATTATATCATGTCACAGACGCAATAGGACAATTATTGATGCCAACAGAAAGGATATTTACTAAAATTTGCCTGTTCTTTCGACTTCATGGCACGGAAAACAACTTTATTTGTAATATATCGTTATTATTGTAAGATTGGATAAATTTATATTGTATTTATTGTTGACTAGATGAGAATATAATGTTAAAATTCTGGGTATTCGGAGGCAGGACTATGCTAAAAGACATCAATTCAGGATTTTCCGTTACGCTCGGGCAATGGCTAGGCAGGACCATAGGTTGCCTTCTTTTGAGCTTGACCATAATCGGTATGCCCTTTGCCATTTGCGCAAAGCAACGCTGGATGATCAAGAACACAAAAATAGTCGGTATGCGCCTTGACTTCAACGGCAAAGCAGGCTCGCTTGCCTTGAATATGCTCAAATGGTTGGGCATGTTTATTGTGACTTTCTCTCTTTATAGTTTTATCATACCTATGAGATATCGCGAATGGGTAACAAAAAATACCGTTTTTGCAAAATATTGATTTTTTTATTTTTTTGTTTAACAGGAAAAAGACTCGCAGGCGCCTTCACAGAGGCATTCACAGCAACACTCGGCACCGCAAACAAGCGGTAGGCAGTTTCTGTCTTTTCCTTTTGGAGATGAGTTTTTATATGACCTGTCATGCTTGCCATTGTTTTTATATGAACGACGGTCGGTCATGTTTTGGGGAAGCGCCTCCTCAACTTCGGCATTTTCGTCCTTTTCTATGCTTTGCTCTGCTCTTAAAAGATTATCGTCGCGATCGGACATGTCAAAATGCGATCTAAGTATGTCGGTAGCGCCGGCATACGCCGCTTCTATCTCCTCAAGTTTTGCTGAAGCCTCGGCTCCGGCGTCTCCCTGCTCGAAACGCTTTTTGCCGTATATGTAACGCAGCTCCCTGTATGCATCGAACAGCTCGTTTTGTGTGACCTTTTCACTGACTCCCAGCGTTGTAAACGGATTTTTCGGCATTTGACCTCTCTCTTCCATGATTTTTCGACAAGGTGAACGTCACCCTTATCATTTAATTATTTTATTTAACACCTTCTCTGAAAGGTATTTATAGACATACAACAGCGCTATGTCGTAGACAAGGAATAGTAGTGAAAAAACCATATTCAGCAGCACATAGACTATCGGCGCGCTGATATTTTTCAAGAATAACAATCTGTCAAGATCTATGGCAAGAAAAGCTGTCACTTTGCATAATATAAAGAATACAAGCAGTGAATAAGCAAATTTTATCGGCAAACTAAGCAGGTATTTCCAGCCCTTGTTTTGCCAAAATATCGTAAATATCGTAAAACTTCCGCTCACCAGAATGAAAGGAACGGCGCCGATATTTACTATCAAAAAGCCCAGTCCCGAGACTGCAACAAAAGCCAAAATGGCTTCTCTATAATATTTTTGGGAGAGTGGCAACATCATGCCGCCTGCTGCAATGATATTCAGCGACAGCGTTATTGCTTCAATATAAAAACTCAGCACGACGAACAGCAACGAAATGGCGGCGCCGATACCGGCAAGGGCAATCCTTCTCGAACTATCTTTCATTTTTGTTAGCAACAAGAAATCAAGTCGCCGCCTGCGCATTCGCAGCAGCAATCTGCGCAAATAAGGCTTGAACAACAGTCGCAAGGAGTGCAACCTCTGGCGGTGCCTCCCGTAGGCGCAGTGCGGTATGACCTTTCTTGATTGCCGTTGTTGTTATAAGAATGTTTGCCCTCGGTCATTTTTTGGAAAAGAGCGTCTTTAGCCTCGGTATACTTCGGGTTGTTCGGCTCCATATTGACGGCAAATTCCAGCTGTTTATATGCGTCGGTATTCCAGCCCCTGCGGAAAAAAATCACCGATTGCAAATAATGCCATCTTGCCGTGCGATTGAGTTCGGTATCAAGAAAAGTTTGCGCCTTCTCAAGGTCGTTGTCTTTTATGGCGTCTTCGACTCTGGACAGAGCGTCGCCGTAGTTGGAGATTTCGAACCGAGAACGCAAAATTTCGGTTGCTTCGGCATATGCCGCCTCAATCTCCTCAAGCCTAATGCAAGCCTCTGCGCCGACATCTCCCGGCTCAAAGCGTCTTTTGCTATATTTGTCACGCTGCGCTCTGTATGCCTCGAACAGTTCGTTCTGTGTGACGTTTTCGCTGATTCCCAGTGTTATAAACGGATTTTTCGGCATTTGTTCCCCCTCTCTTTCAGGACTGATTCGGTTCGCGATTTTAATCCTAAATAAATTATGTTCGACAGCGCGCCCTCGCTGACGGTGATATCCATCTTGTCATAGGCATCTGTTATGGCGTCAATTGCCGAATACAGCAAATGTCTGTGATATTTCTCTTGTTTTTCGAAGAATTGTTCGTCAAGCACTGCTGTTCTTGGGGCGAACAGATTGTACCTTCTTTTGTCGAAATCTTCTCTTATGTCGTCCAATGCATCAATAAAGTATATCCATTTACCGAGATTATAGCACAGCTGACGCAGCTTGTCATCAGCTTTCTTTGTGACTGCCTCGGCGGCTGCGGATAAAATATCTCCGAAACAACCGGCTACTTCATTCTCGTCAAGGCAATTTTGTCGCTCCAAAAGGCTCAAATCTCCATACCTCTTTTGACAAGTTTGACAAAATTCGGGATATTCTTGGCGCAACTTTTTCATGCGTCTGCCGAGAAAACTTTTTATGCTCTTGTGTCTGCCCTCGTCGGCGACATCGTCGCAAGCCTTATAATAGCCGAGAATAATATTTATGTCGGATATTCTGCCGAGAATTTCGTCACTCTTTGCGACAGGCGTTTTTTTGCCTATCGGGTGTAAAATACAATGCTCTTCGCTAAACTCGGGGGTAACCTTCTCATAATTATGCGCAAGCAGACTCAACAGTACTATGTCATAATTTACGGTCAGCCTCATCAACTGTCCATAAAGACTGCCCGTCCTTTTGCAAAGTCCGCAATAATAACTCTTGTATGTTGCGAAGTCCTTCATTAGAATGTTGGGTTTGTCGATGATTACGTATCCGAACATTATCTTTCAACCAATCCGACTTTTCGGTAGACCTTGGCAAGCGTTTTGTAGGCAATACGTTGCGCGCGCTCCGCTCCCTCTCTGGCTACACTCATAAGATATTCCTTGTCGGCAATAAGTTTCTCATATTCGACTTTGACGGGGCGCAACTTCTCTACTACGGCTTCGCCTACGGCGTTTTTGAAGACGGCATAGCCTTTGTCGCGGTATTGCTCCACAAGACTTTCGATGCTTTCGCCTGTCACTCCGCTGAAAATCGTCAGTAGATTGCTTATGCCCGGCTTGTCCTCCCTGTATTCGACATGAGGCTCACTGTCGGTGACGGCTCTTTTTATTTTATTCATTATGACTTCCGGCTTGTCTATTATGGAAATAGTAGCGTTGGTGTCGGGATCGGACTTGCTCATTTTTGCCGTGGGATCGCTTAGGCTGCATATCTTTGCGCCCTGCTTGGGAATATATGCCTCCGGCACTGCGAAAGTCGGCGAATACAAACTGTTGAAACGCATTGCGATATCTCTTGTCAACTCGAGGTGCTGTTTTTGGTCGATGCCTACAGGCACCAAATCGGCTTGATAAAGAAGGATATCCGCCGCCATAAGGACGGGATAATCCATCAGTCCCATATTTATGTTGTCAATATGTTTTTGGGATTTGTCCTTGAATTGCGTCATGCGGCTGGCTTCGCCTACATAAGTAAAACAATTCAAAATCCAAGTCAGTTCCGTATGTTGCGGCACATGCGACTGAAAATACAAAATACTTTTTTTCGGGTCAAGTCCCATCGCAATATATTGCGCAAAAAAACCTAAAGCCGTCTTTCTGAATTCAGACGGTACCTGTCGTACGGTAAGGGCATGCAAATCGGCAATGCCGTATATGCAATCATATTCTTCCTGCATTGTCAGCCAGTTGCTGACAGCTCCGATATAGTTGCCCAGCGTAAGACAACCGGTGGGTTGTATACCGCTGTATACTACTTTTTTCTTATCCATTGTTTTCTTCCTTTTTTCCAAATAATGTAAGTATGGTATTCCTAATGTCGGTTTTTGGTATTACAAAGTCGTGCAATATCTCTTTGGTGTCGAGATCGCAAAACGACTCGGGTATGTCCATTCCGGTGAAGGAATGAAGTTTTTTCATAGCTTTCTTGGCGTTGTCCTCGCGGCTCTTTGATACAGCTTCATAGACATCTTGAGGAAATTTGTAGGGGTTCGCCGTCGATACTATGACCGTGGCTGTGTCGCCGTCTACTGTTTCGGACAGATACTTGAAATATGCGGACATTCCTACCGCAGTGTGGGGATCGAGCAAATAGCCGTATTCGTCAAAGAAGTTGTCCATAACATCTCTCGTTTCTTCTTCTGTGGAAGAATAGCCGATGAACTGCGGAAATCTTTCGTCGAGTAGCTCGGCATCGACCTCATAGCGTCCCATCTCCGCCAAATCCTTGGAAAGTGTTTTTACAAAAGAAACATCTCTGTCCTTCAGTTCAAACAACAAACGTTCAAGGTTGCTGGATACAAGTATATCCATCGAAGGCGACATGGTTTTATGAAAATCTCTGTTAGTGTCGTATTCTCCTGTGGAGAAAAAGTCTGTCAACACCTTGTTTCTGTTTGATGCAACAATAAGCTGTTTTATCGGCAGTCCCATTCTGTAAGCGTAATATGCCGCCAGCACGTTGCCGAAGTTGCCTGAAGGTACGACAAAGTTTATTTCGTCGCCCTCTTTTATTTCTTCGCTTGCCCACAAATCAACATATGCCGATATGTAATAAGCTATTTGCGGAACCAGTCTGCCGAAATTTATGGAATTCGCCGAGGACAGCATATAGCCGGAATCGGCAAGTATTTTGCGCGCTTCGGCATCATTAAAGACGGCTTTGACTGCGTTTTGGGCATCATCAAAGTTGCCTTCTATTCCGATGACATGTACATTTTTGCCTTCTATCGTCTGCATCTGCAATTTTTGCATATCGCTGACACCCTCGGAAGGATAAAATACCACTATTTCCGTGCCTTCAACATCTTTGAAGCCTTCGAGCGCGGCTTTTCCGGTATCGCCGCTTGTGGCTACAAGTATCAAAGTTTTTTTGTCGATACCGTGCTTTTTTCGGGCGCCCGTCATCAAATACGGCAACACAGTCAACGCCAAATCCTTGAATGCCAGCGTAGGACCGTGCCAAAGCTCCATCACATAAGTGTTGTCGTCTACCTTCACAAGCGGAGCGGGATCGTTTTCGTCAAAGCGAGAATATGCCTTGTCGGTATATTCCGTCAATTCCTCAAGGCTGTAATCGGTGAGGAATTTCGACATAATATACGCAGCTCTGTCTTTGTATTCCAGCTCTGCCATATCCTGAATCTCTTCAAAGGTTATAGCAGGAAATGACGACGGGACATATAGCCCGCCGTCACTCGCAATACCGTTCAATATGGCGGCAGAGGAATTCGGCACCTCTTCACCGCGCGTACTTTTGTAGACCATTGTTACCTCATTATTTTATATACTTTTCAAAGAATTCCGGCATTTCTGCGTTGTCACAGGACACCGTAAGTATAAATTCTGTGCCGTATTCTTGCGCAATAGCGTCAAGTCTTGATATAAACGAGCCCATCGATGGTATGTCGCCTCCCAACATACGGGCGGCACCGTCTATATATATTTCTTTTATGTCATAGTTCGCGGAAATCAAGCCTTTGATGAAGCCTATGAGACTTTCTTCTCCGGATATTGCCGTCTCTTTGGTATTCAAAAATCTTATAGCGTATTTTATTTCACGGACGTATCTGTTTGTGTCGGCAAGAAAAACGACATAACCGCCGGTTTTTTCGAGCGCTGCATTCGCCATATCAATAATCTGTTTGGTTTTGCCCGTGCCTTTGGAGCCATAAATAATTTTTATCATGTAGGTGTTCTCCTTAAAACTATATTTGGTACCTTTATTATATCAATAGCAACTATATTTTACAAGGGGGGTTTTGGGTTTTCTTAGTTGACAAAAAGAGTTTTTTACGCTTCCGAATCTATTTCGCCCAAACTCTCGTTTTGCGCCGCAATCGCCAACGCCTCAACCATAGAAAATATGTCGCCATCCATAAAAGTGTCGATAGAATATATAGTCATGCCTATTCTGTGGTCGCTGACTCTGCCTTGCGGAAAATTGTAGGTTCTTATGCGCTCCGAGCGGTCACCCTTGCCGACTTGAGTCTTGCGGTTTTCGGCATATTCTTTCTCTTTAATAGTCTTATAGTGGTCATAGATACGGCTTTTCATAACCTTCATCGCCTTATCCTTGTTCTTGATTTGGCTTCTCTCGTCCTGACATTCCACCACAATGCCCGTGGGGATATGCGTCATTCTGACAGCGCTGTCTGTCTTGTTGACATGCTGTCCGCCTGCGCCGCCGCTTCTGTAGGTATCGATTTTCAGATCCTTGTCGCTGAGTTCTATGTCGACGTCTTCTACTTCAGGCAAAATCGCCACAGTCACCGTCGAGGTATGCACTCTGCCCTGCGACTCCGTAGCCGGCACACGCTGCACACGGTGTACGCCGATTTCGTATTTCAACTTGGCGTAGGCTCCCTTGCCCGAAACCATAAATACAGCTTCTTTTATGCCGCCCAGTTCGGTTTCTTTTATGTCGATATCCTCTACTTTCCAACGCAGTCTTTCGGCAAAGCGCTTGTACATGCGCATAAGCTCGAAGGCAAAAAGGCTGGCTTCTTCGCCGCCTGCTCCGCCTCTTATTTCGACTATTACATTTTTGTCGTCCATCGGATCGACGGGAATAAGCATAATTTTTATTTCGGTGACAACGGCGTCCTTTTGGTCGCGAAGTTCGTAATATTCAGCCTCCGCAAGCTCCGCCATTTCCTTGTCCGAATCGTTCATAAGTTCTTGGCTCTCTTGCATCTCCGCCGCAATCTTCAAATATCTTTCATACGCCTGCACCACAGGTTCAAGCGCAGAATGCTCTTTTACGAGTTTGCGCCACTCATCCTGACGCGCGACGACTTCGGGCAAACCTATTTGTCCGCTCAACTCGTAATATCTCTTTTTCATTTGTTCAAGTCTTTCAAACATAAATATTCCTTTCTCTAATTAATTTTTAAGCCGCGCTACCGCCACTCTGGCTATCGGAGGATTGTTCAAATCAAAGACAAACTCCATCGAGAACTTCTCTTCTAATAGCTCTTTTATGGCATCCGCCTGTCCAACACCTGCTTCAAGCAACAAATAACCTTCATTATTCAAGAAGCTCGGGGCATCGGCGGCTATTTTGCGATAAAAATCCAGTCCGTCGGCTCCGCCGTTGAGCGCAGAAAGCGGTTCATATTCCTTCACTTCGCCATCCAAAGATGCTATGTCATTTTCGGGTATATACGGAGGGTTGCAACAGATTATGTCAAATTCCCCTTCAATCGGCTCAAAAACACTGCCCTGCAAAAAGGTTATTTCGCACTCGTTGTTTTTTGCGTTGAGCTGCGCCACAGCAAGCGCATCTTCGGAAATATCCGTTGCTGTCATATCGCAATCTACGCTCTTTTTTATGGCGACAGCGATGGCTCCGCTTCCGGTCATAAGGTCAAGTATCTTGGGCTTGTCAAAAGTCTTGGCTATCTCTATCGCCGCCTTGACAAGGTGTTCTGTGTCAAAACGGGGAATCAGTGTCCTTTTGTCGACAAAAAAGTCATAACCATAGAAACATGCGTTGCCCAACACATACTGCAACGGTTGCCCGTTTATTCTCTGTTTGGCAAATTCGACGGCTTTTTGTTTGTCTGTCGAGGACACTCTCTTGCCTGCATACAGTTCGGGAAAACTCTTGAGCCCCATCACATGCATAAGAATAAGTTCCGCCTCGTTTTTTGTGGCGACAATTTCAGAAAGCTCTTTTACCGTCTTTTCCACAGTGGAGTAGGTAACAAAACTCTCTGTCTGCTTGTCGGGGTCTTCTTCCAGTTCCATAACCGTCGTGAAGGCTTTCAGCGCCACTTCGACCATGCTGTCATCGGGCGGTTGCGTTGTCAGTTTCTGAAGCAACAAGCCCGGGAATTTCAGTATCCTTGTGACGACATTGTCATATTTTGCGAACAGCTTCAGCAGTTCATACGAAATGCCTGCGACAAGCGGAATAAAGACTATTCGAATGAGAATTCTTTGCCAGATGTTCTGTGAAAATACATCAAAAGAAAAGAAAAGTATGCTGAACACCATTATAATAAAAATGAATGTAGTGCCGCATCTGTCATGTACCGTCTTCATCTTCTGCGCGTTCTCTACGGTCAAATCAAGCCCGTTTTCATAGCAGCTTATGACTTTGTGTTCGGCTCCGTGATAGCGGAACAATCTTTTTATGTCTTTCATCAGCCCTATCAGCAAAATATATGCTACAAAAATTGCTATGCGCACTCCGCCTGCTATCAGATTGATAAAAATCGGGCGCGGGTTCATGCCCGACAGCCTGACTATGCCTTCCGTCGCAAGATGCGGCAGTACGACAAATAAACCCAGTGCAAGAGCCAGTCCAATAAATAAGCTGATAAAAATAAATACGCTCATTATGTCGATATTGAGTTTCTTTGCCAACCATTTTTCGAATTTCGACGGTTCCTCGTTCTCCATTTCGGTAAAAACTTCACTGGAACGGTTCAGCGTTTTTATGCCGCTTACCATGCTCGACGCAAAGTTCAGCACGCCGCGTATTATGGGAATTCGGTAAAATATGCTCTTCTTATCGTTGGGAACAAAGCGTAAAGACTCTACGACAATTTCGCCCTTCGGATTACGGACGGCAGTCGCCATGCTGCTTTTGCCACGCATCATAACGCCCTCGAGTACAGCTTGACCGCCGATTGATGAACACTTTTTTTTCTTCATTATTCGCCCTTTGAATACAAAAATAGTGCATACAGAAATACTCTGTTTGCACTATTTGTGTAAACTTCGTGATTTTTTTGTTATTTCAGACCTTCTTCGCCAAAACGCTTGCGGAATCTGTCGACTCTGCCTCCGGTATCAATTATCTTCTGCTTGCCTGAATAAAAAGGGTGACATTGGCTGCAGATTTCTACTTTTATGATGTCGGTCTTCTTCGTTGTGCCGGTCTTGAAGGTCGCCCCACAAGCGCAAGCAACATCAACTATCTTGTAATTCGGATGTATTTTTTCTTTCATTTCTTCACCTCAACATTAAATGCAAGTTATATTATATATACCATCCTGCCGATTGTCAAACATTTTTCCATAAAAAACTGAAATAGACAGGTGGCATCAAAACAAAGCATTCTGCCGAAGCGAGGATAAGTAAATTTGAACTATCGAAAAAAGTATTGTGTCAGCCTTGGGCTTCTTCCGTCGGCTGTTCAGCAGGCTGTTCCTCAGGTTGTTCAGCAAGTTCTGCTGCAAGAAGATTCTTGTATTCAGTGATTATGAGGGTTTTTATGTTTTCCCTAACCTGGCTGTTGAGCGGATGCGCCACATCTCTGTATTCTCCATCCGGTCCCTTCCTTGAGGGCATAACTACGAAACAATCTTCTCCTGTCTCAATGACTTTTATGTCATGTACCACAAAAACATCGTCAAAAACAATGCTGGCTACTGCTTTGAGTTTCCCGTCTCGCTTTTTTAGCAACTTCACTCTAACATTTGTTATCGTCATGGTGGGCTCCTTTGACATTATTTGTCTTACGTATATTATAC
>CAYJBS010000009.1:24296-39629 GCA_964368435.1 uncultured Christensenella sp. | reverse complement strand
TCTGCAACGGCGGCTCGGTAACGGCAGGCACCATAGCAGGCGCTGTCCTCAGCACAGGCATGGTCTTCGAAAACAAAATAGACTCCAACTCCACAGTCCTTGTCAATGGCATCGACAACACAAAACAATACGGGTTCAGGATCCTTCACTAAAAAACATGTGTGGTTTATTGTGCAAAGCAGTAGACACGCAGCAAAACTCGTAATTGATTAATCAGCCAAAATATGGGATAATATAATCAGATATTATCCCATATTTGTTTTAGGAGGTGTAATTATGAAATATATCACAATCGGAAGACAGTACGGCAGCGGAGGCAGACTTATCGGCAAAGAATTGTCTGAAAGACTGGGTATTCCCTGTTATGACTCTGAACTCATTCAAATGGCATCGGTCAAGAGCGGAATAAGCGCCGAATATATCGAATCGTTGGACGAGAAGGGCACGGCGGGTTTTTTTCATGCGCTAATGCTCAACTCCAACCCGATGGGAACGATCATGCCGAATTATTTTAATATGACAACCAACGACCAACTGTTCTTTTTGCAAAGTGAAATAATAAAAGAGCTGGCAAAAAAAGGCGATGCTATATTTGTTGGCAGATGCGCCGACTTCGTGTTGGAGGGCAAAAAAGCTCTCAACATATTTATTCATGCCGCCAAAGAATACCGTGCCAAGGCTCTTGCCTCGCGCAACGAAATCACCGAAAACGAAGCGGCGAGCCGCATGCAAAAAATCGACAAAAAACGCAAGTCATATTACAATCATTATACATCGAAGAGCTGGAACGACGCGACAAACTACCATTTATCTATTGATTCCTCAAAATTTGAGCAAGCTATTATTGTCGAATTGATAAGCAAGCTCTTTCATAGCCTTTGAGCGCTAGTTAAAGTGTATTTTAAGGCTAATAATATAATGTAACTTTAGGCAGGTGTATATGAAACTATTACTTATTGAAGACGAACAAAATCTGAGCGACGCTCTCGTGCATATTTTCAAAAAAGAAAAATATTCCGTCGACGCGGTATATGACGGAGAAAGCGGACTTGATCTCGGTTTGAGCGGTGTATACGATATTATTATATTGGATCTTATGCTACCGAAGATGAGCGGTATCGAAGTGCTGAAAGCGTTGCGCGCAAACAGTATTACGACACCGATACTTATTCTGACTGCGAAATCGACGATACTTGACAAAGTCGAAGGACTTGACAATGGCGCCGACGATTATTTGGCGAAACCCTTTTCGTCACCGGAGCTTCTCGCAAGAGTGCGCGCGCTTATTCGCAGAAAGACCGAAAACATAAACGAAGACGTTATTGCGTTCGGCGATATTGAATTGAACATCTCGGCGTACGAGCTGGTTTGCGGTGACAAGAAGGTCAAGGTCTCCTTGAAGGAGTGCGAAATCTTTAAGTACTTCTTACAGCGCCCCAAGTTTGTTGTCACAAAGGATGAGCTGATCATAAAACTTTGGGGGTACGACTCCGAGGCTGAATATAATAACATAGAAGTTTATATCTCATTTTTGCGCAAGAAGCTGTTGTTTGTCGGCGCAAAAACCGAGATTTCTACAGTAAGAGGAGCGGGGTACAAACTAGAATACAATGTTTAAGAAGCTACGCAAAAAAATTATTATCAGCAATATGGTGCTTTTTGGAGTGCTGGTGTTGGCGTTGCTTTCGTCAGTTTATGCATTGGCATATGTCAGAATGAGCTTTCAAGTCGATGACAGCCTTGAACAATCCATCATGGCGGCGCGCAGCAGCTCTTTTTTGTTGCCTAGCAGCGTACAAACAGACAAGCTCGAACCCAACAGCATAATAGTATTTGTAGATGGCACAAATGGCGAAATCGGCTATATTTCGGATGAAGGTTATTTCTCTCGTGAAACTCTTGACGGAGTTGTCGATAGAGTAATGGACAAATCCAAGCAAAAAGGCAAAATCAAAATAGACGATCACTATTTGGCATATGATTTATACCGATTTTACGACGTTGTGCGCATAGCAATATATGATTATTCATTGCTCCAAAGCAGCTTGACGGGATTGCTCTTTATACTGCTGGGCGCGTATGTCTTGAGTTTGGGCGCACTGTTTTTTGTCAGCAGATTGTATGCCGATAGGGCAGTAAAACCCATTGAAAGCGCCTTTAATAAACAAAGAGAACTGGTCGCCAACGCTTCCCACGAACTCAAAACCCCTATCACAGTAATCGGGACAAGCCTTTCGATAATAAATTCCAACCCGTATGAAAGTGTTGAAGGGCAAAAAAAATGGTTTAATAATATTCACTCTCAAACACAGCGAATGTCCGGTCTTGTCAATGATATGCTTGACCTCGCCAAAGCAGATAGCTTTGTTTCCGACGTCTCCTTATCAAAAATAAACCTAAGCGACATTTTGCGAGGGGTGATTTTGAGTATGGAGGCAGCCTTTTTTGACAACGGCTTTCAAATTAACGACAAAATAGACCAAGATATTGTTATCAAAGGTGACGCGGAAAATCTCGAAAAGCTGTGCTATATTCTCATTGACAACGCAGTAAAGTATACTCCCAAGCAAGAGACAATCGATATCTCATTGACTGCCGAACGCAGAAGAGCTATTTTTGCAATACGCAACTATGGCGTCAGCATTCCTGCGGAAAAGCTGCCGAAGCTGTTCGACCGTTTTTATCGCGGTGAAGAATCGCACACAAACGGCTCGGCGCAAAGTTTCGGGTTGGGGCTTGCCATAGCCAAATCGATAGTCGACGGACTCGGCGGCAGTATCAGTGTTGACAGCCACGAAAACGAATGGACGGAGTTCCGCGTGAGTTTTCGAATGTAAACGCAAAGAGGCGTTGCCTCGAAATAGATTGTTATTGACTAAAAGAAAAAGGACTGTCAGATGCGACAGTCCTTTTATGATGGGCAATGCTTATGCTATATTATTCTATTTCTCCGTTTGCCTGCTGTCTTCTTTCGTACAATTCTTTGGTTATTTTGTCTTTCTTTTCGCCTACCAAGTCATAGAAGAAGATAGGTATTATTGAAAGCAACAGACCGATTGCCGGCATCAGTGTCACAAGCGAAAACATACTTGTCTGTATCGCAGGAGTGATCTGGACGGCGCCTTCGACATAGTCGACGGGATTGAGCTTTATTATGGTATACATAAGTACGATAAATGAGGTGGCAAAGGCGTTGCCGAGTTTGTTTATGAAGGTTTGGAAAGCGCTGGTAATGCCGTCAAGGCGATACCCCGATTTCCACTCCATATAGTCGATTGAGTCGGATATCATAGCAAATGATACGACATTGAAAACGCCCAGCGGTATGCCCGATACAATCAGGAAGGGTACAAGAATATAGAGTATGTAAGGGGAACTGAGCATCTTGAAGCCGACAAAGAACATGATTGTATCGACAACAAAGCCCAAAATACCTGCAGCGATGACGATCTGTTTATAATTATATTTTTTGAAGAGTTTTGGCAAAAAGACCATTGCGCCGAACATTCCTGCGGCGACGGCGATGCCGAAGATCAACAATGTTTGGCTGATGCTTGTGCCTGTGAAGGAGTATCTAGCAACGTGGATTGCGCCTGCTTGAATCATATATCGAGTAAAACTCAAAACGCCTGTAATGACGACAAGTATCAAAGGACGGTTGCCTTTCATCGCCTTAAAAATCTCTTTCAAAGGGATCTTTTCTTTTCGAATAGGTTCGACACGTTCTTTTGCATAGAAGAAAAATCGGGCGAACAGCGCCATGCCGACGACGGAAACAAAAATAGCAGATATGACATAGCTTATTTTGTATTGCTGCCATTCAAAAGCCTGCTTGGGCATACTTTTGTCGAGAAACAGCGCCACAATAAGAGGTACGACAATCATCAAAAGCTGAGGTATGGCGGCGCCGACTCCGTTTATGGTTCTACCTACCGAGATGACCTTGCCTCGTTCTGCTGGATTGGGGGTAGTCAGGTTTACGATGCTCCAAAAGGGCACGTCCGACACGGTATATATCATACCCCAAATGACATAAGTGATGGAGGCATAGACCATTTTTGCCGTCGTACTGATATTCGGCGCAAAGAAGAGCAAAACCGTCAAAATAGCTATCGGAATCGGTGTTATGATGATATAGGGCTTCATTCTGCCCCATCGGGTTTTTGTTTTGTCGGCGATAATGCCCATTACCGGGTCATTGATAGCGTCCCAGATTCTGGCGGCAAGCATCAATATAAAGACAAAAATAGGCGAAACCAACAGAATATTCGTATAAAAGTCAGAGATATATGAGCTCATCATGGAATATACCATGCCTTGCCCTCCGGCGGCTATGGCAAAGGCTCTCAGTTCCTTCTTTTCCATGAAGTTTTTTTGGGTGGCATTCTCGACGGGAATTTTTGACATTTTTTCTCCTAAAGTGTAATAATAATTAATAACATTATACCTTAAAATTCAGGCGGTGTAAACAGTCAAAAATTTTGATTGAAAACAAAATTTCTATGATGAAAAAACGCTTTTTGCTATACGTACCGACTCGTTGGCGTCCTTTGAATAAAAATCTGCGCCGATGGCTTTTGCGTAACTTTCGGTAATGACGGCGCCGCCGACCATAATTTTGCAGTCAAGCGCTTTTTGTCTTATTTCCTTTACGGTCTTTTCCATATTTATCGCTGTTGTTGTCATAAGCGCGCTTAAGCCGACAAGCTTGATGTTGTGTGTTTCGATGGCTTCGACAATGTCGTTTATTTCAACATTTTTGCCCAAATCTATAATATCGTATCCGTAATTTTCCAGCACTACCTTGACAATATTCTTGCCGATATCGTGGACATCGCCTTTTACTGTTGCCAAAAGTATGCTGTGTTTTTTTGCTGTGGTTTGGGTCAATGCCAAAACCTTGTTTATTTCATTAAAGCCGCATTTTGCAGTTTCTGCGCACATAATAAGTTGCGGCAAATAGAGTTTGCCTTGCTCATAAAGCTCGCCTACCTTGTCAAGAGCGGGAATCAAAAACTCGTTTACAACGGATAGGGGAGGCATTGTCTTAAGTAATTGCGCTGTGGCTTCGGCGCAATCCTTTTTTAGCCCGTTTAAAACGCAATATTCAATGCTTTTTTGCCCCGAAACTTGCGCCGAATAAACATTTTCGGCGTAGGCGGCGATGTATTGCGCGCAACCTTCATCGTATCCGTTCAAGACCTTGAATGCTCTTATGGTGTCGATATTTTCTTTTATGTTGGGATTTATTATTGGCAAGGTCAACCCGTTATTGAGCGCAGACAACAAGAATGCAGAATTTATTAAAGTCCTGTTTGGCAACCCAAAAGATATATTTGAGATACCCAAAACAGTATTTAGTTTCATTTCGCTACTTATATATTTTATTGCCTCGAGAGTTATGGTTGCTTGCTCCGGTTCGGCGCTTACGGTCAGCGTCAGAGGATCGATAAAGATATCCCTTGTCGGTATGTCATATTTTTTTGCCGCTTCAAGGATGCGCTTTGCTATGGCTATGCGTTGCTCCAAAGTTTTTGGGATGCCGTTTTTGTCCAACGTCAAAGCAACGACGGCTGCGCCGTATTTCTTGACCAAAGGCAAGATTGTTTCCAGCGTTTCGTCATCTCCGTTTACGGAATTTATGATAGCTTTTCCGTTGTATACGCGCAGAGCCTTTTCGATAGTGTCGGGGTTTGAAGAATCAATCTGCAACGGTAAGTCGGTGAAAGCCTGCAGCATGCGCACAAGACGGGGCATTATGGTAGGTTCATCGAGTTGTGGCAAACCGCAATTCAAATCGAGGATATCTGCGCCTGCGACTATTTGTTCGTTGGCTTGATTCTTTATGTAATCGTCGTCGCCGTTCAGCAGGGCTTGTTTCATCATCTTTTTTCCGGTGGGATTGAGCCGCTCTCCGATAATTTTCGGCGAAGAGACAGTCACAAGCTTTGAGGGAGTGCAAACCATTGAGGGTAACGATATGTTTCGAGGAGTTCTGTCTTTGTGCGAAAATTGTGATAGGCTTTTGATGTATTCGGGAGTTGTGCCGCAGCAACCGCCGATTATGCTTACGCCCAGTTGGATAAAGCGGCGGTAAGCGTCGGTAAAAACAGATATATCCGTATTGAAGGAGCCGTCACTGTCGGGCAGTCCGGCATTGGCTTTGACAACCAAAGGGAGGTTTGTGAATTGTCGCAATTCTTCAATATGCTCAATGAGATTTTCGGGGGACAAGGAGCAATTTATGCCTAAGGCGTCGACGCCCAACCCCTCAAGCGTAACCGCCATTGAGCCAAGCGAACACCCCATAAAGGTTCTCATCGTACTTTCAAAAGTCATTGTCGCGATGATAGGCAAATCGGAGTTTTCTTTTGCGGCAAGCACTGCCGCTTTCATTTCGTAAAGGTCGGACAGCGTCTCGATGACAATCAAGTCGGCGCCGTCGGCGGCTCGCACTTGTTCGGCAAAGATTTCATAGGCTTCTTCAAACGAAAGGTTGCCCAGGGGTTCCAAAAGCTCGCCTATGGGTCCTAAATCAAGGGCTATAAGACATTCTGTTCCATCTACAGCTTTCTTCGCGGCGGACAAAGCGGCGGCAATTATTGCTTTTGGCGAAAAAATTTCGGGCAACTTCTTTCGGTTGGCGCCGAAAGTGTTTGTATAAATTATTTGTGCGCCGGCATCAATATATTGTTTGTGAATGGCGGTAATTATGTCGGGATTCGTAATGTTCAAAAGCTCCGGACTGTCACCGGTTTTGTAACAGCTTTCTTTTTGAAGCATTGTTCCCATGGCGCCGTCAAGCAATACTGTTTTGGTTTGTAAAAACTCTCTTACATTCATAATT
Source organism: uncultured Christensenella sp. (assembly GCA_964368435.1). GTDB lineage: Bacteria > Bacillota > Clostridia > Christensenellales > DTU072 > DTU072. The sequence goes on along the minus strand of CAYJBS010000009.1, from coordinate 32,782 downwards.
ATGTCCTCTTTCTTATCGGATTGAGTTATTCCTTGCTGTTTATGCCCTTCAAAATGTCAGAAACGTTGTCGGTGATTTTGTGCGCAACGGCGGCATTATTCATTATATATAAGTGGATTCCCTCGACATCGTTTGTCAATAAATCTATGATTTGCTCTGTAGCATAGGCTATTCCTGCGGCGCGCATCGCTTCGTCGTTGTCGCCGTATCTTGCCACCAGTTTTGAGAACTTGGCGGGAAGAGAACCGCCCGTGAGCGAAACCGTCCGTTCTATTTGCCGCTTGCTTATGATGGGCATTATGCCGGCTTGTATCGGTATGGTTATGCCCAGACGGCGGACTTTGTCTATGAATCTATAAAACGAATCGTTATCAAAAAACAATTGTGTGTTGAGGTGTGTGACGCCGCTGTCGACTTTTATTTTAAGATTCTGTATGTCGTCGTCAACGCCGGGACTCTCAAAATGCCCGTCGGGATAACAGGCGCCTGAAATATGAAAATCGCCGTTTTGTTTTATGAAGTGTACCAAGTCGGAGGCGTATTTGAAGTCCTTTGATAATTCGAGGTCTTCTCTCTTGTCTCCGCGTAGCGCCAATATGTTCTCCAGTCCGCTGTCTTTCATTGATGTGAGAAACTCCAAAACTCCTTGCTTGTTTGAGTGTATGGCGGTAAGGTGAGCCAAAGACTCGATGCCGTATTTGTTTTTTACTAAAGAAGCAAGTTCGAGAGTTCTGTTGTTGCGTAAGGCGCCGCCTGCGCCGTAGGTTATGCTTATATAATCTGGACGAAGTCCGCTCAATGCTTCAAGCGTGCCATAAATGGTCTCGATCGGCGCTGTTTGTTTCGGCGGAAATATCTCGAAGCTGAAAACTGCTTTTTTTTCTTTGAAAAATCGGTCAATATTCAATTTTTTCTCCTCGACCTGTCGGTTTTTATTAGTATACATTCCTTTGTTGCCAAATGCAAACAAAAGCTGCAGATAATGTCAAATTTTGCCTTCTATATAATTATTATAAATAATATAATTCAATAAAGCAAAATGTAAATTGCTCTTGATTTTTATTTTGTCATATGATATATTTGATATATCTATAATTGTGCAGTATATGTACGAATCTAAAGCTAAATCTATTGACGCTATTTGGAGGTCCATAATGAAAAAACACTTCACGCAGGGAAAGGCATCAAAGCTCAGAATTTTCATAATTCTCATCCTTCTTGTTTCCCTGTCTTTGCTTACTCTTTCGGCTTGTAACAAAGTCGATGTCGCGAGTATCAGTGTAGAAGAGGATACAATCCCGCAAAATGTGAAAGTCTCCGATTTTGACATAACGAAGGTGAATATCATCGTTAAAGATGCCGACGGTAACGAAAGCAGGATTTTTGCTACTGAGGCGATGTTGACCACTGCGTCAAGAGAAAGCCTAAAAACAGGCGGCGAAAAGAACATCACAATAATGTTCGGTCAGAAGATGGCAACCTTCAAAGTAAATTTATTTGAGGATGATGCGGAACTCGTAACAGTTACCTTCAAAGACAAAAACAATTCCACCACCATAAAGGAAATCACAGCTCTAAAAGGCGGCAAAATCACACCTCCGGAGCATCCCGTTATTGACGGTATGATTGCCGACGGATGGACTGATGCCGACAATAAAGAAGTTTCATTTTCGAAAATAGATAGCTCAATAACCGTAAAAGCAAGATACGCACAAAATGTCGCAATACATACAGTCACCTTCAAGGACTTCAACAACGTTACCTTAGGCACAGTGGAGGTCGAACACGGCAACCGTATTCCCGGCGCAGTCAGTTATGTCGCTCCCGAAGGCATCGAAAGCTGGTCATGGACCGTAGGTGACAAACCTCTGAACATCGACAGTCGCATCGTAACCGGCAATTTGATAGTTACGATGAGCGTCGTACACATGAAGCACACCGTAGTTTTTCAATATAAAGACAAAAACAATAATATCGAAGAACTGGTCACAGAAGTTGTAACCCATAAAGGCAACGCTGTACGCGCGTCAGAAGCAATTACAAAGCTTACTCAAGCCGGTTACAATTTCATAAAATGGAAAAGCTCCTTCACCAATGTTCAAACAGATTTGAATATAGAGGCAGAGGCTGCGATTTTCTCCTATCAAGTTATATATAAAGATTACCAAGGAACGATTCATACCACCCAAACCATAAATCACGGCGACAACGCCGCGCCTCCCGATAATGTCCCGACTCGTACGGGCAATATTTTCACGGGGAAATGGAAAGACTCTTCTAATAATATAGTAAGCTTAACCAATATAGTAAGCAATATGGAAGTCACGGCTGTTTACAAAGCCAAAAGCATAAACATTACTTTCTGGGACGGCGCATCCTCCGCTATTATTCCCAGAGATTATGGCACGGTCATTTCCGCCGAAACTCTCGGCAGCCTAAAACAAAAGGAAGGCAATATTCTTCTTGGCATATATTCCGATGCCACCTTGCAAAATATTTTCGAGCTGCCGTATACCATCACTACGCCTACGTCGATATATTCAAAATGGATTGACACCATAAACGGCAACAGCGAATTGCAGTATTCAGATGCAGACGAAAACAACACCAGAACCGTCACCGCCTACAACGCCAATGATGCGATAGTATATATTCCCGACAGAATAGGCGGCGCAGACATCGTTGCCATAAACGGCGATGTTTTCAATGGCAAGGCTGTCGAAAAGGTCTATTTCGGCGCCAACATAACAACAATCGGCGCAAACGCCTTCAAAGACAGCAAGCTGTCCGGCGCTTTGGAACTGCCGACAAATCTTGAAACCATAGGAGCAGATGCATTCTCAGGATGCAAATTGACTTCCGTAGTCATACCTGCATCGGTCACCTCGATAGGCAAGGGCGCTTTCTTTATGAACGACAAACTTTCTTCGGTTACTTTTGCCGAAGGCAACGCCATTACTGCTATCGGAGAAGATGTATTCCTTGGTTGCGAGTCGCTTGCCTCCATAGTCTTGCCGTCTTCAGTCACTTCTATAGAAAAGGGAGCATTTACCGGAGCGGGACTGACATCCATTGATTTGGGCGACAAAGTAACCACAATCGGCGAACATGCATTCGCAGGTTGCGACAAGCTGACTGCCGTCACCGGCACAGCCGCGCTTACCGCAGTTGCGAGATGGGCGTTTGCAAGCGCTGCGCTCACGGAGATATCGCTTCCCGCAGTTGCCATAATCGGCGAAGGAGCTTTTAGAAACAACAAAAATCTTGCAACAGTGACTTTGGGCGCTACGCTGTCGACACTTGAAAGACAGGTATTCGAAAACTGCTCATCACTTATAAGCGTTACTTTCGACACGGCAATAAAAGACGATGTCACAACAGGCATTACCGAAATAAAAGATACGGCTTTCGAAAATTGTTACAATTTGCTGAATATCGTACTTCCCGAAACGCTTACCACCATAACCGCGCTTGCTTTTGACGGCGCGCTGAAGATTCAATCAATTGAAGTGGCTTCAGAAAATACGGCTTTTGCTACCGTTGACGGAGTGCTTTTCAGCAAGGATATGACAACTTTGATTGCATACCCTGCAGGCAAGGTTGCCGCAGAATACATAATTGCCGAGGGCGTCACAACAATCAAAGCATCTGCTTTTAAGAACGCAATTATTGCTAACCTGATCGTGGCGTTGACTGTCGATACTCTTGAAGCCGACGCGTTCAATTCCATGTCAATATCGGTCATCGATTTCCTTGGGAATGTACCTACCGTAGCAACAAACCCCATAAGCGCAACGCTGTGGCAGTTGTATGTTCCGGCAGCAAACCTCGAAGGTTTCACCGCCGTGGCGCAATTTGCTTCGGCAATAGCAAAACCCGAGCCTTACTCTTCAAACAGCTTCTATGATGAAGAAAGTGGCTTGACATATATCATAAAAGGCGAGAATGCTACCGTAATATCTGCAGATCGCCAAAGAACGTCTATTACCGTCCCCGCTAAACTTGGCGGAAAAATAGTAAACGACATTGAGGCGTATGCCTTTGCCAACTGCAACAATCTGACCTCTATCCGAATAGACGCCAATCTGTTCTTGCTCGGCGAATATGCCTTTGTCGGTTGTACGGCGCTGACAGAAATCAGTTTTGCCGCCATACAAAGACCCGAGGCAGCCAAAGACGGGGTAGGCAGCGTCATAAATCTCAACGCTTTCTATGACACTCCGTGGTATACATCGAAGAATCTTATTGTTGTTTCAGACACGGCTTTCGAATACAGAAACCGGTTTGACGAAGAGGGCAAAATCATAGAGGTCACTTCGTTAACGATACCCGAAGGTGTCGAGGTGCTGGACACCGATCTATTCAACAATGCCGCCGGCGCTTCACTCGAAAGCATCATATTGCCTTCGACGCTTGAAATCATTCGCGCAGGCGCCTTCAAAAATACCAACATAAGCACTATCAAAATACCCAATTCCGTAAACACAATAGCAACGGGAGCTTTTGAGAATGCAACGAAGCTCACCACCATAACACTCAACAATTCGGCTATTACCGCAATCGCCGCAAATACATTCAAGGGCTGCATTGCCCTAGAAGAAATCATTCTTCCTGCATCGGTCAAAAAAATAGAAGCCGAAGCTTTCTTTGGTTGCGTAGCTCTTGAAAAAGTTACGCTTTCAAACTCTCTTTCGAGCATCGGAACATCTGCGTTCCAAAATTGCTCGACGCTTCCCGTTCTGGAATTACCTGCCAGAGTAGGAATTGGACTTGAAGTAGGCGCTTTGGCGCTGGGCAATTTCGCTTTCGCAGGTTGCGACGCTTTGGTCTATATCCGTGTATTAAATCCCAATCCCGCATTGATAGGTACCGATGTTTTCGGCGCGAACGCATATATTTATGTCGAGAGCAGCGACGGCACAATCATCACTAATTACAAAACGCAATGGAGCGTATACTCCGGACAAATAAGAGACCAAAAAAATTCTCCAGTAATCAGCTTTATAGCAAATGAAGATTCGGCGCGCGTCGTCATACCGGCGATGAAAGCCCTGAAAATTGCGTCTCGCACCACAGCGGTGATATACTACGACGACATGTCGGAAATGATGAGAAACGCTTATCCTGACTATGTCTTTGTGTGCTGGACATATGAGGCTGCGCCCGACGTATGGACTCCTGTGGAATATCCTTTCCGTACAGGCGAGAGCACAACGCTTCGCGCAAAATGGGTAAGAACGGAAGAAGGTTCTCTCGATATCAATGACCTTGAGTTCAGCGCTGAGCTTGGCGGTTACGTATTGAATGCTTATACCGGTTCCGAACCGATAATAATAATTCCCTCTGTATTTGGAGATTATCCGCTGGTTAAGATAGGCGATTTTGCCTTCGCAAGCAACCATAACATAACAGAAATCAGATTTGTTCCCGACCTCAACGGCAGATATAATTTGAAATATATCGGAGAAGAAGCTTTCGCCGGTATAGATGGGTTGACACGCGTCATTCTGCCTCCGTCGGTTCTCGAAATCGGAGATAGAGCATTTGCCAACTGCATCAATCTTGAGTACATATTAATTCCCCAAGACGTACGCAGTATCGGAGCAGAGGCTTTTGACGGCTGCACGCAGCTTGAGCTGATATACTTCGAAGAGGGCAGCCAACTCAGATTTGCCGAAATAAATTCCTTTGAAGATACCCTTTGGTATACGAAACAAAAAGAAGAGAATCTGAATTTTGTTCTTGCCGGCAGACTGATAATTGAGTATGTCAAGCAAGAAAACCAAAACTTGGTGACACTGCCAATCGAAGCCATGGCATTGAGAGCTGAACTGTTTGCAAACGACACTGACCTTATTACCGTGGAATTCCATTCCTTAATAGAGGTCATCGGTGACAGAGCCTTCTTCAATTGTTCCTCGCTCATAAATCTCGATTTTGCAAATTCAGATGCAGACCCGAGCCAAATAAGAGAAGTAGGAGTTGACGCCTTCACAGGTACGGCATGGCTTGCGCAACAAGATGAGTTCGTGCTTGCAGGTACGGTATTAATCAAGTACGAAGGCAAGAAGGATCCCGAGCAAGACGAGTTCATAGTCCAATTGCCGAACTTCATTACTATCATTGATAAGAATGCTTTCAGATATAGCGCCCTCGATAAGATTGTATTCGGCGCTCAAAGCAAACTTCAAAGAATAGAAGACGGCGCATTTTCTTCTTGCTATAACCTAAAAGAAATAAACATCCCCAGACTTGTCACATACATCGGCGACAATGCTTTCTTCGAGAATACCTCATTAAAGTCTGTTGTGTTTAGTGGCAATGCCGTGAAAGAAATCGGCGCAAATGCCTTCTTTGGCTGCACCGCGTTGGGCACAGATATTGCAGTACCGCAACTTGTGTTGCCTTCGGCGCTGAGCGTGCTTGGAGAGAGCGCCTTTGAGGGTTGCAGCGCTTTGACAAACATAAATCTTCAGAACACAGTGCTTACCGAAATCAAGTCCCGCACATTCTTCGGTGACAACAACCTCAGCACAGTATTGCTACCCGACACCTTGATTACTCTCGGAGCGTCGGCATTCGGCGGTTGCACAGTGCTCGAAACCATCACAACAGGCGGCAACAGCGCCTTGAAAGAAATCGGCGCAGGCGCGCTCAACGATACCGCATGGTATATCAGAGAAGTTCCTGAAGGCGATGAAGACATATTAATATATATAGGTAATGTATTGTTGGATTACAGACAAAAAATAGGCAGCGACGAAAAACCCAATGTCGTAGTACCCGCACAAATAAAATACATTGCAGCGCATGCTTTCGAAAACAGCAGAATCGCTTCGATTTCTCTGTCTGAAGGACTGCTTGAGATAGGCGATTATGCTTTTGCCGGTTGCACCTATCTGAATATTGTTACCATTCCGTCGAGCGTGACAGACATAGGCGTTTATTCCTTCTCAAACTGCCAAAACCTCGAAACGGCAGAGTTGGGCAGCGGGCTTGAAACTCTGGCAGAATCTGCTTTTGACAACAGCCGCATTCTGACAAAAGTAACTGTGGCAAAAATGGGATACAGTGAACTTACCGAGGAGCAAAACATTTCGGTAGCCATTGCTATAGAAGAAGACACCATAGATCAGTGGCTCACCGAAAATCCCGGTGTATTCATCGGTACCGAACTCATAAACACCAACGCATTTAATGACACCTCCCCCTATTTGAGAATTTATGTCATAAGAGACACCCGCGACATTAACATCGAGCTTTACAGATATTATTGGGGCGAAACAAGGGCAAGCCAATTGTTCAACTCGGGAGATTTGCCCACGGTATCCTTCATACCGGTATTAGGCGCTTCGCCTATCGCGCCAATAAGCACAGAATGGCTGACCGAACAGCAGGCATATACCGTCTTCAAAGACAATACGCTGCTTGGCTGGGAATCCGTCAATTCCGAAGACGACGAAAACGGTGTTGCCGTGACATTGCCTATGAAGGTTATCAAGAACACTACATTGAGACCGATATGGTTGGACAACAACCGTCCGGCAAACGACACTTTACTCGGCATGACCTACACGCCCAACGCCGACGCTTCGGAAGTCATCATAAGCAGCTATAATTCGGTGAGAGATACTTTGGTTATCGGTTCCACAGTGACAGTAGCAGGCAAAAACGTGTCCATAGCAGGCGTAAACAGCGGGGTATTCACCGCCGGAAACACCGCAAATATCAAGACGGTTATATTCACCGCCGGGGGCGGCTTCAATATGAGCGCAAACGTATTCAGAGTGTTTGCAAATCTCGAAAAGTTCGTGGTACTCGGCACAAATGCAAACTTCACGGCAATAGACGGAGTTCTTTATTCCGCAGACGGCAGCGTCGTAGCTGCTTATCCCAGAGCGCGCAAAGCCGAAGGCGAATTCGCAAAGAGCTATGTCATACGCTCAGGCGCAACAAATGTTCTTGCATACGCTTTCTCCGCCACAAAGCTTGAGAAACTTACTATTCCCGAAAGCATAAAGACAGTAGGCGAGGGAGCCTTTGAGAAGAACTTCTCTTTGATTGAAGGTGACCCGACACACTTCAACGGTTTGAAGAACATTGTTATTGATGCAGCCAACAACCTTGAATATGTTGCTTACGGCGCTTTTGACGAAACCGCATGGTTCAAAGAAATGACCGGCGCATTCAAGCTTGCAGGTTCATATCTGCTCAACTACAATGGCTATACCGACAAGGTGACTATACCCTCGACCGTCAAGACCATCGGCGTCATGGCATTCAAAAACAACGACTTGAACAACATAACACAGCTCACCATTCCGGCAAGCGTACGCAAAATAAACGAGGATGCCTTCATAAATTGCGGAGCACTCTCTACCATAATATTTGACGCAGGCAGCGCGCTTATGGATATATCCAACGATGTTTTCGAGGATGCCTTCATAAATTGCGGAGCACTCTCTACCATAATATTTGACGCAGGC
>CAYJBS010000009.1:23452-24196 GCA_964368435.1 uncultured Christensenella sp. | reverse complement strand
AGCGCGATTATGGATATATCCAACGATGTTTTCAACGACACCTTTTGGATAGACGCCATGAATTTCGAAATCAGCGAATTTATCGTTGCCGGAAATGTGTTGATAAGCTATAAAGGCGGACGCGACTATTTGCCGTTACCCAACGAAATAAAAGTAATAGGCTACAATGCCTTCAATAACGCGCAGTTCACCGAAATAACACTGCATAACTCGCTGCTTAGAATTGACGAAAACGCATTCTACGGCTGCGACAATCTCACCTCAATAAACATTCCGGCTTCTGTGACCTCGATTGGGAAAGGGGCTTTCTATGGCTGTCTTGACCTGAATACCGTCACATTCGCGCAGGGCAGCACGCTTAAAAACATAGGAGAAAGCGCATTCGCTTACAGTTCGAAGCTTACGGGCATAACCGTACCCGACAGCGTAGAAGTAATCGGAAAGAGCGCGTTCGAGCAGTGCATAGCCTTAGGAACCGCCACTTTCGGTACCGCCAGCATGCTCGTAAATCTTGGAGAAAGCGCATTCAAGGGCGCAAAGAGTTTGGAAACCATATTCATACCTGACGGACTCAAGGAAATCAAAACTTCTACTTTTGATGCATGCCAAGGTCTGAAGACCGTAACCTTCTCAAGCAACAACCGCAACCTCACGACGATAGGCAAAGAGGCCTTCAAAGGCTGTACTGCGCTGGGCAGTGTCATCACAACCAGCTTGCTTACGGTAAGACTGCCGTCAAATGTG
>CAYJBS010000009.1:16712-23352 GCA_964368435.1 uncultured Christensenella sp. | reverse complement strand
GCTGGGCAGTGTCATCACAACCAGCTTGCTTACGGTAAGACTGCCGTCAAATGTGACGCATATTCTTGCCGGCGCCTTTGAGGACTGCATCAATTTGTACGGCATACAAATGCAGGGACAAATAAGATCTATAGGACTCAAGGCATTCTCCGGCTGCTCAAAGCTTGCCAATGTGACTATCAGCACGGCGCGTCCCCCGATCATTGATGCAGGTTCCTTCAACTATTCGGCGCATTCGAGGTTGAGAGTCTATGTCAACAACAGTGTGGGTCAGCAAGTGCGTAATGATTATGTGACAGCTTGGGGCGGTGAAAAAGTCTCCAAGTCAGGCAACATATTCGTAAGAGGAGAGCAGAGCTTCCCGTTGATACAATTCTATAGCATAAACCGCGCGGGAGAGGAAGTTCATCTCACAGCTTATGATATGTGCGCAGAATTCCTCACCGCCGCAAAACTACCCAGTCTGCAGGATGACGAGGGCAGAGGAATGTCCACAGGCTTCTTCAGAAGCTCTACCTTCGAAAGCGCAACTCAGGTTGCGGCAGGCGCAAGCATTACGGTAATTCAGGACGAGACACCGTTAAAACTCTATGTCAAGTGGACAAACTAAAAATTGAATAAAGCATAAAAATCAAGAATTTTGCCCCTTGCAGAAGACACAAGACTTTTGCAAGGGGAAATTTTTATTAACAGGAGGAATAATGCCAAGACTTTTCACGCAGTTCGGAGAAAAAATCGATCGAAATATGCCACTATGCGAGTATCCTCGCCCACAGCTAAAAAGAGATAGTTTCTTTTGCTTAAATGGAGAATGGCAGTATGCCATATATCCGCGTTGCGAGGAATTCGGAGGATATCAAGGCAAAATTCTTGTGCCGTTCTCGCCTGAAAGTATTCTTTCGGGAGTAGAAAGAACCGTCACCAAGGAAGACATTCTATATTATTCCAGAACCTTTGAACTGCCGGAAAACTTCAAAAAAGACAGGGTATTGCTCCATTTCGGCGCAGTTGACTACCGCTGCGAAATAAAAGTCAATGGCAAATATGCAGGAGAAAACAAGGGAGGGTATTTCCCTTTCAACTTCGATATAACAGATTTGCTTAACAATGGCGAAAACACGCTGACACTAGAGGTGGTCGATCCTTCCGAAAGCGGCACACAGGCAAGAGGCAAGCAGACGACAAAGCGCGGTGGTATCTGGTATACTCCGCAATCGGGGATATGGCAGACGGTTTGGCTGGAAAGTGTCACCGAGAATCATATAACCGCAATAAAAATCTTTCCCGATATTGACAAGGGCAGTGTGCGGCTCAAAGCTTTTTTCAGCAATACCGTCGAAAAAGCCAAAATAAGCATAATGGACAAAGATGTACTCAAGCAGGAATTTTATCTTGACGATAACGGAGAGGCAGAGGCGACGCTTGGCTCTTTTGAACTATGGAGCCCCGAGAATCCTTATCTTTATGACATAAAAATCGATGCCGAAAAGGACAGTGTAAGCTCATATTTTGGCATGCGCAAATTTTCTATTGGCAATGATGAGGCAGGTATACCCAGAATTATGCTCAACAACAAACCGTATTTTCACAACGGTTTGCTGGATCAAGGTTATTGGTCAGACGGCATGTATACTGCGCCGAGCGATGAGGCTATAATATACGACATTGCTACAATGAAAAAAATGGGTTTCAATATGCTTCGCAAGCACATAAAAATCGAGCCGTTGCGTTGGTACTACCATTGTGACAGGCTTGGCATGTTGGTATGGCAGGACATGATAAACGGCGGCGGAGAGTACAAGATGTGGACAATCGGCATCAGACCTTTTATTGGCAACATGATGGACGACAGCAAATATAAGGCATTCTCAAGACAGGACAAAGACGGCAGAGATGAATATTATGTCGACGCCAAAAGAATGATAGAAACGTTGTTTAACGCGACATCTATAGCCGTTTGGGTGCCTTTCAATGAGGGCTGGGGACAGTTCGACAGCAAGAAAGCATACGAGTTTTTCAAGAATCTGGACGACACCAGACTCATCGACCACGCCAGCGGTTGGCACGATCAAGGCATTGGAGATTTCAAGAGTCCTCATATCTATTTCCGCCCGATAAAGATGAAAAGAGATTCACGTCCTTTTGTGTTGAGTGAATTCGGTGGCTATTCGCTGCAAGCAAAGGGGCATATGTTCAACGAAAAGAAGTTTTTCGGCTACAGAAAATATTATGACCAAGAAGTATTTCAGCAGGCATACATTCAACTTTACGAAAACCAAATCCTGCCTTTGATTCAGGAGGGGCTTTGCGCCACGGTTTATACGGAAGTCAGCGACGTTGAGGACGAGTGCAACGGTCTTTTGACCTATGACAGAAAGGTTATCAAACTTGATGTCGAAAAAATCAAAGAATTAAATGACAAATTAAAATTATAATAGTATAATGTCAACCAATACTTGTATATACAAATTGACGGAGTGAGTTTTGACAAAATTATTTAGGTTCCTAAAGCCCTATACAGGCTTTATTATATTGATTATCATAATGATGACAGGCATATCGCTGTCATCTCTTTTTCTGCCCGACCGAATGAGCAAAATTATCGGCGAAGGCATAACTTCTGAGGTTGTTTATGAAGAAACCGAGGACGGCGATATCATTTATCTTGCAATTCCGCCAATTCCGCAAATGAATGCAGAAATGCCGTTTCCGAAACTTGTTTATGAAAATGCCGGCAAACTCGTGACGATAGAGCAGGGCGGCAAACATTATGCCCAAATTGTCGGAGTCGAGAAAGACGCTCAAGGCAATCCGATAATGTTTCTCAACCCCCAAACAGGAGAAAGCAGTCAGGTACCGCAATGTTTGCGTACCGTCGACGGCAAAAGCGCTTCGGCGCAGATGCAAGGAACCCTTGTGTTGTTCAACGGCTCTCCGCAACTGGTTTTTCGTCAAAAAAGCAATATGACGGTCATCTGGAAAAACGGACTGCTTATGTTGGGCATAACACTGGCTTCCTCCATTTTGTCGATTTTTGTGGCATATTTCTCTTCCAAGGTCGGCTCTGATTTTGGCAGAGATATTCGCAAAAGCCTTTTCGCAAAGGTCATCGGACTGTCTAAGGCGCAAGAAGACAACTTCTCTACGGCAAGTCTTATCACCCGCGCAACAAACGACGTTACGCAGGTTCAAATGCTCATAATAATGTCGCTGCGCATGATGCTGAACGTGCCGATAATGTTCGCAGGCGGACTTTTTATGGCGCTCAACAAAGATGCCAAGATGACGCTTGTGCTTGTCGCAAGTATCCCAATAGTTGTCACCATCATACTGTTGGCGGCGAAGTTTATTGTGCCTCTTTTCAAAACGATGCAAAAGAAAATCGACCGCTTGACTATGGTTGCGCGGGAGAATATCACGGGTATAAGAGTAATAAAAGCCTTTGGCGGCGAAGACTATGAAGAAAAAAGGTTCCGCCAAGCAAATGAAGATGTCACGAAGGTCAGTTTGAGCGCAGCTCGCATCATGTCGGTGCTTATGCCGGTGATGATGCTTATTATGAGCCTTACTTCGATTTCAATTGTCTTTATTACGGCATTCACTGTCGACAATGCGCTGAAAGAAAACATGCTTGACTATACACGTCTGGGCAATATGATGGCGGTGATACAATATATTATGCAGATTATGATGAGCGTAGTTATGTTTTCCATAATCTTCATTATGGTGCCTCGAGCAAGCGTGTCTGCGCTTCGCATAAACGAAGTGTTGGAAGCAAAAAACAGCATAAACAACCCCGAAAAACCGCAAACGGCAGGCAGAGAAGGCAGAGTTGATTTTGAAAACGTCGGTTTCTCATATGCCGACACCTCGAGCCAAAATGTACTTGAAGGCATAAACTTTTCGGCAAACAGGGGCAGTATTACGGCAATCATCGGCGGCACAGGCAGCGGCAAAACTACGCTGATAAGTCTTATTCCGAGATTGTATGACGTCAGCTCGGGCAGTTTGAAGGTTGACGGTGTTGACGTGAGAGATATGAGTTTGAATGATTTGCGTTCGCGCATAGCTTTAGTTACACAAAAAGCAGTGCTGTTCAGCGGCACCATAAAGGACAACGTGCTTTATGGCGCTTCGGGAGAGGAACAGCTGTCGCAAGCGCTTGAAATTGCGCAAGCCACAAAAATAGTCGAAGAGAAAGACGGCATAGACGCAGAGGTCGAGCAGGGCGGTCAAAACTTTTCGGGCGGGCAGAAACAGCGCCTGAGTATTGCGCGCGCGCTTGCAAAGTCTGCCGACATCATTGTTCTTGACGACAGCTTCTCTGCTTTGGATTTTGCCACCGATGCAAAACTGAGAAGAGAGCTTGCAAAGGTGACCAAAAACAAGACAGTCATCATCGTTGCGCAAAGAATAGGAACGGTTATGGATGCAGACAACATTATTGTGCTGGACAAAGGCAGAATAGTCGGCGCCGGCAAGCATAAATCGCTGTTGAACGATTGCGAAGAGTACAGGGACATAGCGTTGTCTCAGCTTTCTGAAAAAGAGCTGGGATTGTCGGGAGGTAGATAATGGCAAAAAAACCTACGGGCGGCCGTTCTCACGGCGGACCTTTCGGCGGTCCGATGGCGCCGGCAGAAAAAGCAAAAGATTTCAAGGGCACTCTTAAAAAGTTGCTCAATTACGCAAAGCCGCAGTTGCCGCTGCTTACTATAGTTATCGCGTTGGCGGCTATCGGAACGGTGTTCAATATCCTTGCGCCGAAGATTCTCGCGCGCGCCACAAACGCTTTGCAAACAGGCATTATGCGCGGCAGTCTGGATTTGGATTATATCATCCAAGTGCTGATATTTGTTGTTGCGCTGTATGTGATATCCTCGCTGTTTCAGTTCCTTTCGCATTTCATCTCGGCAGGCGTTTCGCAACGTATAGTCTTTCAGATGAGACAAGACATAAAAACAAAGTTCGAGAAACTGCCGATAATGTATTTTGACACTCGTTCGGCAGGCGACATCCTTTCCGTTGTGACAAACGATATCGAAACAATCTCGACCTCGTTGCAACAGTCAATAACTCAAGCAATCACCAGTGTGCTTTCCATTGTCGGAATATTCGTTATGATGCTGACAATAAGCGGATACATGACGCTGATTGCCGTGGGTAGTTTGCCGTTATTTATGGTCATAACAATGATAATCGCAAAAAAATCTCAAAAGAAATTTGTCGTTCAGCAATCCAAACTGGGAGAACTCAACGGTTATGTCGAAGAGATGTTCACCAATAAAACCGTTATTCAACTGTACAACAAAGAAGACGATGTAGAAAAGAGTTTTGACAAAATAAACGGTGAACTGTGCAATGCAGGTAAACAAGCGCAGTTTTTGTCGGGCATCATAATGCCTATGTTGCAGTTCGTAAACAACCTCGCATATGTCGCCATAAGCGTTGTCGGAGGCATCCTTGCCGGCGGTACGCTTATGATCGGAGACATTCAAGCGTTTATGCAATACAGCAGTCAGTTCGGTTATCCTATCATGCAGACGGCGAATATTGCCAACACCATTCAGTCGACTATTGCCGCGGCGGAGAGGCTTTTTGAAGTGCTTGAGCAAGACAACGAACCGGAGGATGTTGAGGCTCCTGCCGACACAAAAGGCATTCAGGGCGGCGTAAAATTTGCTAATGTGGACTTTTCTTATGACAAAGAAAAAGAGCTTTTGAAAAACATAAATTTGGAAGTTGAGAGCGGCGGAGTAATAGCCATAGTCGGACCTACAGGCGCCGGCAAGACTACGCTTGTCAATCTGTTGTTGCGTTTTTATGAAATTGATTCCGGCAGCATAACAGTCGACGGCATTGACATCAGAAATATGGCAAAGCGTGATCTTAGAGGACTTTATGGCATGGTATTGCAGGATACTTGGCTGGAGGGCGGCACGATAAGAGAGAACATTGCCTACGCAAGACCCGAAACCCCGATTGAAGAGGTCAAAGAGGCGGCGAGGAAGGCTCATGTCGACCACTTGATTGATACGTTGCCAGAAGGTTACGAAACCGTCATAAACGAGGATGTCTCGAATTTGTCACAGGGCGAGAAGCAGCTCATTACGATAGCGCGCGCAATACTTGCCGACCCGAAGATACTCATACTCGATGAGGCTACAAGCAGTGTTGACACACGCACCGAAAGCTATATCCAAAATGCCATGACAGCCATGATGAAGGGCAAAACCTCATTCATTATTGCGCACAGGCTTTCGACGATACGAAATGCCGGTCTTATACTTGTTATGGACAAGGGAAGAATAGTCGAACAAGGCGATCATCAAACGCTTTTGGATAAGAAAGGTTTCTATTTTGACCTCTATAACAGCCAGTTTGCTCAACAAAGTAACTGAAAATATTTGACAGACGGGGCAAATACTCTTATAATTAATAGCACGGTGGAGCATGGTGCAATGGTAGCACATAGGCCTCTGACTCCTATGATGTAAGTTCGATTCTTACTGCTCCTGCCAAAAAAAGGTTGTCTGACGATAGTCGGATAGCCTTTTTTGTTTTGTCAAAATTAAAATATGTAGTTATATATTCTCTATTCTTACGGGCATATTATATTTCTCGCCATCGTCGAAGGCTT
>CAYJBS010000009.1:8371-16612 GCA_964368435.1 uncultured Christensenella sp. | reverse complement strand
TTCAAAAACTTCGAATAAGTCCTCGGCGCTGTCGGTCTATGTTTATGTCCCACACGATTGCAGAAGAATTTCATTTAGATTAAGGTTAATGACTATCCGTCATTATTCTTCATGCAGATACTTTCTTCTTGTGCTTTCGCCGCCGCGCAGGTGCTTTACGCTGTAGTTGTCGCTTAGGACGGCTTTTACTTCGTTGTAAAGAAAAAAGTCGATATGCCTTAGGCGGGTGGTGACATCGGTGTGCAGCGTGCTTTTGCCATAGCCGAAGTATGCCGCGGCTTCACGCACGGTGGCGTGGTGTTCGATTATGTATTCGGCGGCGCGAATGGCGCGCGAGAAGATCTCCATTGCCGTCAGTCCAAAAGAGAGCTTAACGCAAGATAAACAAGCTTGCCGCCGGTTTTTGCCTGGTCAAGCACAGAATTGTTTATTACCGTGCCTTTTTTTATGATGATGTTGCTGGGCTTGTCGATAATGTCCCTTATTACGATGCGCCCGAGCAGAAAGTTATAATCATCAATTAACATTTGTTCTTGTTGCGGCGGCTTGACTTTGGGCTCCGAACTGCGTGTTCTTTGTAGCCGTAAGTTCAAGTTTATGACAATGGTGTCGTCTGAAAATCCAGAGATAAAACGAACGGGGTAGGGCTTGTCAAACCATATAAGCTTTTCGCCGGTTATTGTTATGTCACAAAAATTTCCCAACAAGATGCCGTCCTCGTTGTACGCTTTGGTACCTTTTGTCAAAAGAAAGAATTTGTCTTGTGTATCCGTTGTCAAATAGTCCTTCGAATACACGGTGATTTTGTCGGCATTTCCGACAATTCTCTTCAAAGGAAGAACTTTTTCGCCGTCCTCGGTCTTTATCATCAGCGCTTCTGCGCGCTTTGAAACTTTGTTTATATATATGCCGCCAACAACGCCCAAAGTTTGGGCGCCTTTAACCGTTAATAACTCTTTTTTTGCATAATTTGCGTAAAACATTCTTGCCTCCTGACTTTTTGTATAACTGACTCTTTTAATAAAGTATATTAACCGAAATGTCATAATATTAACAGATTTAGTTTCGTTGACACCATTTTTGGGCTATGGTATAATTAAATAATTCAAACTGTATAACAGAAACAAGAAAATCATTACGGAACTGACGATGGAGGTTTTATGACAGAGCTGTATTACACAGACGCAAAAATAACAAAAAAAATCAAGCAGCTAAGTGTCGTTGCCGAAAAAAGCACGATCATAGCCCCGTCTTACTATGAAAAACACGACGTAAAAAGAGGTCTTCGCGATGTCAACGGAAAAGGCGTTGTTGCAGGACTTACAGAAATTTGCGAAATAAATTCTTTTGCCGAGGACGAATTCGGCAACAGAACACCGATGGAGGGCGAACTTTTTTATCGCGGCATACCCATTCAGCAACTTGTCAAGGGCTTTATAAATGAAGACAGATACGGCTTTGAAGAAACGGCTTATCTGCTGCTTTTCGGCACATTGCCCGACGCTCCCGAGATGAAGGAATTCAATGACATTTTGTCGAGTTTTCGTTCGCTTCCGCTGAACTTTGTGAGAGATATCATAATGAAAAAACCTCCCGTCGACATGATGAACATGTTGTCAAGGAGCGTGCTTACTCTTTATTCATACGACGATACCCCCGACAGCAACGCAATGGACAATGTCCTGAGACAGGGCTTGCAACTAATTGCACAATTCCCGCTCATCGCAATCTACGGCTATCAGGTATATTCGCATTATCACAGCGACAACAGTTTGATTATACATAAACCCCGAAAGGACCTTTGCACGGCAGAAAACATCTTGCATCTGCTGCGCACCGACAACAAATTCACAAAACTTGAAGCAAGACTGCTGGACCTTTGTTTGGTACTGCATGCCGAGCACGGCGGCGGCAATAACTCGACTTTCACTACGCACGTTGTCAGCTCTTCCGGTACCGATACCTATTCAGCCATAGCTGCTTCTTTGGGTTCTTTGAAGGGACCAAAACACGGCGGAGCCAACATAAAAGTCGTCAAGATGTTCGCGGACATGAAACAGAACTTGCCTTCGCACAGCGACGAGGACGTAAAAGACTATCTCGGCAAGTTGCTGGACAAGCAGGCTTTTGACAAGACAGGTTTGATATACGGTATGGGACACGCGGTATATTCGCTGTCCGATCCCAGAGCGCTTATTTTCAAGGATTACGTAAAGAACCTTGCCGAAGAAAAAGGTTTGCACTACGAATACGAACTTTATGAAAAAGTCGAGAGATTGGCGCCCGAGGTCATCGCCGAAAAACGGAAAATCTATAAAGGCGTCAGCGCAAACATTGACTTCTATAGCGGCTTCGTGTACACCATGTTGGGCTTGCCGCAAGAGCTGTTTACGCCGATATTCGCCATCGCCAGAATTACCGGTTGGATAGCCCACAGAATCGAAGAGATTGCCAACAAAGGCAAAATCATTCGTCCGGGTTATACCGCTGTTTGTGAAAGACAAGACTATCAACCGATGGACGAAAGATAAGCAAAAGTTTAATAGCCAAAGACTTGGGCAAAAATTACTCTGTATATTCCGAAGGGGGTCCTTTTGAACAGACAGAGGATATTAAGAATTTTGAGGAAGCTGTCTGCCGGTGTTGCAGTGCTTCCTCTTATTTTTTCTTATATGTTGTCATATTTTCAGCCGACACCGACCGACGAGGGCGAAAAACTGTCCTTCCAAGAGCAGTTTGTCATATTGGCATTCAGCGGTCTTTTTTCGCAAGGCGAAACGACATTTGTTGAAGAAAAGATTGATGAAACGAACCCCGATTTGGTGTTGCTTTGCGGCGACATAGTTTATCCGCAGACGCTGGCAAGCGACTTGTTGCTTGCAGGGACCGTGCAGATTATTGACAAGTATGTCGCTCTTTTTGATAGAAAAAAAGTATATTTCAGCGCGCTTTTCGGCGAATATGATGTTCACGGCTTGTTCGACGTTTCGGCGCAACTCAAAAGGTTCATGCGTTCGCAGTTTTTTGTCGGAGGAGTGCGCAACGCTCAAAATGTCGAGGTGATGAAAGAAAAGAAAAAAGCCGACGGCAATTTCAGAATAAGTGTTTTTTCGGGAGAACAACCGAATTTTTTTATCTATATTGCCGATACCTCGAAACAGCACTTGAGCCAAGAGCAAAAAGATTGGATAGACGTGTCACAACGGTATTTACTGTTTTCGTATAGAAAAGTCGAAAACTTTGAAAGCGATCGAACATTTTTTGTAAGCAATGAAGAACAACCCTTTGGCATAAAGCAAAGCGGCATTTATGAAAAAGGGCAGGTGCATTATCGATATTGCGCAAAAAAAATAGTCCTCTCGGCAAGCGGAGAACTATTTCAAAGCGTTGTGGAGTAAATTATCTATAATCCTTAAATTCCGGCATAAAGTTGAAGGTGGCGAAATAGTCCTTCACTGTCTCGGCTCTTCTTATCATTGAGAAGTCGCCGTCGGATTTCAATAATACTTCGGCGCTGCGCAGTTTGCCGTTGTAGTTGTAACCCATGCTGAAACCGTGGGCTCCTGCATCGTGAATGGCAAGAATATCGCCTTTTTCGATGTTGGGAAGGGGTCTGTCGACGGCGAACTTGTCGCTGTTTTCGCAGAGTGAGCCGACGACGTCATAAACTTTGTTTTCTTCGGCATCTTCTTTTCCCAGTACGGTTATGTGGTGATAAGCGCCATATATTGCCGGACGCATCAGATTTGCGGCGCAGGCATCGACACCGATATATTTTTTGTAGATGTTTTTTTCGTGGATGGCAGTAGTCAGCAACATGCCGTAAGGCGCCAACATATATCTTCCAAGTTCCGTGAAAATGGCTATTTCTTTCAGCGGTGAAGCGGCTATGGTCTGTTCGTAAGCTTCCCTGACGCCTGCGGAGATGACAAAAATATCATTTTTTGTTTGGTCGGGGCGGTAGGGTACGCCTATACCGCCGCTGAGGTTTGCAAAAACAAATTTTGCGCCCGTCTCTGCATGCAATTCTGTTATGGTCTCAAATACGATTCTTGCAAGTTTCGGATAGTATTCGTTGCCCATCGTGTTGCTGGCAAGGAAGGAGTGTATGCCGAATTCTTTTACGCCGAGCTCTTGCAGTCTTTTTACGGCTCCCGACATCTGTTGGCGAGTCATCCCATATTTTGCATCGGCAGGGCTGCCCATGATTTGGTTGTTGATGGTGAATTTGCCGCCAGGATTGAAACGAAGGCAAATCTTCTCGGGGATGCCGGCGACTTCCTGAAGAAAATCTATGTGGGTGATGTCGTCAAGGTTTATGATGGCGCCAAGTTTTTTTGCCAAACGGTATTCTTCGGCGGTGGTCTCGTTGCTGGAGAACATAATCTCGTCACCTTTGAAGCCCATTGCGTCGGACATAAGCAGTTCGGTATAAGAAGAACAGTCGACACCGCAGCTCTCGTTTTTCAAAAGACGCAAAATCTCGGGATTGGGAGTGGCTTTTACGGCAAAATATTCTTTGAAGCTGTTGTTCCAACTGAATGCGGAAAAGAGTTCGCGCGCATTGTCGGCTATGCCTTTTTCGTCATAGACATATACCGGTGTGGGATAAGCTTTTGTTATTTCTTTGGCTTTTTGTAACGATAAAAAAGGTTTTTTCATGTGTTGCTCCTGATTGTATTATGAAATAATTATACCATTTAGTGTTATTATTGTCTATTGTTTGCTCCGACCTATCATCGGTTCGAACACTATCGCTTTGTCTACCAATTTGCCGAAATACTTTACGGCAACGCCCGAGAACAGACCGCTAAGTATGGTTCCGATGCCTATCCCGACAAGTTTTCCAAAGATGCTGAGGCTCAAAATAAGCGCAACGGCGAGATAGCACAGGTCATAAATGATTTTTACGTTGACGGTTGAGAGACGTTTTGCGCCGGCAATCTCCGTGACGAAAATATCATATGGCATAAGCGGAATGTTGGTGCGGAAAAACAGCGTCACTGCCACCACCACAAGGAAAAATCCCACGATAAAAAACAATATTCTCACGGCAAGACTGTTTGTCGTCAGCGAGCGCATAAGATAAATGACAAAATCGACGGTGTATCCGTAAAAAATAGCCGAGCCGAAGGATATAATAAATCTTATGCTGAATCTGCGCACAACGATACAAAGCGCAACAATCAGCAAAAATTGCAACAAATAACTCATCGTACCGAACGATATTGACGGTATGGAAAGACTCAATAAATACGCCACGGATTGTATGACGCTCATGCCGAAATCTGCTTTAATAAAAAAAGCAATGCCTATCGCAAGTATGATGATGCCGACAAAGAATGCCAACTCGGCAGGTAATTTCAATTTTCTCATAGCAGCATTATAACAAAAAAATTCTTGGCAGTATAGCAATTTTGACGAAGGTTTATAAAGATATTGCTACTAAAAAATAAAAAATAGCAGAAAAATCCTTGCAAAAGCAACAGGTATATGATAAATTATAATGAGCCGCATAATAAGGGTAATCGAAGAGCTTTTTGAAGCCACCCGACTTAGCGAGTCTCTAGAAGGAGGTAAAGAGAATATGTACGCAATTATTTTGACAGGCGGAAAACAGTACAAGGTCGAGAAGGATACCGTTTTGAAAGTTGAATCGCTGAACGTTGAGGTCGGTTCCAAAATCAAACTTGATGTCCTTATGCTGAACCGTGATGGCGAAGTGCTTGTCGGCGATCCTATTGAAGGCGCCTACGCTGAAGCCGACGTCACCTACAACGGCAAAGGCAGGAAGATCAACATCTTCAAGTACAAAGCCAAAAAGAATGTCCGCAAGCGTCAAGGACACCGTCAGCCCTATACAGAACTCAAAATCACAAACATAGTAGGCTAATGGGACTTTTTTATGATTAAGATTGCCATTATCCATAACAACAACGGCATAAAAACAGTCGAATGTACGGGACATAGCGGATATGCGGCGCAAGGCAAGGACATTGTTTGCAGCGCAGTATCGGCGACAGTACAGACGGCACTGCTGGGACTTATGGATATCTCGGAAGTCAATTACCAAAGGCGGGAGGGATTTTTATCCTTTACCTGTCCCGAAGCAAAGACTGCCGAAGACGGCATAAAACAACAGGCTATCCTCAGAGCAATGTATTTGAGTTTGAAGGATATGCAGAGCGGCTATAAAGCCTTTATAAATTTGGAGGAACGATAGAAATGTTTATTAATATTCAGTTGTTTGCCCACAAGAAAGGTGTGGGAAGCTCCCGAAACGGAAGAGACAGCGCTGCCCAAAGACTCGGCCCGAAGAGAGCCGACGGACAGTTTGTACTTGCCGGAAACATTCTCGTAAGACAACGCGGCACAAAAATGCACGCCGGTCTGAATGTGGGAGTAGGAAAAGACGACACTTTGTTTGCGAAAGCCAGCGGAGTTGTACGTTTTGAGGAAGACGGAACAAGGAATAAGCGTTACAAAAAAGTCAGCGTATACAGCGACTAAAAAAACGCAAAAATCACCAAAAAACCTTGAACGAAAAAATCGCAATTTTAATGAAAACAATGAGTAACAGGTCTTTGGGCGGATTATCCGCAAAAATACCTGTTATTATTTTTTAGGGATTACAAACCATGCAGTACAGTATCCTTAACAATCAAATAACCATTTCGGACTGCTCGCAATTCAATATCGGGCAGATACTGGAAAGCGGTCAGGTTTTTCGATTTAGTGGCGAAAAAAACAATTACAAAATAATTGCGAAAAATGTTATTTGCCACTTGAAATATGAATATGACCGTGCTATAATAAGCACAAGCGATATTGACTTTGCCAAAAAGTTCTTCGATTTGGACAGGGATTATGCCCCCATAAAGCGCAAGCTGGCGGATTTTCCCCTGATGCAGAAGGCGATTGAGTTCGGCAGCGGAATACGTATATTGAACCAACCTCCGCTCGAAACCATAATCTCTTTAATCATCTCGGCAAACAACAATATTCCACGCATAAAAGGTATCCTAACAAGGCTGTGTGAGCACCTTGGCGAGGATTTCGGCGAATATAGGGCATTCCCCACACTGGAAGCTCTTGTCTCCGAAGATGAAGCTTTCTATGGAAGAATAGGCGCAGGTTACAGGGCATCGTACATTGTCGATACCGTCAGAAGCCTTTGCGATGGGTTCGATTTGGATCTGTATTCAGTACCGACACCCGAAGCGAGGAAGAGGCTTATGACCCTGAAGGGAGTTGGCGGCAAGGTCGCCGATTGTATATTGCTTTTTGCTTACCACAAGGAAGACGTTTTCCCAATGGACACTTGGTGCAAAAGAATTTATCGTGATTTTGCTCTGCCTGCCACAAAGAATTGTCACAACATGGCGCAGACCTTGACCGAAATCTTCGGCAATCTCAGCGGCTATGCCCAGCAATACCTTTTCTTTTATTACAGACAAAACAATATTATATAAATAAATTCAATTTATTTGGAGGAGAAAAACATGAACAAACCGAAAATTGCAGTTCTTATTGACCTTGCAAGTCTTAGGATTACCTGTGAGGGCTTCAAGAAGTTGGCAGAAAGAATGGAAACTCAGTTTGAAATAGTAAATTGCAAGTTTTATAGTTATGTAGCCAAGAGAAACCGTGATTTCAACGAGTATGTTGCCGCCAAGGGATATGACGCAGTCACTCCCATTGCCTCAAGAAGAAGAAACAAGCTTGACACACGCCAGATCATCGACGCGACTTTGATAGGCATGAGCTCATCTGTTGACGCCGTAGCGTTTGCAGTCGGCGAGGGCGACATTCTTCCCATCGTATCCTACCTGAAACTCAAAGGCAAAGACGTATACGACATAAACGTTCAAGAAGGACCTTACACAAGCGAATTCACCGATTTCATCGACATTCCCGAAGATTATCTCAGAGAGGGCTATGCCGCTCCCACGAGAACCAAAATGCCGAAGAAGGCTCCGAAGCCTGTTGCTCAACCTACAGCGCACGCCGAGAGCAAGTATGCCGAAGAAGTCAGAAAAATACTTTCGGGCAGTGATATTCTTTCAAGATATAAGAAATAAGAACCAATTTTATAACATAAATACCAAAAAGGATTTGGCTTGCTGCCTAATCCTTTTTTTATTGGGGTGGGCGAGCGGCAATAGCGAGGTTAATACGGGCTACGTGCGACTGTGCGGCTCGGTTACGTACGTCAATGTACGCGCCCTCGCCGCCTATCCG
>CAYJBS010000009.1:0-8271 GCA_964368435.1 uncultured Christensenella sp. | reverse complement strand
TCTGAACCGGCTCTTGCCGCTCTCAATTCGACATCGCATTTGTAGAAGGATTATACGAACTACGCGCGACTTTTTCAAAAGCGTGATACGATTGGAACGACTAAATCTTGCTGTCGGTGCCGATACTTGTTCTCTTGACTTTGAAGACTTATTATATTATCATTTATATATAAAATTAAGAGGAGTCAGTATGCAGAAGAGCGCCGCCGTTTATCCGTTTTTATTGAACTATGTCACAAAAGATTATATTTGGGGCGGCAGGGAGCTTATACAAAACTGGAACAAGCATTCCGAAAGCGACAAAATAGCCGAAAGCTGGGAAATGAGCGCCAACGATGGCGGTTTATCCGTCATTCGCAACGGCGAATACAAAGGTCAGACTCTGAAAGACATTCTCGAAAGATATCCCGAACTGTCGGGAAAGGCGCATGCCGAGGTTTTTCCGCTGCTTATCAAACTCATAAACGCCGAAACCCCTTTATCGATACAAGTTCATCCCGACGACGCTTATGCTTTGGAACGTGAAGGCAAGAAAGGTAAGTGCGAAATGTGGTATATCTGCGATGCGAAAGAGGGCGCGGATATTTATTTGGGACTAAACCAAGATATTTCAAGGAATCAGCTTGAAGATATCATAAAAAATGGGGAAATAGAGAAATATCTCAACAAGATCGAAGTAAAAGTCGGAGACTATTATTTAGTACCTGCGGGCACGCTTCACGCAATCAGAGCAGGTGTGACGATTCTTGAGGTGCAACAAAACAGCGACTTGACTTACCGTGTGTATGACTATAACCGCACAGACAAGGACGGACAAAAAAGACAGTTGCATATTGACAAGGCTGTTGAAGTCACCGATTGCAAAAAATATGAGGTTCCCACTCCCAACAAAAAATATAAACACGTGAAGGGCTATTGCAGAAGGCAACTTGCCCAAAGCAAATATTTTTCCACCGAAGAAGTCAGCATCGAAAGCAGTATTTGGATGGTAGACGAAAAGAAGTTCTGCGGCTTTACTGTCATTTGCGGAGAGGGAAGCATAAACGGCGAAAAAATCTGCAAGGGCGACACTGTGTTTGTGCCGGCAACCTGCGCTGTGAAATTCAGCGGAAAGATGAAAATAATTCTATACCATATATAAGGAGTTGTTATGGAATATTACATAGGCATTGATATCGGAGGTATGAGCGTAAAAGTCGGCGTCGTAAACAGTGACGGCGAAATAATTGCGCAAGGCTCCTGTCCTACATATACCGACAAGCATTATAGCGTAATGGTCGAAGACACCTACAAGCTTTGCACAGAGGTTGTCGAAAAAGCCAATTTGACACGTGGCGACATAAAAGCAATAGGAATAGGATGTCCGGGTACAATTTGGAGCGATAAGGGCATAATAACTTATGCCAACAACCTGCATTTTGACAAGGTGCCACTGGTGGCGGAGTTCAAAAAATATTGGGACACGACTATTGTTATTGAGAATGACGCAAACTGCGCGGCGCTAGGCGAATACGCCTTTGGCAGTGGAAAGGGCAGCAAAGACTGCATCTTCATCACGCTGGGTACCGGAGTAGGCTCCGGCATCATTCTAAACGGCAAGATATACAGCGGTAAGAAGGGAGCAGGCGGCGAGGCAGGGCATATGGTCATCAAACTTGACGGCGAAAAATGCACTTGCGGCAGAAGGGGTTGCTGGGAGGTCTATGCTTCGGCAACAGCGTTGATACGCGACACCAAAAGAGCCATGGAAAAACATCCCGAAAGCCTTTTACACCAAGTGGCGCAGAGCTATGGCAAGATCAGCGCAAAAATTAGTTTTGATGCAGCCAAACAAGGCGACAAGACGGCGCAAACGCTGGTAAAAAGATACGTAAAGAATGTTGGTACCGGAGCCGTAAATTTGATAAACATTTTCCGTCCCGATGTCCTTATGATAGGTGGCGGAGTGTCCAACGAGGGACAATATTTTATCGATATGATACAAAAGTATGTCAACAGATACCATTATGGCGGCAAAATAAACCCCAAAGTAAAGATAGTTCGCGCAACTCTTTTGAACAATGCGGGAATAATAGGCGCGGCATCATTGGTTATGAATATTTAGAGGAAGGAAGAATACAACTTGCAATATAAAGATTTGCTTATGCAGGTAGAAAAACCTGCAAGATATACCGGCGGAGAATACAACACTCCCGATATGAATAAACCTCACAAACTCAGCTTTTGTTTGTGCTTTGCGGATATTTATGAAGTGGCGATGTCAAATTTGGGCATCGCTATATTATATGACATTCTCAACAAGGACAAAGACATAGTTTGCGAAAGGTGCTTTGCTCCTTGGACGGACATGGGCAAACTGCTTCAAGAAAAGCAACTGCCGCTGGTCAGTCTCGAAACAAAAAAGCCTTTGCGGCAGTTTGATATTGTCGGATTTTCGCTGCAATACGAAATGGCGTACACAAATTTATTGTATATGCTTGACCTTGCCGGCATACCCTTCAGGGCAAGTGACAGAGATGACAGTTTTCCGCTACTCGTAGCAGGCGGACCGTGCGCCGTCAATCCAGAACCGATAGCAGATTTTTTTGATATTGTCTTTATCGGAGAGGGCGAAGAAGTCGACAAAAAACTTTGCCATCTGGCAATGCAGTACAAAGACAAAAAAGAATTGCTTGAAGCGGCGGCAAAAATAGAAGGCATATACGTACCGTCACTTTCAAAACTAGAGGACGGCATAAACGTCACACCCGTAAAGAAAACCATAATAAAGAATCTGGACGAAGCGCCGTTTCCGCTCAAGCCGTTGGTGCCCAACATAGAGATTATCCATGACAGAGCCGTTTTGGAACTATTCAGAGGCTGTTATGCAGGTTGCAGGTTTTGTCAGGCGTGCTTCTTTTATCGTCCGATTCGATACAGAAACAAAGAAACGTTGAAGCGGTATGCGCAAGAGATTTTGAAAAGTACAGGCTATGACGAAATAGGCTTGAGTTCGCTCTCTACGGGCGATTATGAGGATATAAATTGCCTTATCACGGAAATAAAAGAGCTTGCAGACGGCAAAAATGTAAATTTGCAACTGCCAAGCCTTCGTCTTGACAGCTTTTCGGCAAAATTGATGAAAGGCGCGCGCAGGTCATCGGTGACTTTTGCACCCGAGGCAGGCACTCAACGGTTGCGCAACGTCATCAATAAGAACATCACCGATGAGGACATCGACAACTCGATGCGCATTGCTTTCGAAAACGGTTATCGTACGGTCAAGCTGTATTTTATGCTGGGACTGCCTACCGAAACCGACGAGGATGTACTGGGCATTGCGGAAATTGCCGAAAGGGTGCGAAAAATATATTTTGAGGTGACAGGCAACAAGTTCCTGAAAATTAATATCTCGACGGCAATGTTTATTCCCAAGCCGTTGACGCCTTTCCAATGGGTGGAACAGATAGACATGTCCGAAATGCTGCGGCGACAAAGCATGCTGAGAGCGCAACTACGAAAATACAAAAATATAAACTTCAGTTGGCACAGCGCAGAGGTGTCTATGCTCGAAGGAGTGTTTGCCCGAGGCGACAGAAAGCTGTCATATCTCGTTGAGAGCGCCTACAAAAACGGCTGTTATTTTGACGGTTGGAGCGAGTTATTTCATTATGAAAACTGGCAAAAAGCCATCGAAGAATGTGGCATAGATGTTTCCGAGTACACAAGGGAGAGGTCGACAGATGAGGCTCTTCCGTGGGATTTTATCGATTTCGGCGTCACAAAAGCCTATCTGTTAAAAGAATATAAGAAGGCATTGAAGGGCGAAACAACGCCGCCTTGCAAACAAAAATGTCAAGGTTGCGGAGCAGAGAGCGTTTCGGCTTGCCGCCGTTATGAGGGAGGAGTCGATGCTTAGTTTCTGTTTCTCGAAGACAGGCGATGCTGCCTATATTTCACATATTGATATAATGCGCGCGCTGCATAGAACTCTGCGCAGAATGAATATTGCCCTCGATTATTCTCAAGGGTATAATCCGCATATGTTGCTCAACCTCTCGCAACCTCTGCCGCTTGGAATAGCAAGCACCGATGAATGGGCTACCGTACAGACCGATTTTGGTGACGCAAACGGCTTTATCGCGCTTTTTAACGACAACTGTCCCTCAGGACTTGCTTGCTTGGAATGTTACCTAACTTCTCAAAAACCAAACGTTGCGGGCAATGTCACGGCATCGGATTATGTTATTTTGTCGGAAAAGGCGCAACAGTTTGTAACTGAAATAAATGAGCTAAACAAAAAACCGCTGTTGATTAACACAAGAACCAAGGCAGGAGATATCGAAAAAGATGTCTCTCAGTTGATTTTTTCAGTAGGCGTTGTTGAAGAAGGCATCGCGCTGCGCTTAGCTTTTGGTAACATAAACCTCCGTATCGACAGACTGACCGAAAAACTCAACGCACTTTTCCCGTTGGATGTTGCTTTGTCCGATATCACGAGGACGGCGCAACTGATAAAAAGAGATGAGGAATTTATCACAGTCGGTGAATATATGAAAGGCGTATTATGAACAAAGTAATTATTGATTTCTCGAAGACATACATTCAAGCAATAAAACTTTCCGATGATGACATTTCGGGGTATTTCGCCGTGGCTTCAGACAGCAACGTTGGCGATGTGTTTGTGGGAAGAGTAGAGAATGTTCGGGGCGGTCAATGCTTTGTAAATTATGACAAAGCAAGACATAACGGTATTCTCGAATTAAGAGACAGAGTCTTGAAAAGTGGTGATTACATAAAGTGTCAAGTCATTAGAGAAGAATGCGGCGACAAAGGCGCAGTGCTTTCCGATCGTTTGAATTTTGCCGGGCATTTTGCGGTGTTGTCTGACAGCGCCGAAGGAATAAAATTCTCGCGCCGACTGGAAGAGCCTGAAAGGATTCGTATACAAGAAATACTTCCGGAAACCGAGTACGGCTTTATTATCAGAAAGCAAGCTGCTGACGCCGACCAAACCCAAATCACAGCCGAGATGAAAAGGCTTTCCGAAAGTTTTGAAAGTGTGCTGAAGGCCTCTGTTACCAATGAAATAAGAAGACTCCACCGTGTTGAGAGCATCGACCGCATCCTTCAGGAACTGGAGGCATACGGCAGTCGGGTTATTTGCAACAAAGCTGCAGAATTTGAGGGTTTTGAAATAGAATATTATCAAGGGACGACTTCGATTTTCGAATACTTCGGGTTGTCAAAAGCAGTTGAAAGTATTTTTGCCGAAAAGCTTTTGCTTAAAAACGCAGTTGAGTTGGTATTCAACCGTACCGAGGCGATGACTGTCATAGATGTAAACTTCGGGGGAGGTTTCGGCGGAAATATCGATGCGGCGAACCAAGCGGCGGCAGAGCAGATTGTTCGTCAAATTCGTCTGCGCAATCTTTCGGGGCTGATACTTACAGATTTTATCAGCACAAGGAATACAACTGAACTGAAAAGCTATGTTCAGGCGTTGCTGAAAGACGACAAGGAACAGAGCTCGGTATACTCGATCAAGGAGTTATCCATCATTGCAATAAACCGCAAAAAGCGTTATAATGAATTCGCGCGGCTGTTCTTTGAAGAGTGCTCAATTTGCGGAGGAGCAGGCGCAATTATGCGCAAAAATGATTAACAAGCTGAAATGAAAAACCTATAAAGCAGTTTTGGAGGGTAAAGATGAAATATATAAATCGCGAATACGGTTTTGAGGGCAGACCTCCCTTTTTTAAGGGCTATTTCGAAAAGAAAAGCAAAGGTCCCTCAGTCGAGAACTTCCGATATCCCGAAAAACCTTGTGCCGGCTTCGGATTGGATGCCGCAAGCCCCAACGGAGTATTGCTGGCAGGCACGCTGGGAACGGTGTGGGGCGCCAAGATTGCTTATCAAAAATTGGGTAAATGGGTGGAGTCAGAGGATTTCTTCGCTTCTCCGGGCAACTTTTTTGCCGCCGACAAGGCAGGAAAATTCGCATATTTTCATCACGGCGACATCACCGCAAGTATCGTAAATTATTCATCGTCAAAACTTGTGCTGGTGGTATCGGGCATGACCAAGGTCAAAGTACGAATAGATTTTTTTCCGCTTTATCCGTCCAATGCCGACATGAGAACCGAAGGTAACACCGTAAAAGGTTTGGCTCCCGAAAGGGCGGTAGTGCAGGGCAACACAAAACTTACTGATAACGATATGATAATAAAGAACCGTTACGAGGTGGAGTTCGAAGAGGGTTCTTCGCGCAAAGAATATTTTATGGCTAAAGGCTATTTGGAGCCGCTTTCGGTCACCCAAAACGCCAATACGGTATCATTTGAATATTATTTGGATACCCAAACTTCCAGAATAATGTTATTCCTTGCAGTCGGAGACGAAGGCATTTTTGAGGATATACCGTCAATTGAAGAATTGAACGACGGTACCAGCAAGGCGGAGGTGTTGTTCACTGCCGACAGAATTGCAGGCAGCGGAACGCTTGGCGATAATATTTCAAATGCCATCAGCAACAGCGTTTGGCACAAGATATACGACCCTTATTTGAACTATCCGCTGCTTGTTGAAGACAGAGAGAAATGCCACAAGCTTTTTTCTTATGATTCCACGAAATCGGCGATAGGCGCGCTTATTTTCACTTTGACAGGAGAATATGACAGCGCTTTCAAACAACTCAAGGTTTGCATAAATGACAAAATCCTCGGCGCTTTGACAGCCTGGATGCTTTTTTGCAGGACAAGGAACCGCGACATCATTACGGAATTTTTGCCTCAAATAGGAGAAACCTTTCAGTTGGACGGAAAACTTGTCGAAGCCGACAAGATGACGCTCAACGAAATCGCCTACAAACAATACGATTCGCCGTTCAAGGACATAGCAAGCGGCGCGGTGTATAGCCTTGATATGAGCTGCTATAAACTTTTGACACTCGACATACTTGCATCTATGTGCGAAATCAGCGGCAACAAGGCGGCGGAAAAGCTTCGTCAGGCGCAAAAAAACCTCAAAAACGAAATCAATAAAACACTCTTTAACGAAAAACTCGGCTTATATATGGACAGATATCTCAGCGGAGAATTTGTGCCGCTATATGGCGCCAACAGCTTTTTGCCGCTGGTCGCAGGCGCTGTTCAGGATGTCGACAGACTGGAAAAAATCATGCTCAGCCTAAAAGACCCCGAAAAGTTCGGAGGCGATTATATGGTGGCTACGCTGGCAAAGCGTCACCCTTTGTACGGCAAAAAAGCCGTAAATGCCTCGGGGCAGGAGATTCCGCCGTACGAAAACTATCGTGGTATGATTTCACCGCTTTTGAATTTCCTCATATATTTCGGATTGAAGAGATATGGTGTCAGCGAAATTCAAGGAAAACTTGCTTGCAGCAGCGCAAAGCAATATGGCGACATCTTAAAGAAATTCGGCATGACGCCCGATTATTATATCCCTGTCAAAAAACAATTGGGACGCAATGTCGTTGCTCATTCTTTGAGCGGCAACCTTATGAGTTTTATGGGCATGATGGAAATGCTCGATGTGGAATATTTCCGAGAGGATTTGCGTCCGTCGCTTTCCTTCGGAACGCTGGTTGAGGGCGACCACAGACTTGCCAACGTCGAAATGTTTGGACGCTCGTTCAGCATAACTATTGCCGATCAAGAGACCTGTCTTTTTATGGACGGCGAAGAGGTCTTTAAAGGCAGCGGCTCGAAATTTATTGTGCGCAACTTTGTCGAGAATGAACGCGGCGCGGAATTTATTATCTATACCAGCAGCGAATTGACGATAAAAATGAGCTTGCCGTTTTTCCTGAAGGATAGCCCGAGAGATTTTACTTTCAATCTGCAAAAAGGAAAATACAAGGTCATTATCGATAAAAACAATCAAGTGCTGCCCACAAAGTTGAAATTTAATATATAACATCTATCTTTGCCAAATATGCGCAAGCGTACAAGTTATTTTTATTTGCTTGATATGCGTACTTCTATATGCTATAATTACACCAATAAAAAAAAGAACACAGGAGGAAGAGATGGACGGAAATACCTGTAACGGAGAAATTACGTTTCAATCGATATGCGCTTTAATCAAGAGGAGTTTTGTTCGTATAGTCATTTTTTGCTTAATAGCGGCGGTGATTTGCGGCGGTTTGACCTCTTTGGTTTTGTTGCTCCCCCGAGAGAATCCTGTCTATCAAGCCATAGTGGAGTTCAACTATGAAGGCGCAGAAGACGGGCTTGATCCGTGGGGCAGAGCGCTTGACGTGACGAAAAT
>CAYJBS010000008.1:0-41082 GCA_964368435.1 uncultured Christensenella sp. | reverse complement strand
GAATATAGGCTTTTGCGGTCTTGGCGTGCTTTTGGTCGATGAGCACCTTTTCTACGGCATCCTGTATGTCCTCTATAGTCGGAGAAACACCGTCGGGGAACTTTTGCGAAAGTAAATCCGACACCATAGTCGCCAGCTCAAAAGCCCTCACCTTATCGTCACCGCCGGCAGCTATCGCCGCTTTATAAATGGCGGCAGCTATCTTATTGACATCAAAAGTGTCAATGCGTCCGTCTCTCTTTACTATAGTTCTTACCATGATTATTCTCCTTTTGTTTCTGTTCATAAACTATACCATACACAACATATAGTTGTCAATGAACTTTTTTATCCTATATATTGTATTTTTTTGTTCATTTGCTCACTTCGAGTAAAAGCTTCTTTTCATCAATCGACAGTCGATTATTCTCTATCGGCGCGTTTCTTTCGGGAAAGAAGCCAAAGTCGCCGGAATCGTCCATGTACAAAACTATGTTGCCGTGACGGTTGGTGCGATAGGTGACGATGCCGTCATTGAACAATCGATTCATAACTTTTGCCGAAGGGTGGTCGTATGAGTTCGTATCTCCGACACATATCACTGCATATTCCGGTGTGAAGAAATCCAAAAACGTTTCCTGCGTACCGGAGTCGCTGCCATGATGAGCTATTTTCAAAATATCGATATCTGTCGGCGCGCCGACAATCCCCATAAAATAATCTTCCGCATCTTCCTCGGCGTCTCCGGTGAAAAGTATTTTTCTTTCGCCGTAACTTAGCAGGCAAACCACCGACATATTATTGTCACCGCTGAAGCGTTCATATCCCGAAGCATAAATATCCATGCGATAATCCTTTTCGGTGTTTTCTATATAATAGCTCTCTCCGTCGGCATCTATCTCAAAAAGCTCGGCGCCCTCTGCGACAGACAAATCAACAAAATTCCTATACGCTAACGGCTGTCCATCATAAACATCATTGTAATAAATGTTCTCCACCTCGAAGTTGTTCAATACTATGCTCGCAAGATTGACATGGTCGCTGTCCGGATGAGTGACAATAAAATAATCCAACACGCCGACATTCAAATCAATCAAATAATCGGAGAACTTGTCTCTCATTTCGACGCTGGTACCGCTGCCGCAGTCGATGAGCATATCCTTGCCGTCGGGAAAACGAATAAAAATAGCGTCACCCTGTCCCACATCAATGAAATGCACCTCAAGAAGCGCTTGAGTGTTGAATTCTTCCGGCAAAACGACATTGCCCGAACCGCTATAAAAAGAAGTATAAACTTTCGATCCGTCGGGAACAGGCTCACCGAACAGGTTGGGCAAATCTCCTTTGTAGGCAAGCACCGTAACCAACGTCGCCACAAGAATGAGAACGATGGCTATAAGAATTATTTCTCTGCCGGTAAGTTTTTTAATTTTTTTTGCTGTTTTTCCTTTCATTCTTCCCTCAAATGAATAAAATTTTTCTCTTCTTTATAATTATATAATTTATCATAAACAATTTCAATGGCAAGAAACAAAACATTTGCTTATCAAGCGTACCTTGATATTTTGAAGGAAGGTACCTAGAAAAAAGCGGCGTTATCTTCGCCGCTTTTTTCTGCAAATCCGTAATTACGGTTATAGGCTTAGCTCTCTGTAAAGTAATAGCTTTTCTCCGCTTTGCAGAGGCAATTTTATGTCGGGATTGAGTCGGAGCAAGGTATCCTCGTCCGTGGAAAGCACCTTCGCCACGTCCCACAGGCTTTCGCCCTCTCTTGCTATATATAAGCTGATGGCTATGTCGCCGTCAAATTTGTCGTCTCCCTCTTCGATATCCTCGATTACGGAGAAACTGCATTTGCGACAACCGCGGGCATCTATCATAATCTCAAATATTACTTCGATTTCAGTTGCCGTCTTGACTCTGGCGTTGCAACTCTTTACGATAATATTTGCCGCCACCATATCCATAGGAATATCGTTGTCTACAAGCGTTTGAAAAGGTGTGCCGCCGCTTATGGTTTTCAAGGCGCCTTCCTTGTCACGATAGATTACGGTGAGATTTATTATGCCCTCTGCGAACAGTCCGAAATTGTTCATCATGTTCATTGCGCCGGCAACAGGAGGCATTATGGCTTCTATGCCGCTGATCTCGTCTTCCGTCGTTAGCACTGCTTTGACGGTTTCTATCTTGCGGCGTTGCCACATGTCGCTATCACACGACACTGTCTTTGCTGTTATGTCGAGTTCCTTTTCGACACTATAAGCATCAGCAAGCACCTCGACGTCATTTTTCATGATGCATACGCCTTTTATCATAATTTCTAGGTCGACAATAAGATTTCTACTGCCCTCTTCCTCGAGTATAATTGTCGTGCTTTTCAAAATGGCGTCAAGCATTATTTCTGACTCAGAGGTTATTTTAGCATCGGGGATTTCGACGGTGAATTGCTGCGAAAAGCATTCCGACATTAGTTTGTTGTCCTCGCCCATTGCAATGACGGTAGTTATGGCTTCGCCCTCTACTTGATAAAGCTCATCAAAACAAAAGACGCCGTTTATAAAGCATACCGTATTATAACTGAGAATTTTTATTATCGGAAATTTACATTCAAAGTTCTTTGAGATATCTATTTGAGAATCCATCAACGGGCAGGTGCGCTCGGTTTTGATCATATCTTTTTTTGTATATAGCTCACCTTGGCACTCGAGATATTCTATCTCTCTATCCATTATATAATAGCCCGATATGTTGACGGTGAACATCAGTTTCAAATCGGTGTGACCGCTGTATTCAATTTCGGCAACATTTGCCATAAGGAACGCCTTGGCGCTTGCAGTTATGTCAAGCTTTACGCTTTCGGTGAACTCCTTTGAATAGTCCTGACTTTCGATGCCGCCCTCAATGTTTTCAAAAAGGATTTTTGCCGTCAGTTTGCCTGAAATGCGAAGTTCGCCATTCAGCGCCTCATAATTTAATATGCGGCTGTTGGCAGACACCCCTAAAACGCTCTTGCACGAGGAAAGATTCAGTTCTGCCTCTTGAACAAACATAATGTCTTGAAGATTGATTCTGTCCCCTGTGTTTATTACCGCCTTGCTTTTAATCATATAGCCCCCTGTTTATATCCGATATTTATAAATTATTGAACATGGCAACGAAATATGACAAAAAGAGGTTAAAAATATTTTTTCAGGCTATAATACCGTGTATGAGAACGATAAATCAGGATATAACAAAGACCATCAAACAAATAAAAGATATGAAAGGCACTTCGATTAAAATCAAAGTCAACCGCGGCAGAAACAAAATCGAAGAGATCGAAGGCATCGTCGAGAGTGTCTACCCCTCAATTTTTACCGTTCGCAGCACCGAAGGAGAATTATCGTCCTTTTCTTATTCCGATATACTTGCAAGAAATATTTTATTTTATAGAACTAAAGCTACTATCATTTAATTTAATATAATTTTTACCATAACTTAACTTAACATAATATCGAGGATTTTATCCAATAAAAAGGATGAGATTTCTTCACTCGAAAATGGTACAGTTTTTTCAACAGAAACGTTAATGACAATAAAATAATTATGTCATACCGAGCGTAAGTCGAGTTTCTCATCCTTATGAAGTCTTTTTGCTTATGGCGTGAGTTTTCCTATTTGCAACTGTTTTCTACAAAGCGAGCAAAGAACTGTGTCGCCTTGACCAAACCGTCTATTTCGGCTCTTTCGTTTATGGCGTGAATTCTCGTTCTGTCGTCTTCACTGACAAGGAAGGGTGTAAAGCGGTAGACATTGTTGCAAACACCGTAATAATATTTCGCGTCAGTCGCCGCAATAAAGGGATAGGGCGCAGGCAAGAAATCCTCGAAAACTTCGTTGATTGTGGCAGTAAGCACGGAATATGCTTGGCTTGAGATATCCGAAATCGGAGTAGGCTCCGCCATACCCGGCAATACGTTGACTTCTATGTCCTTGCCCACAACATTCTTTATGTGGCTCAATACCTTTTTGCTGTCCTCATTGACATTTATGCGGCAATTTATGGTGGCTGTTGCGCTGGGTGGCAGCACATTGGGCGCGCCTGCTCCCTTGGCTTGCGTCGCGGCAAATGTCGTACGAATAAGGCTGTTTGTGATAGGATTGGCGATGGCAAGCACAAATTTCAATAGCGGTGAGAGTATGTCACGGTTGACAAAAATAAATTTCATAATGGGTTTCATGTTCGGAGCAATGGCTTTGAACATCTGTTTTACGGGCAGTGACCAACTGCTCTTCATCGGCGTCATGGCTATATAATATACCGCTTCCGCCATAAGGTCTACGGCATTGCGCTTGTTCGGAGAGGATGAGTGCCCTCCTTGCTTCTTGGCTTTCAGTTCGACATCGAGATAGCCCTTTTCGCAGGTACCTATCAGCGCCAGCATACCTTTGACACCGATTATGCCGCCGTCAAGCACGGTGCCGCCCTCGTCTATGACATATTCAAATCTTATGTTGTTCTCGGCAAGATATTTGGCAATATTCTTTGCGCCCTCTTTGCCGGTGAATTCTTCATCGTGTCCGAAACAGCAATAAATTGTTCTGGCAGGCTTGAAGCCCTTTTCGAGAAGTATCTCGATGCCTTCGAGCAAAGCAATCATCTGCCCTTTCATATCTTGCGAACCTCTGCCGTACACATAGCCGTCTTTTATTTCTCCCGAGAAAGGCGGAACATCCCAGCCCTCTGCCGGCGCCGGCACTACGTCCTGATGCGCCAAGAAGCATCCGGGCAATAGCGACTCGTCCGAACCTTCAATTTTATAAATCAAGCTATAGTTGTTTATGAGCGTCTTTTGCGCAGCTTTATGGAAAAGCGGAAAAGCCTTCTCAAGGTAAGCATGAAATTTCGGGAAAGGTTCATAGCTCATCGAGTCATCAAGTACCGTCAGCGTAGCAATCTTCACAGCGTCGGACAACTTCTGCGCAACTCTGTCCTTGTCTACCGCCACAGCTTCAAAACTTCTTTTTTCGACCTTAACGGGTCTTGTGGCAACTGTTCTTATTATCATGAAAAGAAGCAGCGCGCCGATAGCTGAGGCAATTACTATCAAAATTATTGAACCAACAGACATTGTTTTTCTCCTAAATATAAGAATTATGTTTTTATTTTTATATTATAACCTCATAATAACCATTTTGCAAGACGCAAAAGACAAATAAAAAATCGGCGCAAGATGATAATTATTATAAAATGCTTGCAAAAAAATTTCGTAGAGGCTATAATACCTTTTAGCAGTCTACGATTGCGAGTGCCAAAATAAAAATACAAAAATAAAGGAAGGTAAATATGAAGAAGTTTAAGACGGAATCACAAAAAGTACTGGATTTGATGATTAATTCGATTTACACTCACAAAGAGATTTTTATAAGAGAGCTTTTGTCAAACGCCAGCGACGCCATAGACAAGCTGTATTACAAGAGTCTGAAAGAGAATTTGAGCTTTTCAAAAGAAGATTTTTCGATAAAGATTGAAATAGACAAAGACAAAAGAACGCTGAAAGTTATCGACAACGGCATAGGCATGACTGCCGAAGAGTTGGAAAACAATCTCGGTGTCATCGCAAGAAGCGGCTCGCTGGACTTCAAAAAGAATGTCGACGAGGAAGGTGACATAAACATAATCGGACAGTTCGGAGTGGGATTTTATTCGGCTTTTATGGTCAGCGACAAGGTGGAGGCGCTCAGCCGCGCTTACGGCGCAGAGCAAGCAAACCTTTGGAGCTCAAAAGGCGCCGAAGGCTATAACATAAAAACCGCCGATAAAGAAAGCAACGGCACAGAAATAACCATGTATATAAAGAAAGACACCGAGGAAGAACATTATGACGAATTCCTCGAGGAATACAAAATCCGTGAACTGGTCAAGAAGTATTCCGACTATATACGCTATCCAATAAAGTTGGATGTCGAGCGGACAAAAAAAGACGAAAACGACAAAGAAGAGAAATATATCGAGACCGAAACGCTGAATTCTATGATTCCGCTGTGGAAAAAGAACAAAAGCCAGCTGACTGAAGAAGATTATACTTCCTTTTATAAGGATACCTTCTACGACTACGAAAAACCGCTGAAGACCATACACTTCTCGGCAGAGGGCATGAGCACAAACTTCAGCGCAGTGCTTTTCGTTCCCTCG
Source organism: uncultured Christensenella sp. (assembly GCA_964368435.1). Taxonomy (GTDB): domain Bacteria; phylum Bacillota; class Clostridia; order Christensenellales; family DTU072; genus DTU072. The sequence continues at coordinate 34,928 of CAYJBS010000008.1, read as the reverse complement.
CGCGCTCCATATAACTATTATTCGAAAACCTACGAAAAGGGTCTTAAACTCTACACAAACGGTATCCTTATTATGGAAAAATGCGCAGATTTGCTGCCGGATTATTTTTCTTTTGTAAGAGGCGTTGTCGACAGCCAGTTGACGCTGAATATCTCCAGAGAGACCATACAGCACAACCATCAGCTGAAAAAAATAGCGTCCAGCCTAGAGAAGAAAATAAAGAGCGAACTGCTTGCTATGCTTGAAAACGACAGAGAAAACTATGAAAAGTTCTTCAAGGAGTTTGGTCTGCAACTCAAGTACGGCGTATACGACAATTGGGGCGCCAACAAAGACGCGTTGCAAGACTTGTTGCTCTTTTATTCTGCGCGCAAAGACAAGCTCGTCACCATAAAAGAATATTTTGCCGATATGAAGGACTCGCAACAATATATTTATTACGCCTCGGGCAAATCGGTAGACGCTATCAAGGCGTTGCCGCAAGCCGAGAGAGTGCTTGAATACGATTATGATATTCTTTGCTTGACGCAGGATATTGATGAGTTCGCCGTGAAAATCCTTGCGGAATACGAAAAGAAAGAATTCCGTTCGATCTCTTCGGGAGAACTGGGATTGGCGGATGAGAGTATCACCATTGAGACGGATGACGACAAGCAGATTGTTGCACTGATCAAAGAGGCTTTGGGCGATAAGGTATCAAAAGTCAAATTGAGCAACCGCTTGAAGAGCCACCCTGTTTGCCTTTCTGCCGAAGGTGAAGTTTCAATAGAGATGGAAAAGGTCTTTCAAGCCATGCCCGGCGCGCAAAGTATCTCGGCGCAAAAGGTGCTGGAACTAAACAGCAGCCATCCGATATACGAAAAAATTCGCACTCTCTTCCCCGACAACAAGGAAGAAATCAAGGACTTGGCAAAAATTCTCTTCATTCAGGCTCAGCTTATCGAAGGTCTGCCCGTGGACAACCTCGTGGAATATTCTGACCTTGTGTGCAAGAAACTTAGTTAATAGTTTTTATTGATAACGTTATTTTTTATAAGGATGAGATGACACTATGCCATTTCATCCTTATTCTATTTAAGTATTGTTATTGAAAATTCCAATGAAATACTTTATAATATACCATAGTACTAAATTAAGGAGTGTATTTTATGTTGGACAAGCATTTGATAGCAGAACTAAAGCCCGTCACAGGCAAGGACCATGTCATAAACGGTGAGGGATACCGCATTTCCGTACTGACGCCGGAGCTTTTGAGGGTGGAGAGCGGAGAATTCACCGATGAAGCGACACAATCGATTTGGTTCAGGGATTTTGACAAGCCGAAATTCGCCGTTTCCGAAAAAGGCAACCTCCTTTTCATCGAGACGACGGCGGCAAAGTTCTCCTTTAACAAAGGCGCAAAGAAGATGACTACGGTCACCTTCATAAAAGACAACCGCACCGTACCTTGTTCCAACAAAGGCAACCTAAAAGGAACCAGACGTACGCTGGATTTAACCGTTGGCAAAGTCAAGCTAAGCAACGGCATCATGTCAAAAACCGGTGTAGCCGTATTGGATGACAGCTCTTCGTTGCTACTGATGAAAGGTCAAGTGGTGCCGAGATTCGGCAAAGCCACGGATTTATATATCTTCGCCTACAACAAGAACTACCAAAAATGTCTTACCGACTTTTTTAAGTTGACAGGAGAAGTCCCCCTTATTCCCCGATACGCTCTTGGCAATTGGTGGAGCCGCTACCGCGCCTATACGCAAGAAGAATATATATCGCTTATGGAGCGTTTCAAATCCGAAGATATCCCCATAACAGTAGCAACTGTTGATATGGATTGGCATTGGGTGGATGTCAAAAAACAATTTGATTTTCAATCCAAAAGTCTAAGACCCGGTTGGACCGGCTATTCCTGGAACACAGAACTGTTCCCCGACTACAAAGAATTTTTGAAATATCTTCATGACAACAATATGAAAACGACGCTGAACCTTCACCCTGCAGACGGCGTGCGGTGGTTCGAAGACATGTACGAAGAGATGGCGCAGGAGATGGACATAGATCCTTCGACAAGAGAGCCGGTAAAATTTGATATAACAGACAGAAAGTTCATCAACGCATATTTCAAGATTTTACACAATCCGTACGAAGAAGACGGCGTGGATTTTTGGTGGATGGACTGGCAACAGGGCAAAAAGACTGCCGTAAAAGGACTTGACCCACTGTGGCCCCTCAACCATTATCACTTTCTCAACAGCAAGAGAGAAAACAAGCGTGCGCTTATTCTTTCGAGATTCGGCGGCGTAGGCAATCACCGTTATCCGCTGGGCTTTTCCGGCGACACCACTATTTGCTGGCGTTCGCTGAAATTCCAGCCTTATTTCACGGCAAATGCCGCAAACATTGGCTATACTTGGTGGAGTCACGACATCGGAGGACACATGTTCGGCACAAATGACGACGAAATGTTCCTTCGCTGGTTGCAGTTCGGAGTGTTCAGCCCCATAAACAGACTGCATTCGACCTCTCACGATTTGCAAGGCAAAGAGCCTTGGAATCATTCCGACACGATTGAACATTATTCAAAAGAGGCTTTGACCTTGCGACATCGCCTTATACCGTATATCTATACCTTGAACTACAAAACACACACAGAAGGCATACCTCTTTGCCAACCAATGTTTTATCGCTCATCTCATGCCGAAGCTTACGAATACAAAAATCAATATTATTTCGGCGATTTGATTGTGGCGCCTGTCGTAACAAAAATGAAAAAGTCGCTTGCCATGGCAAAAACCCGAGTTTGGTTGCCCGAAGGCAGATGGACGGACATCTTTAACGGGCATATTTATAACGGAGGCAAAGCCATTGATATGTTCAGAGGCATCAGCGAAATACCTGTACTTGCAAAAGAAGGCTCCATAATACCGCTATCGGAAGACGGCGGCAACAAATGGCAGAATCCCGAAAATATGAGCGTTTTGATATATCGAGGCAAAGGCGCTTTCGAACTCTTTGAGGACGATGGCGAGACGCTTGACTACAAAAACGGGCGCTGTGCCTTCACCGATATGAGAGTGACGGAGACCAACGGCAAGTTGGAATTCTGCATCGATGCGGCGCGCGGCGATTTGAGCGTACTGCCGGCAGAAAGAAAATATACCCTTGCTTTTAAGGACATTGTCGGAGGAGACTATGTTGTCGAAATAGACGGCGCACCCTCTGCAGAAATGCGTACGAAAAAGGGAATATGTGTGACACTGAAGCCGACACAAAACCTGAAAATGACTATTACGGGCTACAAAGTCGCAACCAACGGCAACAAGATTACCGCTGCCAATACCCTGCTCTCCAAGGTGCAAGGCTCAAATATCAAAAAGATGTTTATGTATTCCAACATAAAGAAAGCCGCCGACGAAAGCGATTATTTGGACAGAATAAACAGCTCGCTTTATCTGAAAAAATGCGTCAAGCAAGCCATTGGCGAGATATTCTCTTAAACTCGAGGTTTTCTTGGAAATCGTATTTCGCTGATGACAAGCGAAAGCATTATCAGCGAACCGCCGATAAACAGTGACAGTGTGAAACGGTCAAAACCGAAAATTACGGAAAAAATACTGCCAAATACCGCTTCAAGCGTCATTATCAACGCTGCGCTGGTGGCAGAGGTGTTTTGTTGCGCAATGACCTGACCTGTCTGCGCCACAAAGGACGGAAACAATGCCAAATAAAGTAGCAGCGGTGCGACTTTCAGCCAGTCAAGAGATGCGACTTGCGCATTCTCGAAAAAAGTAAAAAATATTATGCCGCCGATTGCTTGGGTGACTCCCAACCAAAAGGCTATGATGCTATAATCGACTTCTTTCGCGCTGTTGGAGATATAGGCTATCGACAGCGCAAACATAAAAGCGCCCGACAGAGCCAGCCAATCACCCTTATTTATTGTGGTGTTTTCTCCGAAAAACCCTGTCAAAATAGCCATTCCCACAAGACACACGCCGACAGCTCCGAAAATTTTCAGAGAGGGACGGATTTTATAGAACACCCACACAATGAATGGCACCATAAGCACATTGGTGATAGTGAAAAAAGCCGCATTTGAGGGCGTCGTATATTGCATGGCTACGGTCTGCAAAATAAAAGCCAAGCTGTTGAGCGAGCCGGCAAAAAAGCCTTTGAAAAGCTCTTTTCCTTTCATTTTTGTTATGCGTTTGAAAAAGATTGCAAATGTCACCAACGCAAAAACCACACCCCTCACCATGTTGATCAAGCCTGTAGAAGCGTTCAAATCAAGCGCCATTTTTGTCACAACAAAGCCAGACCCCCAAAGCACGGTCACCACCATGAGCATAAGGTTGGCGGAAGATTTTTTTAATTTCATATATCTATATTTTTATCCTTGAAGGCGTCATTTTGTGATAGACTGTCCAATATTTGAAACCCAAAGACAGCGCTATTTCTTTTATCTTTTCGTACCCTTCTTCCAATCTGTGGATCTTGTGCGCATCCGAACCGTAAGTGACATTTTCGCCGCCGAGTTCTTGATACCTTTTCAGCACGCTGATGTTGGGCATGCTGTCGTCAAATCTTATGTTTGAGTTTATTTCCAGCGTTTTGTCCTTTTCGATTATGCTCTTCAAAATGCTGTCGAGAATATCGGGAAAATCGGAGTATTCTATTATTTTTTTGTCATAGACGGAATTTTTTGCTATATATCCGATATGCCCGATCGTGCTGTACGGATAGGGTGCCGACACGCTTGCAAGCACGCCTGACAGATATTTCCGATAACTTTCCTGCCTCTCTGTGCCTTCAAAAAATATCGGAAAATAGACATCGTGGCTGTCTACGGTATGCACGGAATTTATGATATAATCAAACCGCTCGAAAGGAATGCTTTTTTTGTACAAGTCTACAGCAAGCGGATGAAAACCCAACTCCAGCCCTATTGCCAAGTCAATGCCCGTGGCAGACTGCTTGACTGCCTCTATCTCATCGAGATAGCCTGCCAAATTCAGTTGCGGCACCACTTCATAACCGGGCAAAGCAAGATAGTCATAGTCGCAATGATCGGTAATTGCCAAGTATTCCATGCCCCTTTCTTTTGCGGCAGCGATTATTTCGGCTATCGGGTGATGCCCGTCATGCGAAAACTTCGAATGTGTATGCGTATCAATCATAATCGTTTACATTTGCGCAGGCGCCGAGATACCCAGCAATCGCAAGCCCTCCTCAATGACTGTATGTACACAGCTGACCAACATAGCTCTGGCTTTTCTTTCCGCCTTATCTATGTCGGCTATTCTGTGCGCATAATAAAATCTATTAAATGCCTGACACAGCGAAGTAAGATAACGGCTGATATAGCAAGGCTCGTTCTTTTCGGTGACATCGGTAAGAACCGACGGAAATTCTTCCAGCAATGTGATAAGTTTCAGCCCTTCCGTATTGTTTAGGCTGTCAAAATCGGCGGCTATATCTTCTTTCATCAATGCCTTGAAATCGGCTTTTTTCAGCACACTATTGCAGCGCGCGTTGGTATATTGAACATACGGACCTGTTTCGCCGTCAAAGTTCAGCACCTTGTCATAGCTGAAAACTATGTCTTTTATGCGGTTATTGTACAGCGCATAAAAAATTACTGCGCCGACTCCCACTTGTTCGGCAATTTTTTGCTTGTCTTTCAAGCCGGGACTTTTTTCGGTGATAATTTCAAGCGATTGCTCGACGGCTTTGTTCAAAGCGTCCTCAAGCAACACCACCTTGCCTTTTCGGGTTGACATGGCGCCGTCTTCCAGTGAAACCATACCAAAGGCTATATGATACATATTCCAGTCCTTGCCCATAAGTTCCAATACCTTGAAAAATTGTTGGAAATGTAAATTTTGCTGATAGGCCACGACATAGAGGCATTTATAAAAATCGTATGTCCCTTTGCGATAATAAGCCGCCGCCAAATCCCTTGTGGCATAAAGCGTGGCTCCGTCCGCCTTGACTAAAAGACACGGCGGCATATTGTATTCCGACAAGTCGACGACCTTTGCGCCGTCCGACTCGACAAGCAACTTCTTCTCTTCAAGTTCGTCAAGCACCGGTTGCATTTTGTCATTATAGAACGCCTCGCCGTTGTAGCTGTCAAACTTAATTTTTAGTCTTTTATAAGTTTTTTGCACCTCATCCAGCGTTATTTCCTTAAAAAGTCCGAACAGCTCTGCCGCTTCGGCATCGCCTTCCTCAATCTTTCGGAACCACAACCTCGCCTTGTCGTCAAGTGAAGTGTCTTTCTCACACTCTTGATGATATATTACATACAGCGAATTGAGATAACTCATGCCCTCTTTTTCAAGTGTCTCTCTATCGCCCCATTGCTTAAATGCTACGATTAGTTTCCCAAACTGCGTTCCCCAGTCACCCAAATGGTTTATTCCGACGGTTTTGTAGCCCAACTTGTTGTAAACTCTGTATAGTGCGCCGCCAATAACGGTTGTGCAAAGGTGTCCGATATGAAAGGGCTTTGCTATATTGATGGAAGAATAATCTATACAAACTGTTTTGCCCTTGCCTATTTCGGCGGAGCCGTACGCCTTGCCTTCCTTGAGGATCTTTTCGAGCAAGTCTTTGGCGTAATACAGCTTGTCGATATAAATATTCAAATAACCGTTGAGCGCTTCGGCTCTTGTGATCGGGGGCGTTTTGTTGTTGTTTATGTCCGTCGCAAGCTGCTGCGCAATAATTATCGGGGATTTTCGGAGTTTCTTTGCGAAGGGAAAGCAGGGCAAAGCATAGTCTCCCATCTTGTCATCGGGAGGAGTCGAGATGTTGTTATAAATACTCTCGGCGCTCTCGCCCTCAATATTTATCAGCGATGCAATAATCTTTTTGTTGTCAGTCAGCATGTTTTTTCTCCGTTTTTGTCATCTTTCTTTCTTGTAGGCGGAATTCCTCATAATCATAGTCTATGAGTTTACCGTCAAAACTTGTACCCGTCAATATTGTTTGCACGTCCTTGATTGCCAAAAGCAGCGCGCGTTGCCGCCCTTCGTCAAGTTCACTGAGAACATCGTCAAGCAGCAACACGGGATACTCCCCTGTGTTTTCTTTCATCATAAATATCTCTGCCATTTTCAGCGACAATACCGCCGTCCTCTGCTGTCCTTGTGAGCCGTACTTGCGCACGTCTATGTCGCCGGCAACTATCTTCAAATCGTCGCGATGAACTCCCACCGAAGTATATTCCAACCGCTTGTCCTTTTCCATGGCGTTCTTGAGCAGCTTCTTTATGCTGCCTTTTATGTCGGAAGGGTCTACCGCCTCGGTTTCATAATTTATTTGCAACCGCTCCTTGCCCTCTGTGATTTTTTGGTGCTGTGCATCGGCATGCGGTTTGAGTTTTTCGATAAAGTCTTTTCTTTTCAGCAATATTTGTTCGGCGCAGGGTGCAATAGATTCGTCAACCAATGCCAGCATATCGTCAAGCGACGCATTGTTGCGATAGTCTTTCAGTAGCTTGTTGCGTTGAGCCAATAACTTGTTGTATTTCAGCAGCGTGTAAAAATAGGTTTTGCTCTGTTGCGACAGACTTATGTCCAGAAAACGGCGTCTGTCGACGGGAGAGTCTTTTATCAATCGCATCTCGTCGGGAGAGAAGAATACCACATTGAGACCTCCAAGTAGTTCGCCAAGGCGGGATACCGGCAGTCCATCAATCAATATATACTTTTTTCCGTTGCTGTCTACGGTTATTTCGATGCTGTGACCGCCATAGTTTTTCTTGACAGCAAGCGCAATGCGCGCGCTTTCCTTCGCCCGCCAGTTCACAAGATCCTTGTCCTTTGTGTTGCGGGCAGTCTTGCCGATTGAGGAGATATATACCGCCTCGATGAGGTTTGTTTTGCCGCTGGCATTGGGTCCGATAATGACATTGAGCCCCTTGTTGAAGCATACATCCTGCTTCTCATAACTCAAAAAGTTCTGAAGGCTCAACCGTTCAATAATCATCAGGCTTATTTCCTCAGCTCAAAAGGCGTGACCTGATATACATAATAGTTCAGCCAGTTATAGAAAAGCAGATTGCCTGTCGAATTCCAGCTCATATTTATGTTGTCAATATCCCCGTTTATAAAATAATTGTCGGGCTTTTTTATGTCGACACCTTTTGCGAGATCTCGAAGATATTCGTTCTTCAAGGTCTCTCTGTCATATTCGGAATGTCCGAAGAAAAAGAACTTCCTATTGTCGGCAGACTTTGCTATGCTGATGCCGCAATCGTCGCCCACCGCCAACACTTGTAATTTTTCATGCTTATAGACTGCTCCCTCATCAATAGAAGTGTAGCGGGAGTGTGGAATAGAAAAACGGTCGTTCATTCCCTTCAACAGCAGTTCATAGTCGACTATGGCGCGATTCTTATAAACGCCGAAAAGCTTGGACTGAAGTGGGCACTTTGGTATCCCATAATAATACTTTAGCGCAGCTTGCGCTCCCCAACAGATGAATATTGTCGAGGTGACATTTCTTTCGGCAAAGTCCATTATTTCGCATAGTTCGTCCCAGTACTTTACTTCCTCATATTCGAGGGTTTCGACAGGTGCGCCTGTTATGATCATGCCGTCAAAGTATCTGTCCTTGATTTCGGAATAATTTTTGTAGAACTTGTCCATGTGGGTTTGCGCCGTATTTGTGCCGGTATAAGATTGGGTTTTTACCAGCGTGATATTGACTTGCAGGGACGAATTGCCCAGCAGTCTCATCAGCTGTGTTTCCGTAACTACCTTTGTGGGCATGAGATTTACGATAGCAATTTCTATCGGTCTGATATCTTGAGTATCGGCACGCTTCTTGGGCATTACGAATATGTTTTCCTGCGTAAGTACATCGTACGCCGGAATATCTTTTGGTATGACTATCGGCATTTCTTGTTAGCTCCTTTGGCTCTGTTCAAGGGCATTCTTTATGTCCTCGAGGATATCTTCTGTCGCCTCGATGCCCAATGACAGTCTGATTAGGTTGTTGCTTATTCCGCATTCCGACAAGTCGCTGTCTGAAAGCTGTCTATGTGTGCTGGACGCAGGATGCAAAACGCAACTTCTGGTATCGGCGATATGTGTGACTATTCGCAACAGTTTAAGCGCCTTTTGGAATTTTGACGCCGCCGCCCTTCCGCCTTTTATGCCGAAGGTGACCATACCCGAACAAAGACCTTTTTCAAAATATTTCATTGCTCTTTGATAGTTTTCGTCGGTGTCAAGTCCCGAATATTTCACCCATTCCACTGCGGCATTGCCCCTAAGCATCTTTGCTACGGCAAGGGCATTCTCGCTGTGTCGCTCCATACGCAAATGCAGCGTTTCGACGCCCATGTTGGTCAAAAAGGCGTTCATTGGCGCCATCTGCGCGCCCATGTCTCTCATGTATTGTACACGCGCCTTGGTGATAAAGGCTGTTTTTCCGCAGTCTCTGGCATAAACCATGCCATGATAGCTGTCGTCAGCTTCGTTGAAGTCCTTGTAACGGTCATTGCCCAAAAACTCGAAGTTTCCGCCCTCTACGATAAGTCCGCCTAAGCTGCATGCGTGTCCGTCAAGATATTTTGTCGAGGAATGCACCACAATATTTGCGCCGTACTCAAACGGACGGCAAATGACAGGCGTTGCCAAAGTGTTGTCAATTACCAAAAGCAGTTTATGCTTCTTGGCAACTTTCGACAGCAATTCGAAGTTTGTGACATACATTGCGGGATTTGCGAAGGTCTCGGCAAATATCAGCTTTGTGTTGTCGTCAATCATGCTCTCAAGCTGCTCTTCTGTGCAATCGGGTCTGACAAATCTGCCATCGATGCCGAGTTTCGGCAAAGTTGTTTTGAACAAGTTGTAGGTGCCGCCATAAATGGTGGACAACGAAATAATGTTGTCGCCTGCCTTTGCCACAGTGAATACGGTGAAGGTAATTGCTGCCATTCCGCTGGCGCATGCCAATGCAGCCGTTCCGCCCTCGATAGCGGCGACTTTTTCTTCCAATGCGCCCAAAGTGGGGTTGCCCAGTCTTGTATAAAAATATCCCGACTTCTTGAGATCAAACAGATCCGCCATCTCCTCGGGAGTATCGTAACTAAAAGTTGTGCTTTGGTAAATCGGCAGCACTCTCGGCTCGCCGTTCTTCGGATTGTATCCTGCCTGTACGCATTTTGTGTCTATATTCATAATATTTTCGACTCCTTTGATAAAATCTTTTTGTGTGTGTTTCTTAGTAATTGCTGAGATCTCTTTGTGCCTCTCGCATCTGCTCTTTTTCTTTCAGCGCCTGACGCTTGTCATGCATCTCCTTGCCCTTGGCGACTCCTATCTCGACCTTTACCAGTGAATCCTTGAAATATACTTTCGTGGCGACCAGTGTGTAACCCTTTTTTTCGACCTTGCCGCGCAGTTTGTTTATTTCCTGACGGTTGAGAAGCAGTCGTCTGTCGCGTCTCGGTTCCGGGTTGAAATGGCTGCCCATTTTGTACGGAGAAATGTGCGTATTCAGCAGAAAAACCGAACCGCCTCTTACGAGCGCAAAGCTGTCTTTTAGATTGATGTTGCCCAGCCTGATACTTTTTACTTCGCTTCCCACAAGCGCAATGCCTGCCTCATAGGTTTCTTCAATGAAATAATCGTGATAGGCTTTTTTGTTGGTGGCAATTACCTTTATCATAATATCCTCTATCTAGTTATAATATCATATTTTTATATTCAACGCAATTTAATAAATATACAACGCGCGCATATTGGTGTACATCCCAAAGCCGTTTGTTAGCACGCCGTCCATATCAACTTATGCAATCAAATCGACCGCCTACTTGCACGTAACCGAGCCGCCTATTCGCACGTAGCCCGTATCAACCGTGCTATTGTCCCCCGTCCCCTATATACAAAAGACGGCTGTTATTAGCCGTCTTTTCCTTTTTTCTGTTAAGTTCTTTGGTACTCTCTATAGTCTTGCTCTGAGTATTTGTACCACAAAGAAAAGGATTGAGGATACTAATATCATTGCGGCGACTAGGATGGTCCATCTTTTGAATTTCGCATCGAGTGATCTGGCTTTGTTCTTTCCGAAAAACGATTCAGCTCCTCCGGCTATGGCTCCGAGATTATTGGTATTGCCCTGTTGCATGACAACTATTATTATCATGACAATAGAGAAAAGCACCATAAATGACATGAGCACTATGGACAAAACCTGATAAAATAAAAACCAATCGAACATATTCTTTACTCCTCACCTTGAGATGCGTATGTTATTCTACCATATTATTTGTTAGAATACAAGCAAATAAACGCAAATATAATGTAGTTTTTCACTTAATCGGATATTTTTCTCTTACCGAATACTTTTTTATTATTTCGAGGGGGTAATAGCTCAGCTTTGCCTTGCGAAGTCCGGGATCTCCGACATCCTCTTCGCGGTTGACAAAGTTTGTGCCGTCGGCGGCAAAATGCTGCAAATACTCGTTGTTTATGGCAGCATATGAACCTTTATAGTTGGTATCGGCTTTCTCTATATGGATATATATTATGTCGCCCTGCGTTTCGCCAATAGCAAAGGCTGCCACTTCTCCGTCGACATCCAAATAACCGCCTTGCGGTTTCAACTCGTCGTATGAGTCAAAAACCTTATGCAACATGTTTTTTTCTTTATAAAAAAGTTGCTGATCTTTTTCGGTTTGTTCATAGTATCTGTTAAGAAAATCCTTAATCTTAGGCAGCGTTTCAACAGTAATTTCTTTGAAAACCGCCGTGGGATATTGTCTCTTGAACTGGCTGATATGATTGCGCTTGCTGTGGTATTTCTTGCCCGAGAGGTGAAGCAGGTCGGAATAATTGTAGAGATATTCGCCCCAACTGAGCATCTCGGTGATATTGAATCTGTCGCCGAACTTGTTTACCAGAATCTTTACCGCCTCCCATGTGACTCCATGGAAATTCAGCGGATAGTCGTTTTGGGCGCAGAATGCTTGAATGTCGTCCAGCGCGGCAGCAAGGTCGCCCTCTCCAAGCGGTATACTAAAAGTCATTGTTGCGTTCAGACAGCTTCGAATAATCAACATTCCGTTGGACAGCGCATATTCGTAATTCAAAAAACTACTCCACATATACAGCACACCGATGGTATAATCGCATATCCTGTATTTTTGGTTGGATATATAGCCATTTATCAGCGGCAAATCCGCCAATTCTATCGCGTGGAAATGCAGTATATCTTCCTTTTCGTTTCTGCGCATCTCCTCTGCGTCGCATTCCTGCATGGGTCCGTCATTGAATTCGTCGCTTACCTTTATTGTTATTTGTTGCATTATTCTCCTCTATTTTTATAAAAACCGACCTGCCTGTTAGGGCAGGTCGGAATATACCGTCATTCTGCCAAAATGCCTATTTGAATAGTATGGTTATTTTATAGTTTTCTTTTATGCCGTCGGGATGAGCAAAAGCGCCCGATACAGACCCTCCGCCCGAAACTGCAGGCAGCATAAGGGGAGGCTTCGACTCATAATAACCGCTTGTTATCAGCATATTGCCACCAAAATCCGTGTACTTCGTGCCGTCATAAGTCGCCGAGCGTATCGTGGCTCCGCTTGAAATTGTCAGCACATGACCGTTTGTCATGACATTGAATAATGTTGTGAAATCCTCAGCGGCGATCGTCGTATCTGCGCCCAGTACAAGTGTCTCGCCCTCTTGGAAATTCGCCAAAGCGTTCAAGAAAGCCATGTCGATATAGTTTTGTGTGGGGTCGAGATAAATCCTTTCGGGGGTTATGCTTGTACCTGTCAACGGACTGTTGAGCAACGACGCATAGTCGCTTATGATGCCGTTTACGGAGTTGTTTTTGAAGCCTGTTTCTATTTCTTCATCTTGTATGTCGGGTTCAAGAATGATACCGCAGTTTATGAGCACTTGAATTCTTGCCGTAGATACAGCCGACGAAAGTTCCGTGGCGATTTCGGAAATCTTGGTTTCGCCGTCAACAAGCGATAGCGCTCCCGAAGAATATTGCGTTTCGGTGAATACTTCGTTTATTTTTAGCATAGATATCTTGGCGTTCATACCGCTTATGGTAGTATCTTTCAACGCTTGAAGAATAGGCTCCGAAGTTTCGTCTACGGTTATGATTTCGCCCAATTTCATGCTTTGTATCAAAGGCTCCAATTTTGTGTTCAAATCGCGAACTAAAATGTCCTCGGTTCCGAACAGCGCTTCATTGCCGGCGGTGTCCTTGTCGGCATCGAATAATCTCATCTTTCTGAGAATGGCAGGAGAATCCTCGGTGATATCTATGACATGCTTCATCTGCATATCGTCGATTTTTTGTCCGAGGTTGTCGATCGTAGCTAGGCCGATATATTCCCACACCTTTGAGGTACCTGCATCAAGGAATTGGTTCAAGGGCAAAACCCTGAGGGTGTCTTCTATTCCCGGTATTTCGGGAGTGGCTTCTGCCGCAGGTATGGTCTCAAGAGGACAATCGCGCAGCGCCCAAAACAGCTTTGTCGAGCCGCCCGGCAGTGAGGGATCCGTCAGTGTCATCATATCGCCGAGTTTCATAACCTTCAACGCCTCATTTACGCCGTTGGCCTGCGATGTGACCTCGTCGTGTCCTGCAAGAGTAGTGCCGTTGTCGCGGAAATATTTCAGTATTTGAGTGGAATTTTCGTCGACTTCAAGTAAGTCGGCAATTTTCATGTTCTTTATTTTTTCGTCGGTCTCGGCGCTGCCCAACTCTCCAATAGGTGTATCGCGCAGTTCCCAAAGCGCAGGAGTAGCTGTAGCTTCGTCTATTTCGATGACTTCCGAAAGTTTCATTGACATAATCAAGTCGTTTGTGGCGGTGCTACCCAACTCGCCGACTTTTGTGTCCTTGAGTTTTATGAGAATCTTGTTGGATTGATTTTCGCCCTCTTCAACAATTGTTATGACCTCTTTCAGCGTCAAATCGTTTATTCTTGCGTCAAGTCCCTCTGTGGCGTCGCTCATTTCTCCGATCTTCATGTCTGCAAGGCTCAAAAGTATCGGACTGGACTCGGGTGTAACCTCAATAAAATCCTGCAATTCGAACTCATCGATAGCGGCAAATGCCGTTGCCAGAGGTTTTGCCAAGAATTCCGGATCTTGGAAAGCAGGCAAATCGGGGAATTCTATGCCGAAATTGCTCGAAGCTTGTTCAAGAGTCAAATTATTTGCAAAGGTCTTACCAAAATCGGTGAGAGTAGTATCTTTGACTACCTGAAGTTCGAGACCGGTAATTTTGCTTATTTCGGTGGATAAAAAATTGAAGCCCAGTATCAGTTCAAGAGTTCCTATCGGTGTCGAAGAATATTCTTTCAGAACGGGCAACAGCTGTTGTCCCCACTCCAGAAGTGACTTTTCTCGGTATTCTTCAGCGAAATCTATCGGAAGTTTCTTTTCTTGGGCAAAGTCCTCTATGGTGCCGATTTTTGTTTTGGTAACCAGCAGGTAACCGCCAAGAGCTATGCCCCCAAGCGTCAATACCATTCCGAGTATGATACACAGCAATGCGCCTACTATTTTGCCGAAAACGCCGCCGCTAAAATTTGTGTAACGCATATATCTCCTTCTCCTCGACTTTATTTTTTATACTAAGCCTGTTTTTGCTATCATTGCCATAAGTTTGTCAATTAGCGATTGTACATCGATTTGGGCGGAAACAAAATTGTATAAGAAATTGTTGTTTGCTAGGAACTTTGCGACTGTGGATTTGTCGATCATCTGGTTGATCGGGATGACCTGCTCATAGTTGCCCAATAGTTTTATGATGGTCAAGAATCCGAACACAAGCACCGCCGTGATGACGACGCCCAACAGACCTCCGACAACCTTGTTGACGTAGTGGCCGATGTATGTAGCCGTCACTACCTTCTTGAGGATTAAGAAAAGAATGCTCATGACGATAAACATAAGTATCCAAAGAATAATGAATGCAACGGCGCTCAAAACATATGCCGTCACTACCGCCACCAGCGACCTTATGAAAGGTGTTTCGCCATGTTCGGTAACATATTTTGTGACAATGGGTTTTACGATGGGGGCAAGGAAGGCTACCTTCGAGCCTTCAAAAAGATCTTGATAGGGTTTGACACCCGAACCGGGGTCAAAGCCAAGCTCTTCGGCAGTATCGGCGTTGCCGTCAATGTCATAAAAAGCCACGATTTGCTGAGCGTTGGGAACGAATTTGCTCAACGGTTGAGCAATAACGTCTACCAGTTTTTCGTCCAGAAGCGTATTATCTACGGCAAAAGTCACTACAGTTGAGGTCAACAAAATGGCAATGATAAGCGCAATAACGGAGGAAATAAAGCCGTGTAACATTTTGTACATGCCTCTCCAAATGCCGAACAAAAGAAGCAACACCGTCAAAGCGATGATGACTATGTCCAAAATGTTTATTTTTGTGATTATGTCTGCCATATATATGCCTCCGTAAGCGGTATAAATTCCTTTTGCCCTATATTACTTAGATACAAAGCAAGTTTAGCATATGCATACAGAAAAATCAAGATAATTATTAATATCAAATCGTTTATATACTTCTAAAATAAGTTTATTTATCAAAAAACATATCAATGACAACCATAAAAGCCGCCTATGAGTATACTTTTGTATGTTTTGGACCACTCTTTATAAGAAACATTTCCCATAGGAGATTTTATGCCAAAACCCGTAATTTTGTGTATCGGCACAGGCAACATAATAGGAGACAGCTTGGGTCCTGCTGTAGGCGATCGGCTGGTAATGAAATACGGCATTGACGCTTATGTTTACGGCCGCACCGTTCGTCCCGTCAACGGCGTCAATTATACCCACTATCTTGGCCATATAAGCAAGCACCACAAACGCAATTTCATTATCGCCGTAGATGCATGCATGGGGGACAAGGAAGATATCGGGCGCATAAAATGTACGAAAGGCGGGCTTACGGCAGGAGGCGCTCTCAACAAAGGGCTGGCTCGCGTAGGGCATGTGGGCATACTTGGTATCGTCGCAGAAGCGCGCCAAAACAATTTTGAAGAATTAAAAAAAGTCGACCAGGCGTTCATCGACGCCCTTTCCGACGCCGTTGCGGAACTTGTAAATCGACTTGTATCGCGCATAAAGCGTGTACAAATAAATAGTTTTATTTAATATATTTTTGAATTTTTCAAAGAATAATATTGTTGCCAATGGTATGTTATTATGATATAATTACATTCTAACAAATGGTTAATAGAGGAATAATGTGAACAATCAGAACAATAACACGAAAAGATCCATTTATATAATAATAGTTACCATACTCGGCATAATCCTAGTCGCCACCCTTCTTTGGGGCGGAGACCTTTTCGGCAACAAGCCAGAAATCAAGGTTTACAGCGAATTTTTGAAAGATGTCGAAGAAGGCAAAGTAGCGGGAGTTATCATGACCGACAGCTACAATATCCGTGTGCGCCTCGCCGACTCGAAGTTCTCCGAAGACGAATTCAAAGAGAACGAAAAGAAAAGCGATTATACCTGCGTCATAAGCTATCGTACCGATTTGATGACGGATATACAAGATTTGACAGACGAAGGAACAGCTTTGCCGTATATCTCGCTCAGCGATCCGTCGGACGGCTCATTCTTGAGCAATCTGTTGCCGATTTTGTCCTTTGTGCTTATCGGCGCAATGACAATCTTCATCATTATTTCCATGCGCGGCGGCAAGGGCGCCAACAGCGCAATGAATTTCGGCAAAAACAAAGCCCGTCTCAGTTCGGGAGTCAAGGTGCGTTTCAGTGACGTTGCCGGCGCCGAAGAAGAAAAAGAAGAGCTGAAAGAAATCGTAGATTTCCTCAAAAACCCAAAGAAGTTCATAGCAGTGGGCGCCAGAATTCCTCGCGGTGTGCTGCTCGTAGGTCCTCCCGGCACAGGAAAAACGCTTTTTGCAAAAGCTGTTGCAGGCGAAGCCAGTGTGCCTTTCTTCTCGATTTCCGGTTCGGATTTCGTCGAAATGTTCGTAGGAGTAGGCGCGTCGAGAGTGCGTGACCTTTTTTCTCAAGCCAAGAAGAATATGCCTTGCATAGTCTTTATTGACGAAATAGATGCCGTAGGCAGACAAAGAGGCGCAGGTCTCGGCGGTGGCAACGACGAAAGAGAGCAGACGCTCAATCAGCTACTTGTCGAAATGGACGGCTTCACCACCAATGACGGCATAATCATTATGGCAGCCACCAACAGAGCCGACATTCTCGATCCGGCGTTACTTCGTCCGGGCAGATTCGACCGCCAGATATATGTTCATGTTCCCGACGTGAAAGGCAGAGAAGCCATCTTCAAAGTACACGCAAGAAACAAACCCATCGCCCCCGACATAGATTTCCGCAATCTTGCCAGATTGACAACGGGCTTCAGCGGCGCCGACATCGCAAACCTGCTCAATGAAGCAGCCATTCTTGCCGCCCGCAGCAACAGAAGCGTCATCATAATGAAGGACTTGCTTGAAGGTATAAACAAGGTCATCGCAGGACCTCAAAAGAAGTCGCGCGTGACAACCGAGAGCGACAAGCGCATCACGGCATATCACGAGGCAGGACACGCCATCGTTGCCAAGCTGATGAAACACTGCAACGCCGTACAAGAAGTTTCCATAATCCCTAGAGGCATGGCGGAGGGCTACACAATTTCCCTTCCAAAGAATGACGACAGCCATGTCACAAAGAACAGACTGAATGACGAAATAGCCATGATGTTGGGCGGAAGAGCCGCCGAAGAAATAGTCATACAAGACATCTCCACAGGCGCGTCGCAAGACATAAAAAGAGCTACCGGCATTGCGCGTAGCATGGTTTGCGAATGGGGCATGAGCGATTCACTGCCGAATGTCTTTTTCGGAGGAGACCGCGAAGTGTTTATTGGCAGAGACTATCAGACACAACACAACTATAGCGAAAGCGTAGCTTCGGTTATCGACAAGGAAATAAAAATTATCATCGAAACAAACTATCAAAAAGCCTTGAAAGTTCTTACGGAAAACAAGGATATTCTCGACAGCATGGTAAAACTGCTCTACGAGAGAGAAACAATTTACGGCGAAGAAGTCGATATGCTTATGGAAAGAAAACCGCTTGACGAAATCAACGCAGCAATCGACAAAAAGAATGCAAAGCAGGAGCAACAAGGCAATATCCCCAACCCCTCCCCTTTCAAGCCTGTCGACGCTATCATCGTACCCGAGCCTACGGCTGTGTCCGACACAAGCGCGGAACAGCCGCAAGAATAACTTTTTTCCGATATTTCAATAAAGGTTGTATCTTGGTACAGCCTTTATTTTTTGCACAAACAATTCGAAGGAAGATTTTTTAGGTTTACATTATGCGCCGAACTATAATATAATGTAACTATGATGTACATTGGAGGAAACATGCAGAATGTACTTTTAGCGTTCTCCTTGACGCTTGTCGCCGGTTTAAGCACCGGAATTGGCAGCGCCATTGCTTTTTTCGCTAAAAAAACCAACACCAGATTTCTTGCCGTCAGCCTGGGCTTTTCGGCAGGCGTTATGATATATGTATCGATGGTCGAAATCTTCGCAAAAGCCCGTGTAGCTTTGACTGCTGACAACGGGGAATTTATGGGCACCTTATTGACAGTGGTGTCCTTTTTCGGCGGCATGCTGTTGATTGCTCTGATCGACAAATTTATTCCGAAAGAACAAAATCCCCACGATTTGCGCAAAGTCGAAGATATGACCGAAGGCAAACAGTCTTCACATAAAAAATTGTTGCGTACAGGCACCTTTACGGCGCTTGCAATCGCTATCCACAATTTTCCCGAGGGTTTAGCGACATTTATCAGCGCCTTGCAGGACTTTAGCATTGCAATTCCCATTACAATAGCCATAGCCATACACAATATACCCGAAGGCATTGCCGTATCTGTACCCGTATATTATGCCACCGGAAACAAGAAAAAAGCCTTTGCTTATTCTTTCCTTTCGGGACTGTCGGAGCCGTTGGGCGCGCTGATAGGCTATCTCATTCTCATGCCTTTTCTCAGTGATACACTGTTCGGAATTGTCTATGCGGGAGTTGCGGGAATCATGGTCTTCATCTCACTTGACGAGTTGTTGCCTTCGGCGCGGGAATACGGAGAACACCACTTGTCGATATACGGACTTGTGGCAGGAATGGCAGTCATGGCATTGAGTTTGTTGTTGCTGTTGTTATAAAAAATACAAACTAATTGTTGTCGAGAAAACTTTTCATAGCGTCAAAAGTCTGCTGACTGATGATATGCTCAATACGGCAAGCGTCTTTTTCTGCGGTATCCTCATCGATACCGAGCGAGCTTTGAAGATATTTTGTGATGGTCTTGTGCCGTTCGAAAATAGCCAGAGCTTTTTTCAGTCCTTCTTCGGTAAAATGAATATAGCCTTTGTCGTCGGTGGTGATATAACCGCCTGCTTTCATTATGCCTACGGCGCGCGAAACGCTTGCTTTGGAGAAGTTCAGCGACACTGCGACATCTACGGAACGAACGGCGCCTTTCTCTTTTTGCAACCTCAAAATAGTTTCTAAATAATTCTCGCCCGATTCAAAAAGCTGTGTCATTGCCGCTCCCAACAATTTTTTGTTATTATACCATACCCGACGGTTCTTTGCAATAAAGATTATTTTCGCTTGCAATCGCCCTAAAAACCCATTATTATAATAATAAGAAATGAAGAATAGAGGCAATATGTTTGAAACGCTGAAGAAGAATTATCCCCAACTGAATATTGTCGACACAACCTACAAAAGCAGGCTTTTTTTCAAGTTGGACATCGACGCTTCCGAGCTTATGGACTATTCGCAGACAGTGGCGGCAGGCGAAGAAAACACATATACAGCGTCCGACAGCGTCGCCGAAAAGTTTACCGTTGTCAAAACTATTGCGCGAGAAGTCTTTGCGCAAACAGCAGTGCAAGCCGGTTGGTGCTGTGGCGGCGGCGCGACCATGAATGGCATGGAATGGCACAAAAGTTCCGAAGTCATCATAGCATGCACGGATATGCTGTTGCTTTTGGGAGACTTTTTCGACATTGACAAGGAAACTTACGACAGCAACAAAGCGTTGGGACTCTATATTAAAAAGGGAGAAACTGTTGAGCTTTTGCCGTTGACTCTGCATTTTGCTCCGCTGAAGGTATCCGGACTGTTCAAAGCGGCGATAATCCTGCCCGAATGCACCAATCTGCCGTTACATGGCGGCGCAAACGGCAGTTTACGCGCAGTCAACAAATGGCTTTTGGTACATCCTGAATACAAAAAAGGCGTATTGTCGGGCGGAAAAATAGGGATTTCGGGAAAAAACATAGAAATAATATAAAATTTCAAAAATATGATACAATTCGACATAAATTGTATTATAATGAAAAGACAGTTACGGAGGAAATATGAATACTATTGACCTAATATCATTGGCAGTGTTAATAATCATAGCTATAATTGGTTATGCTCTCGGCTTCGGGAAATCTTTGAAGATGGTTACCGGCGGAATTGTGGGACTTATCATTTCGCTGTTCGTCTGTTTCGCCTTCGGCGGATTCTTTCAGGGACTGACGCCTGTAGCGAATTTCATCACAAAAATAAATGACATTACCACGGGATATTGGGAATTCCTGAAATATCTCAAGCTGGGTTATGTGGCTTTTTATTTGCTGCTGTTTGCCGCTGTACAAATAGCCAGAGGAATCGTAGTAAAGACCATCGCAAAAATTGACTACGCAAAAAACAAGGCAATAAAAATCATCAACAAAATTCTTGGCGCGGCGCTGTGCTTGGCTTTCTTTGGCGGATTGCTATTGCTTGCCTTCGGCGGCATAAAACTCATCGAGAGCACCTCGTTTGCGCAAGGCATCCTCGACAAAATCAGCGACAGCTATCTTATGGTGATATACCAAAACAACCCTATTACTTTCGGCTAAATTGCACTAGAATTTTAGTTTATAAAATATTCAAAAACCGCGTTCACCGCGGTTTTTGTTTTTATTAAATTTAAAATTAGAATTTAATCTATCAACAGCACTTCGCCGTTCTTTAGTCTCGACTCTTCTGCCTTCAGCACTATTTTGTGGGATGGAATAGTGTGACGGAGATAAGTTATGTTGCTGTCGTCTTTCAGTTCGCCCTTGACAAGCGCGCACCACTCTTTTATGAGATTTATGTCGCCGTCAATATGTCCGGCAGCTTTCAGCCATTTTGTTTTTATGACCATAGCTTTGCCGCCAAAAAGGTTGACATGAAGTTTGCCATCAATGTCGTTGCCGATGATTTCACCTTTTGTGCCGTTTATTTGTGTGCGGCGGTAGAATTTTTTGGAGAATGCCGTCGCAGTATGCGAAGCCGTCACTCCATCGGCATAATTCATATTGATTATTTGATGGTCTGCGACATTGTTGTCGCATTTGTAGACGCATCTGCCATAGTCGCCTTCACGAAGAGCCTTATATTTCTCTTCCTTGGTGGAGCCGGCTTTGCCTGTGATGACTCTGCCGTTGAACTTCAAGAATGTTGCTTTCAAAAGGCTGTCGGTAATATAAAGTTTTTCGGCGTTATACGGACACTCTACTTTGCAGTCAAGGCATCTGTCGGCGGCGCCTTCGGGTGTATGCTCGGCATTAAAATACTTCAAATTTCCGTAGGAACTTACCGAAATACACGGTTTGTCTATGAACCAATAAATCAAATCAAAGTCGTGACAGCACTTCGCCATAATCATGGGAGCGGCTTTCTTGGTGTTGTTCCAGTTGCCTCTGACATAGCTGTGGGCAAAATGAAAATAAGCGATATTTTCCGTATGGTTTATGTTTACCACATCGCCTATTACGCCGTCGGCAACAAGCTGTTTTATGGTTTTGTAATACTTCGAGTACCTAAGTACATGACATACGACAATAGATACATTCTTTTCTTCAGCCATCTTTTGAAGACTCAAGCATTCCTCGATGACGGGAGACACCGGCTTTTCCAAAAGAATATTGGTATAGCCTATTTCCATTGCCTTCTTGCAATGCTCGAAATGATCTCTGTCTTGTGTAGCAATGATGATTGCATCCGCCATCTTGCCCTTGGCGAAAAAATCATTTTCGTCATAGAATTTTTGTTCAACTTTGTATTTTTTTGCTATCTCGTCGGTTCTGACGGTGTACTTGTCGCAGACCGCCACAATTTCGACATCTTTGCAAAAAAACTTCAGGATACGCATGTATCCGCTGCCGCGTTGTCCCAGTCCCAAAACTGCTACTTTCATATCAATACCTCCAGACTATTTCAATTCATATTAAAGCACATTCGTATAAATAAGTAAACAGCAACTTTGCTAGACGCTTTCACCTTTTTTTGAGAGCAGTTTCTCTGTCATCTCTGCGGCGTCCATGACGAACTTTTCGCAAGCGGGATTGTGCGGTCCTGTCTGCGGCAAAGGAGGCTTCTTCTTTGCATTCTCCAATAGCTCGCGGCAAATAATAGTTTCGTTTTTGTCCTTGAATTGAGCGGCAAGCGACTGGATAAGATCATAATGTTTGAGCTTGTCCGCCTCATCCATCGAGGTGTTGCCGAACTTTAGTCCGGCTACCATAAACATTCCGGATACCGCGCCGCAAACTTCTCTCAAACGGCTCATGCCACCGCCGAAAGGCTGCGAAAGTTTTAGCGCCGTCTCAAAATCCATGCCGGTCTGTTCGCAAAAGGCGCAGAATACTGCTTGAGCGCAGTTATAGCCTTTATGAAACAACTCTTGTGCCCTTTGGGCTGCCGTTTTTTCCACTTTGTCCTCCGAAAGATTTTTATTTCAGCAAATTGCCATATCCCAAACTGTCGATATACTTTACGCTTTTTTCAAGTTCCGAGAAAGGCGTTTTTGTCTTTTGTTCGATTGCGCCGTATTCCACACCGTTTTGTTTGCAGCTCTCGATGACTTCGGCAAAATCTATGACGCCGTCGCCCAATGCAAAATCCGCCGCTTTCCGCGCCACTCCGACGAGTCCATAGTCCCGAAGATGTACGCCTTTTACCCTTCCGCTCAGCATTTTCAGCATTTTGTCCACTGCAAAACCGCTCTTAACCATCCAATAGGTGTCTATGATGAAAGCAATCTCGAGATTGTCGGTAAGAATGTCAAACTTTTTCGTGCCGCTTCTCTTCAAAAACTCAAAATCGTGGTGGTGATAGCACAATGTTATGCCCTCATCGGCATACCTCTTGCCAAGCTCGTTGGCGCGACCGCAAAAGTCTTCCAACGCCTTGTTGTTGCCAAGAATGTTTTCTGTCGGCAACACCGAAATAACCGCCGTTTTGCATGCTGTTTTCTTGTGAAAATCCAGTATGGTGTCAAATTCGTCCTTGAGAATATGGAATTTTATTTGCGTCGACATGACTTCGGTGCCGTACTCTTCTTTTGCTCGGCAAAAAATCTCTGCATTGTCGACGCTAAATTCTATTCTCGCCGCCTCGATATGTTTCAGACCGAGGTTGGCGGCTCTTTGGAGAGCGTCATTCAAATTCTTTTGCGCAAGTTTTCTTATCGTAAAAAGCTGTAAACCTATCTTCATAATTTCTCCGTTTTTATTTCTTTTCTTATATTATTTTTGTAGTCAAGCAACCATTTCTTTTCGCCGCAGCTCAGTGTTATAGTTTCGGCTTGCCTTTCTGTGACGGCATATTTGCTTTCAAAACGCTTGTATTGGGTTTCTTGAGCCTCGCCGCCTACTTCAAAAAGCCCGTCATACGCAACTGCGATTTCTTCTGTTTTCGAGATATAATTCACCTTACCGCAATTCATTGATACATTGTTGGTCTTTATGCGCTGACAAAACTGCTCGAAGGTTTCGGTATCGGTATCGGACAACTCCGTAATATAGCTGTGATATTGTCCGCTTTGAAGCACCAAATCAAACTCGTTGCCCAGTTGAATGCCATCTATTTTCTCGACTTGTTTGTCGTGTTGGCAAAGAAGCGCCGCCGAATAAGCGTCATATGGACGATAGGTCAACTCTCCGCTTGCTATCATAGCAAGCAACACCTTACCTTTGCGCCCGAATACATAATTGCCTTCAAGAGAAAATTCGTCAAACTTTTCTTTGGGCATATATGCGTGCGTGATGTCCGACAAAAAGAACTCGCCCAAACGTTTTTTCTTCGGAATTCTATATATTGTGATGTTGATGTTTTTGTGTTGGACGCTCATAGGCTGTCTGCCGTTGCCCACCCAATAACCGGGCGAAGCCGCATGCTTTGTTTTGCTGTTGTCATCTCTCGCAGGATGCGTGGTGTATACCGCCAGATCGCGCGCAAGGTTTGCCGTCCATATATGCCCTTGAGCGCCGCACATATCAACACCGTGTTTGATTGCCGTAGTCAGGGTATAATGAGCGTTTCGATAGCAATAAACATTGCCGCGCTGAAGCGCTACTCCGTTAGGCATAAGCTCAAATTTCCTGCTCAAAAATGCAGGTACACGAAGCAGCCGCAACAACTTTATGTTGATAAAACGGAAAGGATTCAAAAAGATATTTCGATACATTTTGTTTCGGGACAAGAATTTCAACGTGTTTTCTATGACCTCGGGGTTGGTAAAGCTTTCGCTTGCCGTTTGCGCCATAATTTGATAATCTTTCTGCCCGACAAGTCCCTTCTCTTTCAGTTCCGATACATAAAGACCCGAAGATGACTTGATTATTGTCGTTTCTTTGTCAAGAGCCGTATCGTAAACAGCGCCCGGAATATTATATAGTCCCTTTTTGTACATGGCGATGAAGTTCTGCATCATCTGCGAATCTACGCCCACCAGCTTTATGGTAGTCGCCACATCGTCACTGCCCTCGGCAATCTGTTTCTCAATCTCAGTTTTTGTATTAACAAGACTTTGGGTATCCGCTTTGCCCCAAATGGCAGCCATACCACTGCGAATACGGTTTCCAAACATGTCGTTCGATTTGTTGTCGCCGTACATTCTGCTGCTCACCGCCACAAAAGTATTGTTGACGGAGTGAGAAGCAACGTCGAACCATAAAAGATCAAAAACTATTTTCATTCTATTGACTGATTCGGCGTCTTGAGAATATTCGATATAGTTTGCCATCGGCGCAATATTCTCGGCATAATAATTGTTGCTGTACCATTCGAAAAAGCCGTAAAGAAATTTTTGTTCCATCCAATGATTTATGATCTTCAGCGCCTTGTCCATATGTTGTTTGCCGCTCAATCCACTGTTTGTGAATATTTCGTCGTACCATTGCTGTCCTGCAAGATATTCGCTGACGGCGAACAAGATTTGATGATTTTCCGACCAAAAACACATGCTGTCTTCGCCCGGCTCGTCCATATTATATTTGAAATCAAGAAAAGTTTTTTTTATTAAATTCTTTATGCCGTCCGACAGTTGCTCGGAGCAATCTTTATAAATACGAAACAGCAATTGGCATCGGAAGTCTGCGCAGTCGTAACGCTCGTTGATATATTTTATTGACGGTTCAAGACTATCGACAATGTATTTTTCGTCTATGACAACGTCCTCGGAGATTTTGTCGGGTTCGGTGAGATAATAATACACCAGAGACAAGCCGTTTGGACTGAGAAATGTTTTCGGCAAGTCGGGAATGGGTTTTTTCCCTAGCGCAATTATGACGTCAATAATCATCCAAATCAACGCGCACGCTATGAGCGCAATAAAAATATATATAAAAACCACAAGCTCTCCCTTTATTCTTTGGTTTCAAGGCACCTTTTATATTGTAGCGCAGCAAAAAATGCCGCCGCCAGTCCATAGTGCCAGTCGTTGCCTCTCGGTGTAATCTTATAAACAAAATAGGGTATCAGCTGTATCGCCGAAGTCGGCGCGCTGATCTTTGACATAGAAAGCAAGCCGTCTTTCGTTTCGAAATCGTCTACAACGGCATTAAATGCCTTTTGCGCCGCCTCAAAATATTCTTTTCCAAGCCATCCTGCGCGATATCCATAGAACCATCCCGAAGCAATCAGCATAGTTGCCGAGCTTTCGGTATAGGTCTTGCCGACTTTGTTGAATATCGTTTCGAAATATCCGTCTGTTCTTTGGTATTTCAAAAGTGATGCCGATAATTTTTTGAAAAGTTCGATAGCAAACTTCTTGTCTTCTCCCTCTTCAAGATATTCAATAAAAAGCGGAATGGACGCCATCACCCAGCCGTTGCCGCGTCCCCAAAACAGTTTGCGTTTCGGGTAATGAGTTTTGAATGAAGTCCAATAACAGTGATAAAATAAGTTTTCTTCTTCATCCAAAAGGTATTTTGCAAACAGACGGGGCTGTTTTGCGGCAAATTTCATAAGCTGGCTATCCTTCTTTTTGTCGGCGTACCAACCTGTAAAAACTCCGTACATCATCATGCTGTCAACCCAAATACTTTTGGGATAAATATAGCTTTCGATGCCGCTTCCCAAATGGTTGGGCATATCCTCAACCACCTTCGGCGCCTCGTCCATATATCTTCTTGCGCGCTCGACTACCGAAGCGTACTCGGTTTTGCCCAGCTCTTCCGAAAGATAAAAGGCGCCCAACGCCGGCGCTGCGGTATCGGAGGTGTTCACCCGATAGCCTTTTTTCATGTGGTGATCATAGAATTTTTGCAAATACTGCGTATACTTCTCGCTTCCAAACTCCTTGTCTATCAGCGACAAGCCGTATAAATAAAGAGCCTGCCCCCATTGCCAATTCAGCGATTCGGGAGCAAACCTCTTTGTGGAATCTTCGGCAAGTTGCCATACCTTTTTGATTCTGTCATTCATTTTTCCTACCCCTAAATAAAAAACTATCTCGCCAACCAACCGCCGTCTACAGCGATGGTATAGCCGTTTATGTAATCCCCGGCAGCGCTTGCAAGAAGTACCGCGGCGCCCATCATATCCTTTTGCTCACCCCATCTTCCTGCAGGTATTCTGGCAAGAATTTCGGAACTTCTTTTCTCGTCGGCGCGTAGCGCTTCGGTGTTGTTGGTGACCATATAGCCGGGGGCTATGGCATTGACATTTATGTTGTGTTTCGCCCACTCGTTGCACAGCGCCATCGTAAGTCCTTTCACGGCGCTTTTGCTGGAGGTATAGCTGGGCACTCTTATGCCGCCTTGGAAAGACAGCATGCTGGCGACATTTATTATTTTGCCGCCACCAATCTTTATGAATTCCTTTGCCGCCGCTTGAGAGAGGAAAAACAGCGTACGAATATTGACATTCATAACTTCGTCCCAATACTCCTGGCTGAACTCAATTGCGTCCTGCCTTTTTATTATGCCGGCATTGTTGACCAAAATGTCGATTCTGCCGAACTTCTCTATGGCTCCGTTTATGATTGACGGAATGCAATCGGTTGAAGACAAATCGGCTATTATGTTAAAAAAGTTTTCGCCGATAATTTCTGCGGTCTCGTCGCTGGCTCTTCTGCTTACGCCGACAACCTTTGCGCCTGCTTCGGCAAGAGCTATGGCTATGCCCTGTCCCAACCCGGTATTGCTGCCGGTGACAATGGCGACTTTGCCATCAAGTTTGAACATATCAAGTATCATATTTCCTCCAAAAAGATTATAACAAATCGGTAGTTTTTACGCCCTGCATGTCGTCAAATTCCTGATTTTCACCGCACATGCCCCAAATAAAGGTATAATCCTTTGTGCCTACTCCGCTATGGATAGACCAACTGGGAGAAATGACGGCGTCATAGTTTTTCATAACGATATGCTTTGTTGCGTCGGGCGCGCCCATCATATGGAATACTACGTTGTCCTCGGCTATATCAAAATACAAATATACTTCCATTCTTCTCTCGTGGGTATGTGTCGGCATTGTGTTCCATACGCTGCCCTCTGCAAGAATGGTCAATCCCATAGTCAATTGACAGCTGTCAACAACACCGGGAATGATATATTTGTTTATGGTACGCTTGTTGCAATCCTTGTCACTGCCCAATGTTACGTGAACGGCTTTTTCCAGCGGTATATGAACCGTCTTGTTGGCTTTGTGAGCAGGCGTGGAATTTATATAATAAAAAGCGGGGTTGCTCTTGTCTTTGGAGCGGAACACCACGTCTTTTGTGCCACGTGTGAGGTAAAGGCAATCGTATTTCTTCATCGAATAGCTGACGCCGTCGACGATTATTTCGCCGCTGCCGGAAATACATATGACGCCCATCTCGCGTCTTTCAAGAAAATATGCCGCTTTCAGCTCTGCGCCCGACGGAAGGGCTATGTCCTCAACGGGAATGCAGCCTCCTGCAATAATTCTGTCAATATGCGAATAGACCAAGTTCAGCTTGCCTTTTTCAAACAAATTCTGCAACAAAAAAGTCTCGCGCAGCTGCTCCGTAGTCATCGTTGATACTTCTTTTTTTGATACTGCGTATCTAGTTTCCATTTCTATTCTACCTCCGAAATAATATTGTCCGCAAAACTGCTTTTTGCAAGGTAAAAAACCCAACATTTGAGCAACTTTACACCATTATATATTACCATATTTTTTACACCTTTGTCAATCTTAAAGATATCTTGTTTATGTGGAGGGTTATTATTCAAACAAAAAAACTGTACCGTTTTCAAGTGCAACGAAGCGGAGAAATCTCATCCTTAATATGTTATTTCGACCGTAGTGCAACGAAGCGGAGAAATCTTATCCTAATAAAATTCGGGAAAACTTGAGCATAGCGAAATTTTGTGGCTTAATCAAAAAAAAGCTCCCATTGGGAACTTTATTGTTTGGTCGGAGTGACAAGATTTGAACTTGCGACCTCATGGTCCCGAACCATGCGCGCTACCATCTGCGCTACACCCCGAAAATCCTTATTATTATAGCATAATTAATTTAGAACTCAACAATTTGACAGACAATTTTATAATTTTTGTCTTAGACGGTGAAGAATAAGGATGAGATTCCTCCGCTTCGGTCGGAATGGCATTCTTTTTATCTCCCAAAGCGAAAACATCTGATTGTTATTGATTGAAAGGGGAGAAGTTCAAATATAGCCTATTCCTTTGGCGGATTTTCGTCTTCCTTGTTTTGGCGGCTGGGGCAGCTTGACTGTGAACAGCCTGCGCAACCGCCGGAACATTTGCCTTTTTTGTTGTCACGGACATATTTTATTATGGCGCCCGTAAGCAACACCGCCAGCACACATATAACGACTATTGTTTGCCAAGTCATACTTCTGTCTCCAATCCCGAATCATCGACTTCTTCGACGCTCTGCACCTCTTTGGCGTTTATTTTCTCCAAAGGATAGGTCCTTACGTCGACAGTGCCGTCGGGCAGCGTCACACGCACTCTGACCTCAAGCCGCAAAATATCATTCGAGTACACTATGCCTTCGCCGTCGGGAGTCATCGCCGTCGAATTGACTTTTGGCATCTTGCGGTAAGTCTGATTGTAATAATCGTTTTCGTATTTCAAACAGCACATGAGTTTTCCGCAGCAACCGCTGATTTTTGTCGGGTTGAGCGATAAGCCCTGCAACTTTGCCATCTTTATGCTGACCTTTTCGAAGTCCTGAAGGTGCGTAGTACAGCAACACGGACGTCCACAGATTGCCAATGCGCCACGCATTTTTATGTCGTCTCTTTCATAAATCTGACGCATCTCGATGCGCAGATGGAACACCGACGCTAAATCTTTGACCAGTTCACGAAAGTCTATGCGCCCTTCCGCAGTGAAATATATTATTATTTTGTTGCGGTCAAAGGTGTATTCCGCATCGACTATTTTCATTGCAAGATTGTGCATGCCTACCTTTTCGACAATGGACTTCAACATGCCTTCACGCTTGCTCAAATTCTCTTGATTTTGTTTAGTGTCCTCTTCGGTTGCTTTGCGAAGTACTTCTTTGAGCGGCGCAACTATGTCTTTCTCGGACACTTCCTTGTTGGACATGACCACCGTGCCGTATTCGACACCTCTCACGGTTTCGGTAATGACGCCGTCACCCTCGCAATAATTTATGTCTTTCGGAGAAAAATAGTACATCTTTCCCGAATTTCTGAACTTAACTCCAATTACTATTGCCATTTATATCTTGCCTCCAATATATCAAATAAGATTTTTTCTGCGACACTCGTCGCGTTTATGTTAAAGTGCAGCATCTTGCGCCCTTCGCCCACCGCGAGCAGCGCCATCGCCGCTCCTGCCGGTGTGAAATCCTTTTGGATTTGCCGCAAATCATAATCTCTATGCGCCGTCTTGAGTTCAACATCGGCTCCGCTGGTAAGGATGAGTATATCCGACAGAATTATTTCCAGAAAGTCCAGTGTCAATTCTATCTTTTCTTTGCTAAAAACCGGCAGAAAAATATAATCAACAAGCTGTTTTGAGTTCTTCAATGTCAAAAGCACTTCGAGAGCGTCAACAAACGCTTGTTTGTATCCTTCTTCTGCGCTCATTCTTTCGGCTCTTTCAAGCGAACCTTGCGCATACGCCGCCGCCACTTCTGCGTTTTCTTGGTCACAGCCGTTTTCGAGCAGCATCTTGACGATGTCTTTCGACGGGAACGGGGGAATATAGAGTATCTTTGCGCGCGATCTTATGGTGGTAAGTATGCTGCTTTCGCTTGCAGTAGCAAGGAAGATGATGATATCCTCTCCCGGCTCTTCGTATGTCTTCAGCAACTTGTTTTGCGCCGCTGCCGACAATCCTTCCGCGTTATCTATCAAATACAGCTTCTTGCCGCCCTCTATACTGCGTGTTTGGGTATCGTCAACCAGCGAATTGATGTCCTTAACCGACATTTTTGCGCCGTCGTATGTTTTCACGTCGACATGAATTCCTTTCAGCACTCTCGAACAAGCGCCGCACTCCATGCAAGCATTCTTACAAATAATTGTCAGCGCAGCCAGCATCAAAAAGTTCTTTCGCGCCAAGCTGTCCTCGCTTACGATGAGATAAGCATGCCCGAGAGTCTTATTGTCTGAATCCTTTTTCAAAAGAAGATAGGACGCAGTACCCTTCAACAGATCAAAAATCATTATGTAATGATTCCTCTGACGCGTAGCGCTTCGACTATGCTTTTTGCGGTAGCTCGCTTGTCTTCCTGCGGCACTATACTTATGTAACGCTCGGGAAAACTTGCGGCTAGTTTTTTGAAACCCTCATAAACCGCAAGGTGAAACTCGGCAGACTCCTCTTCCATCCTGTCATCGATGACCTTGCCTTTTTGTTTGCGCCAAGAATTGTTGGGATTCATATCAAGAAATACCGTGTACTTCGGCATGCAACTCTTGAATGCAAAGTCGTTTATTTGCAGAATTCTCTCTATGCCCAGACCTCTTGCAAAACCTTGATATGCCAAAGAGGAATCGATATATCTGTCGCATACTACGAGTTTGCCCTCTGCAAGCGACGGCAAAATAACTTGTTTTATGTGTTCAATTCTCGCTGCGGCAAAAAGGTGCGCCTCACAAAGCGAGCTCATCTGTTCTTTGAGTATAATATCCCGTATTTTTTCCGAAACGGGCGTACCGCCGGGTTCTCTGGTAAATACAGCCGATTGTGCCGTAGCTTCCAAGTAATCCTTGAGGTATTTTACCTGCGTGGACTTGCCTACTCCCTCGCAGCCTTCTATCGTAATAAACTTGTCCATCACAAGCCTCCGTCTTTATATAATAACACAGCCGCGCGCCCGTTTACAAGTCCAAAGCTACTGACAGGATTTTTATTTATTAATTCCACAGCTTCCGACGTTATGGTTTCTCCGCCCTTGATTATGGGTGTTCCCGGCGGATAAATGCCTATATCGCAATACGCCGTTTTGCCGACAGCCTCAACAAGCGGCACCAACTCGAACGCTTTGCCCCATTCAACAAGTCTCAGCCCTTGGCTTTCGATTTTTTCCGCAACAACCCATTCGGAAAGAGATAATGTCGAAATCTTTTTCAAAGCATGTGAAAGCGCAGACAATTTATTATAATTATACGGCGTGACTATCGCCACAACCTTGTTTTCAAAACTCATTTCCATATCTATTCGCCGTTTTGAAAGCTCCGAACTGACTGCGGCGCCGCTAATTTCGCTACTGATAACCAGCCTTGTGAAATCATCGGTTTTCTCCACTTTGAAGTTGCCGATATCGGTCTTCGAGAAATGCTCTATCGCCGCAAAGATTTTGTCATATAACCTATTGCCTTCTTGTGCAAAGGTAGCAATTGCGGTATCAATCGATGACATCGTGACATAGTTTGGCGAAGTGGAATGAAAAAGTTTTCTGGCAAGTGACAGCTCGTCGGCAAGTTCTTGTTTATTGCTTAGCAGCACTGCTCCGCCTGTGACTACAGGAAGTGTCTTATGTAAAGAACAGACAACCAAATCACCGTAAACGGTAGCCGAAATAGGCAGTTTCGGACTAAATATAAAATGTGAGCCGTGTGATGAATCGACAAGCAAATACAGATTATGTTTCTCACAATATTGTTTCAACGCTGATAGGTTTACGCATTTTCCGAAATAGTCGGGATAGGTGACAATGAGTGTTCTTGTGCCTTGCGGCGGAATATCGGGCAATGTGTCGCAATCAAAAGCCAAGGCTTTGGCAATGCGCAAAGCGTTATAGACCGAGGTATGAACTTGTCCGAAAATCAAAAAACCGCCGCGCGCTTTCAGCGCATATACGGCAGTCAAAATACAGTTTGTGGCGCCGTTTGTCGAAACAAAAGCGCGTTGTACATTATAGATACGGCTAAGCCCGTCTTCCAGTTCTTTGGTTATGCCTTGCTCTTCAAGCAGGTTGCCGCTGTAAGAAAGTTCCGTCGTATCAAGTTTCGACAAGTTTTTTTGCAGACTGTTGTTGTGTCCCGGTGTATGAAAACTTGTATTCTTTGCGTACTTTTTCAGTCGTGCGGTGAAATGAGTACTTTTTTTGTCGGGGTCGCGCATAGGTTATTTTCGCGGCTTCATCGTCGGGAAAAGCAGTACATCGCGTATCGAATAGGTGTCGGTGAAAAGCATGATCATTCTGTCGATGCCGATGCCCAGTCCGCCTGTGGGAGGCAACGCATATTCTAAAGCCGTGACAAAATCCTCGTCCGTCATCTGCGCTTCTTCATCGCCCTTGGCTCTTTGCTTTGCTTGTTCTTCAAAGCGGCTCTTCTGGTCAATGGGATCGTTCAACTCGCTGAAGGCGTTGCCCATTTCTCTCGATGTGATGAAAAACTCGAACCTTTCGGTGAGTCTGGGGTCTGACTTCTTTCTCTTTGCCAGCGGGCTGACTTCAACGGGATAGTCGGTTACAAATGTGGGTTGGATGAGTCTTTCTTCCAGCTTTTGGTCAAAAATCTCATAAAGCGCATTGCCCCAGCTTATGTCCGCGGTAAGCTCCACTCCTATGGCGGCGGCTTTCTGTTTGATTTCGGCAAGTTCCATAGTGTCGAAATCTATGCCTGTATGCTCCTTGACAAGATCTGTCATGGTTATTCTTTTCCACTTGCCGCCGAGGTCTATTTCTGTGCCTTGATAATTCAATAGCGTTGTCGCCAGCACTTCTTGCGCGCAATACTTGAATAGTTCCTCGGTGATGTCCATCATATCGTTGTAGTCTGCATATGCCTGATACAATTCTATTGTGGTGAATTCGGGATTGTGTTTTATGCTCATGCCCTCGTTGCGGAAAAGTCTGCCGATCTCGTAGACCTTTTCGAAGCCTCCGACAATCAACCTTTTCAGGTATAATTCGGGAGCGATACGCAAAAACATATCGATGTCTAACGTGTTGTGGTGCGTAACAAAAGGCTTGGCATTTGCGCCGCCGGCTATGGTGTTCAAAATGGGGGTCTCGACTTCGATAAATCCCTTTTCGTCAAGAAAGCGGCGGATGCAACTGATTATTTTCGAACGTTTTTTGAAGGTTTCTTTTACTTCGGGATTGGCGATAAGGTCAACATATCTTTGACGATAACGCAAATCCTGATCTTTCAGACCGTGAAATTTTTCCGGTAGGGGAAGCAACGACTTTGAAAGCAAAATATAAGAGGACGCTTTGACACTCTTTTCGCCTCTGTGCGTGGTGAAAACTATGCCTGTGGCGCCTATTATGTCGCCGATATCGAGTTTTTTGAAGTCCTCGTAAGCCTCGACTCCCAATTCGTCGATTCGAATATATATCTGTATCTGACCTTTCTCGTCAAGAAGATGGCAAAAACTCGCCTTGCCCATAATCCTTTTGGATGTGATTCTTCCGGCAATGGATATCTCCTTGCCTTCAAGTTCTTCATAATGCTCAAAAACCTCATTCGTAGAATGGGTTTTTTCGTATTTTGTTATTTCGTAAGGGTCTTTGCCGCTTTCTTTGAGTTCTTCGAGCTTCTTGCGGCGAATGGCTATTATTTCGTTGATATCGAGTTCTTCTATTGGTGTGTTAATGATTTCTGACATTTTTTCTCCGTTATTTCCTTATATCCTTGATTTTCAGCGATACTATGCCGCCGGGGGTCGAAGCCTTGACCGTTTCGCCCTTTTTGTGTCCCAAAAGCGCCTTGCCTATCGGGCTTTGATCGCTGATTTTGTTTTCGCGGCTGCTTGCTTCGAGTGTCGAAAGTATGCGGTACTTCATTGTTTCGCCGTCTTCAAGATCAACCACAGTGACAAGCGTGCCAAAGGACACTATGTTCGGGTTTATGTCCGTTTCTTCAAGCACCTCTATATAGGTCAGCGTATCCGTAAGTTTTGCTATCTCTGTTTCGATTTGGATTTGCGCATCTTTGGCGGCTGAATACTCGGCATTCTCGGACAAATCTCCGAATTCTTTCGCGGTTTTTATGGCGGCTGCCACTTCACCTCTGGCTTCAGTCTCAAGGTATTTCAGTCTTAAGGTAAGCTCATCGAATTTTTCGCGAGTTACTTTTATTATTTCTGCCATTGTTTCCTCCTAATCCCATAAAAATAAGATTATATATATT
>CAYJBS010000007.1:0-43377 GCA_964368435.1 uncultured Christensenella sp. | reverse complement strand
TCCGCGGTCGCTCCAATCGGGATGACAATCATAAATATGTCATTTCGTTATTTAAGGCGGATGAGATCCCTCTATTCCGCGGTCGCTCCAATCGGGATGACAATCATAAATATGTCATTTCGTTATTTAAAGCTCCAATCGGGATGACAATCATAAATATGTCATTTTGACCGTAGTGGAGAAATCTAAATCCTTTATTATTAAAGCTCGGCTTGACAAAATCTTCTAAACAACAAAAAATGCAGGTCACCCTGCATTCTTTGTTTGCAATTTGTTTTGCCGCAATTATAGTATTATTAGCAATTCTCGTTTTTATTGTTCTTTTGATTCTTCTGATTGTCCTGATTGTTGTTTTTGTTTTTCTTATTAGGACTGTTTTGATTGTTCTTGTTGTTGTTGTTGTTTTTGTTATTATTTTGTGCCATTTTTGTCACCTCCTGTATAAAGTATCTGCAATTTTTGTGTTAAATAAACATATACTTTCGTTGCGTACAACCTATAAAAAGGGGATAGGCATATTTTACTATTGGCACCGAACCTTGCCGCAAAGCTGATTTTGCACTGATACCATAAAAGAGAATAACCGTTGACATTGATTGATATTGATATTATAATTATTTTATATAAATATAAGAAGGAGAACAAATGTCAAGAAAAACACGGCTGGCTATCTGTATAATCGCATTGTCCTTCCTTTTTGTTATTTTATCGGTAGGGTGCGCGCCCACCACGGCAATAGCCAAAGACTTTTTTGTAGATTCTGATGCCGTTGCCAAGGAAGTGCCTTTTGGTACGGCGCTATCGCTTGATGGGCTTGTCGTAAAAGTCAAGATGTCCGACGGAACATATGTTACTCTCCCAAGAGGCGGCGAAGGATATGAAGTCGACGATGGCGGTTACGAAAGAGAGACGCCCGGCATTTATACTATTTCGATATCCTACGAACCTTTCTCTTCTGTCAGCTTCAAAATAACTATACTTGAAGAAGTAATAATCGACGAAAACGATAATTCCGATGTTGTTTTGACGGGAATTGCCGTTCAACAAAATGTCGGTAAGAGGTTGTTTTTGTTTGGCGAAGCGTTCAGCACCGAGGGAATAGTCATCAACAAGGTGTTTTCAAATAACACTACTCTTGCATTGACTGCGCAGCAATATGAAGTCAACAGCGAAAGCTACAAAGCCGACAAAGCAGGCAGCTACAATATTTCAGTGCGTTATACCGACGGACAAA
This sequence comes from uncultured Christensenella sp., assembly GCA_964368435.1. Classification (GTDB taxonomy): domain Bacteria; phylum Bacillota; class Clostridia; order Christensenellales; family DTU072; genus DTU072. The sequence continues at coordinate 42,143 of CAYJBS010000007.1, read as the reverse complement.
AGACTTTTTCCGATGCTTACACCGTCACGGTGACACCTGAGGTTGAGACGATTTTAACAAAAATCACCTTAAAAACATACGCCGTAAAGACACAATATCTTTTTGGCGAGGATTTATCTTTAGATGGTCTTGTGGTAGAAAAATGGTATTCGACAGATGACGTAATTGTTACAGAATATGCGAATATTGACGAATATACCGTGGATTCTTCTGCGTATAACAAGATTGTGTTGGGAAAATATAATATTACCGTAAACATGAAAGATGCCCCCGGCGTCAATGCAAACTATGAAGTCAAAGTAAACGACTTTTTGCATCATATCACGGCGGCGCAGAACAAAACAGGCTTTGATTTGGGCGAAGAATTCTTTGCCGACGGGTTTGTCGTATATGAATATATGGCTTCCGGCGACTATACTATGGCAGAACCTGTGAATTATACGATCGACAGCAGCGGTTTTGATTCTTCAGTGGAAGGCGAATATATCATAAGAGTGTACCAAACAAGCAATCCCTCTATGTCCGCAGAATACACCGTAAAGGTTATGGACCTACCGGATTTACCGCCGGAAGCATAATATACGACAGGTAAGTAGTCCGCTATACTCGACAGAATATGTCGCTTGGAAAGTTTTCAAGCGACATTTTTTATGTGGATGAGATCCCTAAAATATGGTGTCATACCGAGCGCAGTCGAGGTATCTCAATCCTTATCAAAAGCGGATGAAATACAAGACTTAAATTAATTGCATGGATTTTATATAATCGTTTGAACGGTTTATGATGCCGAGTATGCCTTGCGCTTTGAAGTCAAGCTTGATAAGCGGACGCAGATCCTTGTCTACCTTGTCTATGTCGGAATAGCGAATAAGCAGGTTTTCGGCAGTTTCGGAAAGCGCCGACAAAATATCCTTGCGCTCCTTATTCATCGCCAATACAAAGACATAGGGCTGACTGTTTACGGCAAGAGCGTAAAGTTCTTTCGTGATGTTCAATAGGGCATACAAAGAAACCCTTTTGATTTTTGCCAGGGTGTATTTTTTTGTTTTGGCATTTTCGAGATATTTTTCATAAGTATTCGCAGCGTTGGCGGCGATTTTCAAACGGTTATGCAAGCCGCTGCTTATGTCATAATGTCCTTCGAGTTCTTTGCTGCCGATTTCTTTCATGCGAAAAAGAATCAGATCACCCAAAGAAGTGCCGGCAGTATTGTATTGTTCCAGAAGATTATAGGTGAAGGGCGGCACGAAAGGTTTTATGTCGGTGAGTTTGCCTTCGGTTATGCTGCGGCGGATTGCCGAGGCGGAGGGGTATAGGTTCTCGGTGCTTTCATCGTTGTAGCCACCGCCGATACGCTTTATGGTGTGGAACTTTATGTTCATATTGAGTTTTTTTGCCGCTGTGATATAAGCTATGCCCAAGATATTGTTGGGTTCGTCGATGATGCCTTTCAAATCGGACAATTCTTCTTGCGTATCTATATATGCGTTTATTGCTTTGGCGCGAGCGCGGGGGAAGGAGTCACCCTCATTCAAATAAAAAGCCAGTTTATCTTTTACTTCCTGCGGTTCGTTAATAATCAACTCTACCATCTTTTCAAGAAGGGCGGCATCGCCGCATTCGCTTCCGAACGAAAGGTATTCGACATCAGGCAGCGCAGAAATGGTCTTCAAAGCGCCATATGCGAAGTTGTCCGCCGGAGACACGGCAAAGACCGTGGGAAGCTCTATGACCATATCACAGCCCAGTCTGACGGCAATAGCGGCGCGTTGATACTTGTCGGCTATGGCGGCATCTCCTCTTTGCGTGAAACTGCCGCTCATTATGCAAAAGACAGTGTCGGCGCCTGTTTGTTCTCTTGCTTTTTTCAGGTGTTCGAGATGTCCATTTGTCATGGGATTGTATTCGCAGATTATGGCGGTAGCTTTCATTTTTCCTCACATTGTTTCTTAATAGACTTGATTTTTTTTGGGAATGGAGTATAATCATATAGGCGTTATTTTATTATAATACGCAAAAGACAAAAAATCAATGCAATCAGGAGGCTTGTTGTGTCAGATTTAATGAATACCATATTTGCCAAAGCAAAACAGATGAACAAACGCATAGTTCTGGCAGAGGGCGAAGACCCGAGAATTATCGAAGCGGCTATCAGCGCTTCTCGTTTGGGCGTAGCAAAAATCACGTTGCTGGGCAATGAAGAAATCATCAGAAAAAAAGCAGCAGGCAGGTTGGACGGCGTGGAAATCATAAACCCAAAGACCGCTGACAAGGCTATTCAATATAGAGATCTGTTGTTCGAGCTGCGGAAAGAAAAGGGTGTAACTTTGGAAAAAGCCGAAACGCTTATCAAGAACCCTTTATATTTTGGCGTACTTATGGTAAAAAGCGGTGACGCAGACGGCATGGTGGCAGGCGCCATAAATTCAACAAGCGATGTTTTGCGCCCTGCGTTGCAAATCATAAAAGCCAAGAAGGGCATAAACACAGTTTCAAGCTGTTTCCTTATGTCAATGCCGGAAGGCGTAAAATACGGTCATGACGGCGTATTGATATTCGCAGATTGCGCCGTAAACATAAATCCCGACGCGAGAGCGCTTGCCGACATAGCTTTGGCAGGAGCGCAAAGCGCACAATCAATAGCTGGCATTCCCGAACCGAAAGTTGCCATGCTTTCATTCTCCACAAAGGGTAGCGCAAAGCATGAGTTGGTAGACAAAGTTGTCGAGGCGACAAGACTTGTCAAGGAAGCGCAACCCGATTTGCTGGTTGACGGCGAATTGCAGGCAGACGCTGCACTTGTCGAAAAAGTAGCCTGGCTGAAGGCTCCCGAGAGTCCGATCGGCGGACAAGCAAACGTACTTATATTCCCCGATTTGCAGTCGGGCAATATCGGTTACAAACTTGTGCAAAGACTGGCAAAGGCGGAAGCATTCGGACCTATCTGCCAAGGTTTGGCAAAACCCGTAAACGACCTCAGTCGCGGCTGTTCTGCCGATGACGTCATAAGCGTCGTTGCGATCACTGCACTACAGGCAGAATAACGGAGGCAAAATGAAAGTATTGGTCATAAACGCAGGAAGCTCTTCTTTGAAGTATCAAGTCATCGACATGGACAACGAAAATATGCTTTGCAAAGGCATAGTCGAAAGAATAGGCTTTGAAGGCTCATCACTTGTACACATAGGCGCATCGAAGCCTTTGGTCATAAAACAAGATATGTCGAACCACACGGAGGCTCTTCAAATCGTCATAAAAGCTCTTACCGATGAGAAATTTGGCATCATAAAAGATATTTCAGAAATCGGAGCAGTAGGACATAGAGTGCTGCACAGCGGCGAGGATTTCGATCGCTCGGTTGTCATCGACAACTCGGTCATTCGCATCTGCAAAAAGAATCAAGTGCTTGGACCTCTTCATATGCCGGCAAATATCGCTTGCATAGAGTCCTGCAAACAAGTTATGCCAAAAACTCCTATGGTGGCTGTTTTTGATACAGGTTTTCATTCGACAATGCCGAAAAAAGCCTTTATGTACGCCATTCCGTATGAGGATTATAAAAAATACAAAATCAGAAAATACGGTTTTCACGGCACTTCGCACAAATATGTAGCAGGAGAGGCGGTGAAATACCTCAACAAAGAACATTCAAAAATTATCACTTGCCATTTGGGCAACGGCAGTTCGATTTCGGCAGTCATTGACGGAAAGTGCGTCGACACCTCGATGGGACTTACACCGCTTGAAGGTTTGATTATGGGCACAAGAAGCGGCGACATAGACCCGACAGTGCTGCAATTTATGAGCGCGCAGAAGGGCATAAGCGTTGATGAAGCGCTGAATATTCTCAACAAAAAAAGCGGTTTTCTCGGAGTTTGCGGAGTCAGCGACTTCCGCGACATGGAAGCCAAGGCGGAAGGCGGCGACACAAAAGCGCAGCTATGCCTTGATATGTTCCAGTACCGCATAAAGAAGTATATAGGCAGTTATATTGCGGCTATGGGCGGACTTGATATGATAGTCTTTACCGGCGGCATAGGCGAAAATGCGAAACAGGCAAGACATTTGATAATGCAAGGGTTGGAATGTTTCGGCATTGATTTTGATTTCGAATACAACGACATTGCGCCCAGAGGCGTACTGTGCGAATTGAATAAGCCTGAGTCGAAAATCAAAGTAGTCATCATTCCGACGAACGAAGAGGTTGTTATCGCAAGAGAAACCATGGAGCTTATTTAATAAATAAAAAACTCGCTCCAAAAGGTTGACAAAATGCGCCTTATATATTTATAATTACTTACATATGTATATCGACCTGAAAAATTTAGCTGACGATCAGGCTTACGCCTTTGAATTCACCGTGAGCGGTGACGACAACTTGTACGCCGAAAGGGGCATAACCTTCGGTGACATAAGCGTCAACGGCAGCTATATGCGCCACGACACCAAAGTATTTGTCGAAGCGGTGATACTGACAGAAATAAGCTACACCTGCGACAAGTGCCTGGCAAGCAGTAACGATCGGCTGAAAATACCTTTCTATGAGGTGTTTGAGAAAGACGGCGAATACAGCATAAACGACAACATTATTGAGTTGAACAAGGCGGCTTGGGATGCAATCATCCTGAATATTCCCCAACAGCTTTTATGTAAAGACGAGTGCAAAGGGCTGTGCCCAAAATGCGGTTGTGACAGAAACACAAAAGAATGTCACTGCGAAGAGGACACAGACGATAAGAATCCCTTTGCCATCCTAAAATCTATTACGGGAGGTGCGAAAAATGGCAGTACCAAAAAGTAAAGTATCCAAACAAAGAGGAAACACAAGATTTGCTAATTGGAAATTATCAGATCCCAATCTCAGCGAATGCTCACAATGTCACGAGCTTAAGCCCAGTCACATTGTATGTCCGAAATGCGGTTATTACAACGGCAAGCCTGTTGTCATAGCTAAAGAAAAAAAGAAGGACTAATTTTTCTTTTGAAACAGTGTACCGACAAGAATAAGAGGATGGATATCCTCTTATTCGGCATTTAGAAAAATATTTTGTAACTAGCCTAAGAATTATGGAGAATATGAGAATGAAAATTGTTGTAGACGCTTATGGCGGCGATAAAGCGCCGTACGAAATTCTGAAGGGAGCTGCGTTGGCATTGAATACCGCTGAAGGTTTTGAGCTTGCGCTGGTCGGAAAGCGTGAAGAAATCATCGGTATTATGGCGGAATTTGAATATGACAAAAGCCGCTTGACTATTATTGATGCAATGGATGTCATCACAAACGACGATGTGCCGACAGAGGCTTTGCGCCACAAAACCGACTCCTCGCTTGTGCGCTGCTTTGACACGCTGAACAGTGACGAAGACGCCAAGGCGTTTGTATCGGCAGGCAGTACCGGAGCCGTGCTTACGGGGGCGGTACTTCTTTTGAAAAGAATAAAAGGCATTATGCGCCCGGGACTTGCGCCGGTTTTGCCGGTGATGAGCGGAGATGGGCAGGTACTGTTGATCGATTGCGGAGCCAATTCCGATCCAAAGGCGCTGAATCTTGTGCAATTTGCAAAAATGGGTTCGGCATTTATGAAAGCTGTTTATAATGTCGAAAATCCCCGTGTAGGCTTGTTATCGAACGGCACCGAAGACAAAAAAGGCAACGAACTGACAAAAGAAGCCTTTCCGTTGTTAAAAGATGCCGGCATAAACTTCCAAGGCAACATAGAAGGTCGGGATATACTCAGCGGTGATTTTGATGTGGTCGTTGCTGACGGTTTCAGCGGTAATGTAGCCTTGAAATCTTGCGAAGGCACGGCTCTGGGCATGTTCAAACTGATAAAAGACGGCATTATGTCGGGAGGTCTGCGCGCTAAGCTGGGATATTTGTTGCTAAAACCTGTTTTTAAGGCAGTCAAGAAAAAAATGGATTACAACGATAACGGCGGCGCAGTGTTGCTGGGTTTGAAGAAGATTGTCATAAAATCTCACGGCAGTTCAAAAGCAAAATCCATATGCGCTTCGATTTTGCAAGCCAAACAGATGGTCGAGAGCGGCATCATCGAGAAAATAGAGGGGATTATCGAATAAATTGAAATATCTTGACATTTCCATTATAGAAAAGACTATCGGTTATCGCTTTAAGGATAAAAAACTGATTTTTCAGGCTTTTACTCATTCTTCATTCGCAAACGAAAACGCCATGCCGTCTTATGAAAGACTTGAATTCATCGGCGATGCGGCATTAGGGCTGATAGTAGGTGTCGAATTATTTTCTCGTTACCCCGATGTTGACGAGGGACTGATGTCGAAAGCAAGAGCAAAACTTGTTTCGCGCCAGACCCTAAGTGAAATCACCGACGCTTGCGACTTTATCGAATATATGCAGGTGGGGCAGGGTGACATTCGTATAAATGCGCTGGAAAGTGTGCGCAAAAAGTGCGATCTTTTTGAGGCGGTGTTGGGCGGAGTGCTTATCGACAGCGGCAGCATTGACGAAGTCAAAAAAATCGTTTTGAAATTTTTGGGTGACAATATCGACAAAATATTCGATGACGGGTTTTATACCGATTATAAATCGTTTTTGCTGGAAAAGCACAGAGACGCCGAATTCTTATCTGAATCGGATGGTGAATTCTTTTCGGTCAAGTTGATTATTGACGGCGCACAAGTTTCCACAGCGCGCGCAAAAAACAAAAAAGCCGCCGAAAAAGCCGCCGCCAAGGCGTATTTGGAAAGAAAGTAGTATTTTATAAACCTTTTTATGTCATTCATATTTATAAGGATTGAGATTTCTCCGCTTCGTTACACTTCGGTCGAGATGACACAATCATGCCGATTGAAATGACGTATCTATTTTAATCCTTAAAAATAATTCATTTTTTTCATTTCAACAATCTTAAAAAACATACCCAAAAAATTCAAAATTATTGTAATATTTCGCTTGACAAGGAATATAATAATGGTATAATAAATTTAGCACTCAAGGCATACGACTGCTAACAATCGTATAAACGCATTGCTAAAGGAGCGAAAAATGGATATGCTGTCTGACCGAAAAGAAAAGATTCTGAAAGCCGTTGTTGATGAATATATCAAGAGCGCAATTCCTGTATCTTCAGGCGAAATAAAAGACAAGCACTTCAACAACATAAGCTCTGCCACAATCCGTTCCGAAATGTCGACTCTTGAGGATATGGGATATCTCATCAAGCCGCACACTTCGGCAGGACGCATACCCTCGAAGGAAGCCTATAAGCTGTATATTGACAGATTTATGGTAAAAATTCCGCTGAAGCAGAAAGAAATCGACCTTATTCAAAACTCCTTCAAAGAAAGATTTGACGGTGTTGAAGAAATCGTCAAAAGAACAGCCAAGGTCATAAGCGATATCACTAACTATACTTCGGTGATAGTGCTGAGTAACATAAATAAGGTAAGAATAAAAGAAATCAAACTTGTTGATTTGGATGAATACTCGGCTTTGGTCATCATTATTACCGACAGCGGCATAATCCGCGACAAAGTTATTACTCTCTCGAACCCTGTCAATGCAACATACATCAAGGATGCAGGCGCGCTGATAAACAAGATGTTTTCGGGAAAGACTGTTGCCGAAATAAAAAGTCCCGATATCATAATCAAGCAACAACTTGAGGATTTCAAAGAGCTTTATGACAGCATAATAGCCATTCTTGTAAGCTATGGAGAAACAAACGACTCCAACGTCTTTATTGAGGGCGCATCGAAGTTCCTTGATTATCCGGAATATGATCTCAATGCGGCAAAGAAGTTTCTTGCGGTAGTTGACAGCAAAGAACGATTTTCAGAACTCATTGAAGAGAATCAAGACATTGCTTTTACTGTGCGCATAGGCAAGGATGAATCTTGCGGTCTTGAGAAATGCGCCATAGTTACGGCTAAGTACAAAATAAACGGCAAAGAAATAGGGCAAGCCGGCGTAATCGGACCTCAAAGAATGGATTATTCGAAGGTAGTATCGGTGCTGAGTTATGTGGGCAAGACCCTCGAAAAAATAGTAGACGGAGGAAACGATGACAAAGAAAAACAATGAAGAAACGACAAAAGACACCATAGAGCAGGAGGAAGTTATTTCCATACCGCTTGACGATATAGATGATGCCGCTTCAATGGCACAAAAAAAGGTTGACGAATACAAAGACCATTTGCAGAGATTGCAGGCGGAATTCGACAACTACCGCAAAAGAACAGCCGAGAACAGCCGCCAAAGCCGAAATGAAGGCATATGCGATGTTGTGACAGAACTGCTCCCGGCGATAGACAACCTTGAGAGGGGCATAGCAGCAGTCACCGACCAGTCTGCAAAGAATGGCATGGAGCTGATACAAAAACAGCTTATTGAGATACTAGCCAAGTTCGATGTCTGCGAAATAAAGGCATTGGGCGAGGAGTTCAACCCCGATTTCCACCACGCCATAGCCAAGGACGGCGAAGGCGAAGAACCCAAGGTGACCGAGGTATATATGAAAGGTTACCAAAGAAAAGCAAAAATCCTTAGACCATGTATGGTCAAGGTAACAAATAAATAATATATTAAAGGAGTAAACATATTATGGGAAAAATAATAGGAATTGATTTAGGAACAACAAACTCTTGTGTCGCGGTTATGGAAGGCGGCGAAGCCGTTGTTATCCCCAATGCCGAAGGCGGACGCACGACACCTTCTGTGGTTGCTTTCTCGAAAGACGGTCAAAGACTTGTCGGTCAAGTAGCAAAAAGACAGGCGATCGTAAACCCTGACAAGACGATAGCTTCAATCAAGAGAGAGATGGGAACGGGTTTCAAAGTAACCATTGACGGCAAGGCTTACACTCCGCCGGAAATCTCGGCTATGATTTTGACAAAGTTGAAGAATGACGCCGAGGCATATCTCGGTCAAAAAATAACGCAAGCTGTTATTACCGTGCCGGCATATTTCTCCGACTCACAAAGACAGGCAACCAAGGACGCAGGCAAAATAGCCGGTCTTGAAGTGCTGCGTATCATCAACGAGCCTACGGCGGCGGCGCTGTCTTATGGTCTTGACAAAGAAACAAAATCCCAAAAGATACTTATATACGATTTGGGCGGCGGCACCTTCGATGTGTCGATACTCGAACTCGGCGAAGGAGTTTTTGAAGTGCTTGCCACAAACGGCGACACCAGACTCGGCGGCGACGACTTTGACAAAGTTGTTATGGATTGGATTGTTACCCAATTCAAAAACAGCGACGGAATAGACCTTGCCAAGGACAAAATGGCAGTACAAAGAGTAAAAGAAGCCGCTGAAAGAGCAAAAATCGAGCTTTCCGGCATGACAAAGACTTCAATAAACTTGCCGTTCATCACCGTCGGACCCAACGGACCCTTGCATATAGACATGGAACTCACGAAGGCAAAATTTGATTCGATGACAGAATTCCTCGTCAAGAGAACCATTGCGCCTACCGTTCAAGCCATAAAAGACGCAGGCGTTTCAGCCGAACAGATTGACAAAATCGTGCTTGTCGGCGGATCGACAAGAATACCCTCAATCGTTGATACGGTCAAGAGCATTACCGGCAAAGAGCCTTACAAGGGCATAAACCCTGATGAATGCGTAGCGCTGGGCGCCGCAATTCAAGCAGGCGTACTTGCAGGCGACGTAAAAGACGTGTTGCTACTTGACGTAACACCGCTTTCACTGGGCATTGAAACGATGGGCGGAGTATCGACAAGACTTATTGACCGCAACACGACGATACCCACAAAGAAGTCGCAGGTATTCTCTACGGCATCGGACAATCAGACTTCTGTTGACATTCATGTATTACAGGGCGAAAGGTCTATGGCTGCCGACAACAAGACATTGGGCAGATTCGAATTGACCGGAATACCTCCCGCAATGAGAGGCATACCGCAAATTGAAGTTACTTTCGACATCGATGCCAACGGCATAGTCAGTGTCACCGCAGTTGACAAAGGCACCGGCAAATCGAACAACATAACCATCACAGCATCCAGCAACCTCACCGATTCAGAAATCGACAAGGCAGTAAAAGAGGCAGAAAAGTTCGCCGAAGAAGACAAAAAGCGTAAAGAAATCATAGAGATGAAGAACAACGCCGAACAACTCATCTTCTCGGTCGAAAAAACCATTTCCGAATCGGGCGACAAACTCAGCGCAGAGGACAAGACGCTGCTTGAGGATGCCGCAAAGACAGCCAAGGAGAAGTTGGCGAAAGCGGAGACGGCTGAAGAAATAAAAGAACTGACAGAGGAGCTGGGCAAGGTGACAAACCCTGTTTTCACAAAGTTGTATCAGCAGGCGCAACCTCAAGACGGAGCGCAGCCCAACGGTGAAGACGAAGGAAGCACCATAAATGTTGACCCCGACGACATAAAATAGGAGACTTATGGCAGCCAAAGATTATTACGCAACATTAGGAGTAGAAAAAAATGCGAGTGCGGACGATATAAAGTCCGCATATCGCCGTTTAGCCAAAAAGTTTCATCCGGATTTGTTCGCGACACAAGAAGAAAGCAAGAAGAAAGAAGCCGAAGTAAAATTCAAAGAGATTCAACACGCCTATGAAGTGCTGTCGGATCCGCAAAAACGCGCAGCTTTTGACCAGTACGGCAGCGAGGACGGACCCTCAATGAGCGGTTACGGCGGCGGCGGCTTCAATCCCTTTGGCGGAGGCGGCGGCTTTGCAGATGACATCATAAACAACATCTTCAGTGCCTTTACAGGCGGCGGCGGACGTTCCGCTCGTTATGAAAGAGAGGGTGACGACATAGAAGTTGTGTTGAATCTTACCTTTCAAGAGGCATATTTCGGCGTAGAAAAAGAAATTACTTATAGCAGAATAGAAAAGTGCCGCACATGCGGAGGAACGGGAGCCAAGGACAGCTCGTCCATAAAGACCTGCACAAAATGCGGCGGCACCGGCTCGGTCAGAGTAAATCAACGCACACCGTTTGGCATGATGCAATCGACAAGAACCTGCGACGCTTGCCGAGGCGAAGGTAAAATAATTGAAGACAAATGCGCAGACTGCCGCGGCAGAGGAAAGGTAAAAAAGGAAAGAACCATAAAAGTAAAGATTCCCGCAGGCATAGACAACGGACAGATGTTGACAATGCGCGGCGAGGGCGGCGCAGGAGACAACATCGCCGCCAACGGAAACTTGATCATAATATTCAAAGTAAGTCCGCATGAGTACTTTATGCGTGACGGCGCCAACCTCAATATGGAACTGCCCATAACCTTCATACAAGCGGCGCTGGGCGCCCGTGTGGATATCCCCACAATGTCGGGTTCGGTTCCCGTTGATATCCCCGAGGGTACCCAAAACGGCACAATCATAAGAGTAAAGGGCAGAGGCGTAAAATACCTGAAAAAGGACGCTTATGGCGATTTGTTTATAAAAGTTGTTGTCGATATACCAAAAAGTTTGTCGATGCAACAGCGCAACAAGCTGAAAGATCTGGAAAAAACATTCGAAAAAGCCAATTTCGATAAAGTACAGAAATTTAAGAAGGCAACGAAGGGATCATAAAAGTGATTTGGAAAGAAATAACACTCTCCACAGATACAGAAGGCTCCGAGCTAATAGCCGATGCCTTCTTTTCTATTGGTTGCGGCGGCGTAAAAATCGTCGATAAAAACGATGTGCTGGATATCATAAAGAGTGGCGGCACGTGGGATTATATCGACGAAAAGCTGTTGTTTGCCGATGACACCGTAAAAGTAAGCGGTTTTGTTTCCGAAGAAAGTCTTGCGGACAAGCTGGAAGAACTTTCGGAGATTGTGCGCGGTTATGGCTACAGGGGTGAATATTCCGTGCGGGATATTGACGATGAGAGTTGGTACGACAACTGGAAAAAATATTATTCTCCCATTCAAGCAGGGCAGTTTGTTGTTGTGCCAAAATGGCTGAAACATGACGAACTTGACAACAAAACACCGATATATATCGACCCCGGAATGGCATTCGGCACAGGCGAACACGAAAGCACAAAGATGTGTCTTTTGCTTATGTCGGAAGTGGATTTCGTCGGAAAAAGCGCCATAGATGTCGGTACAGGCAGCGGAATACTCGGTATAGGCGCGGTGAAAAGAGGCGCCAAGAGCTGTTATATGTGCGACATTGACAGCATAGCCGTCAAAGCGGCGAAAGAAAATGCCGAACTAAACGGAGTGCAACACCTTGTGGAAATCGAAGCGGCAGATCTTTTGACAAAAAAGAGTATGTGCGCCGACATTATTTTGGCAAACCTCACCGCCGATATCTTGATACGCTTGTCGGGCGGACTGAAAAAGCACGCAAATGACGGCGCAATCGTAATTTGTTCGGGCATTATTCACAGCCGCAAGCAAGAAGTAATCACGACTTTTTTGCAGCAAGGCTTTACCTTGATTAAACATATTGAAATGGGAGAGTGGAACGCTCTCATGCTGGGGTTATAATATGGACTTGAAACGCTTTTTTACCTTCGAAAAAATCAAGGGCGACAGCGTCGTCATTCGAGGTGAGGAGTATTATCACGCAATAAAAGTCACCAGACTGAAAGAAGGCTACAAACTAATTATTTGCGACAATACCGATAAGGATTATTATTGTATGATTGAGCGGATATTTAAGGATTATTTTATTGCGAAAATTGACGAAATAAAAGAAAATGATACGGCAGAAAGCGGAATTACGCTTTATATCGGAGTATGCAAGGAGCTGGATACAGTCGTTCAAAAGGCAGTGGAAATGGGCGCCGAAAGGATAGTGCCGTTCCGCTCGCAGCATAGCAATATCGGCGACATAAATACCGAAAGACTCAACAAAATCATTATCGAAAGCGCCAAGCAATGCGGCAGACCGAGATTGACAACGCTTGAAAGCCTTATGAGTATAGAAGAGGCGTTTAACGATGCAAAAAACAATGGTCAGAATATGCTTTTTTATGAATTTGAGCGTGACAACAAAGTTGGCGACAACATCAAAAAAACTGCCGATTGCACCGGTATATTTATTGGTAGCGAGGGCGGTTTTTCTCTGAAAGAAATCGAAATTGCAAAAGAAAACGGTTGCAAAATATTGACTCTGGGAAAACGCATTTTGCGTGTGCAAACCGCCGTTGTTGCGGCGCTTGCGCTCTGCCTTCAAGGTTTGGACAGGCTATGAGGGCAGTGGTTTTTAATCTCGGCTGCAAGGTCAATCAATACGAAAGTGACAAACTTGCGCAAGGACTGCGTCAAAAAGGCTTTGAGGTTTTTTCAGAGCTGACTTTTGCCGACATTTATATCATAAACACCTGCGCCGTAACGGCGGAAGCAGAAAGAAAATCCCGTCAAGCGGTGAAAAGATGTCTTTCTCACAATGCCGAAGGCAGGGTTTTTGTATGCGGTTGCGCAGGGCAACACGATGCCGAAGCCTTCGAAAAGAAAAAAGTTGAATATGTCTGCGGCGCAGACAAAAGCAAACTGCTTGACAGAATCGAAACGCTTGTCGACAGCGGCGACATAGCTCCGACGGCATTTGTCGACAGAACAAGGGCTCTGATAAAGGTTCAGGACGGTTGCGACAATTTTTGCTCCTATTGTATCATTCCATATTTGAGAGGGCGCAGTTGCTCAAGAGATATTCCGGAAATTGTCGAAGAAATAAAGACGCTTGCGGAAAATACCAAAGAAATCGTTATTACAGGCATAAATCTTGCACTTTTTGGCAAAGATAACGGCGCAAGCCTTGCCGCGCTAATAGAAGCAATAAAGGATATTGATGTCAGAATACGCTTAGGCTCGTTCTATGTCGAGGGCGTGACGAAAGAGTTGTTGACGGCGCTTTTTTCGTTGAAGCAGTTTTGTCCGCATTTTCATCTGTCACTGCAAAGCGGAGACGACAGCGTGCTGAAAGCAATGAACCGCCGCTATACGACAGCGGAATATCTTGAAAAAATAGACGTGATACGCTCTTTTGACGCCAACGCCGCCATAACCACCGACATAATTGTCGGGTTCCCGACAGAAACCGAGAATCAATTCAACAACACTGTGGAGTTTGTAATAAAGGCGCGCTTTTCGGATATACATATATTTCCCTTTTCGGCAAGAGAGGGTACTGCGGCGGCAAAGCTTGTTCAGATTGAAAAAAGCATCGTAAAAAGTCGCGTCAAAAAACTTGCGTTGGTCAAGAGAGATTTGCAAAAATCTTATCTTAATGATAATATAGGAGTACCGCAAAAGGTGCTGTTTGAAGAAGAAAATGAAGGATTAAGTTGTGGGTATTCCGAACGGTACCTTCGTATTTATGCAAAAACGGACAAGGATTTTGCGGAAATAATTCCCACAGAAATTTATAAGGACGGTTTGAAAGGAGACGAAAATGGATAAAAATTGTATTTTTTGCAGAATAATCGCCGGAGAGATACCCTCGGCAAAGCTCTATGAAGACGAGGATATGATCCTCATAAAAGATATCAGTCCGCAAGCAAAGATTCATATGTTGCTTATTCCTAAGGAGCATTTCGCCGATATTATCGAAATGACAGACGAACAGTCGTTGATATTGGCAAGATGTCTGAAAAAACTTTCGACTTTGACCGACACGCTGGGACTTGCCGACGGTTTCAGAATTGTATCAAACAAGGGAATGAACGGACGGCAGAGCGTCGGACACCTTCATATTCATATTTTGGGAGGGGAAAAACTCTCGGAAATAATGGCTTAAACTAAATAAAAAAAACCGCTTTTCGGCGGTTTTTTGATTTTTGGTCTTATTTGTAGCTTCTTTTTCTGGCGTTCTCTGCCTTCTTCTTTCTTTTGACGCTGGGTTTTTCGTAAAACTCATGGCGTCTGAGGTCGCCGATGATGCCTTCGTTGGAGCACTTTCTTTTCCATCTGCGGAAAGCGCTGTCCAAAGACTCATTGTCTTTCACATATACTGTTGCCATATTAAGTTCACCCCCTTCGTCAAAGATTTTTTTTGCATATTTCTATTATAAGCATTTTTGCATGATTGTCAAACAATTATTATTATCTTTATGCAATTTATGGAATATTGCTAATAAATACCCTCGATTAACGCTCAATCATCAGCCAAAACCGCATTATACGCGTAGTATTTGTTTCTTTATGTCTTTTATTGTCGTATATATTGTCAAAGCTGTGAAATATGCTACAATCAAGAAAAACATTGCAAAGGAGATTAGTATTATGCTAAGGGAAAAACACGAGTTCTTCAAGATGATAAAAAAACGCCTTGTAGAGAACAACTATTCTGATTATACCGTAAAAATAAACGACGAGCGTGTAGGCGAAGTTTATTTTCTCAACAACAAGAGAATCACCAGCGAACAACTGCGCGCTTTCAGCTTGCGAGTCAACGAAATCATAAAGAGCGATGTCTTTATTCTCGACCCGCTCAACAAGCTGATTATTGACAAAGACGAGTTCATGGGGCTTGACGAGATAGCGAAACAGCGTTACATACTCGATTTGAGCAACATTTATATAGATATTAAGAAGAAATCCATAAATTGTTAATATAAATTTGCTTATGTGCAAGGAGAATAAGATTTTTTGTCGAATAACATATCAGACAGAAAATAAAGGGGTACTTGGCACATAAGCAACTTTAATTCCGGCTTCCTTGATGAGCTGAAAGCAAAATCCGACATAGTCGACATAATTTCAAAATTTGTCCATCTCCAAAAAAAGGGGAGGGACTATTGGGCGTGTTGTCCTTTTCATCACGAAAAGACGCCGTCATTTCAAGTACGCTCCGATCACCAGTATTTCAAGTGTTTCGGCTGCCAAAAAAGCGGCAATGTTATCACTTTTGTTATGGAACATGAGCGCATGACTTATCCCGAGGCAGTCGAATGGTTGGCAGAACGCGCGAACCTGAAGATGCCCGAGAATTTCGAGTCGGCAGAATACAAAGAAAGCAAACAACTAAAAGAAAAAATACATAACGCAAACAGAGAGGCGGCGAAGTTTTATTTTCAAACGCTTTTTTCCGAGCAAGGCGCAGACGCGTTACAATATCTACTCAACAGAGGACTATCAGAACAAACCATAAAGACCTTCGGAATGGGTTATTCGCCGAATTCCCGGTCGTTGCCGCAATATATGGAAAACAAGGGCTATGACAAATCCACCCTAAAAAAAGCCGGTCTTTGCGGTTATGACGACAATGGCAAGTCTTATGATTTCTTTTCCGGCAGGGTTATGGTGCCGATTATTGACGCCTTCGGCAACGTAATTGGCTTTGGCGGCAGAGTGCTGAAAGATACAGGCTTTGCCAAATACAAAAACACCCTCGCAAACCCTGTTTTTGACAAAAGCCGCAGTCTATTTAACATAAACCTCTTCAAAAAATTGAAGCAAACCGAGACGGTGCAGTCCGTCATTCTTGTCGAAGGCTATATGGACACCATAAGTCTTTATCAAGCAGGCATAAAAAACGTAGTTGCTCCCATGGGGACAAGCCTTACTATCGAACAATGCAGGGTGCTGAAGAGGTATGTCGACATAGTATACATTTGCTTTGACGGCGACAGCGCAGGACAAGCTGCCGCTATGCGCAGTTTGGAACTGCTAAAAACGAGCGGTCTGGAAGTCAAGGTTATGGATTTACCCGAAAAGATGGACCCTGACGATGTCATAAAGAAAAAAGGCAAAGACGCCTTCGAGATGCTTGTCACAAAGGCTTTGCCGCTGATCGATTACAAACTGAAAAAAACCGAACAGTCCCAAAACCTCAACACCGCCGACGGCAGAGGCAAATACGTAAAAGCCGCATCAGAGGTGCTGTCAAAACTTGACGCTCTCGAAAGAGAAGTATATGCGCGCACTGTTTCGGAAAAAAGCGGCATAGCAATCGATACCATACTTTCAGAATCTGCAGCGCAATCGGGAGCCGTGTATGTTCCCCAACCAAAAACCGAAGCAAAGGCAAACAAAGGCACCACAAATGCCGCAAGGTATGTGCTGTCTTCGATGCTCAACCTAAAAAGTTTTGTCAAACTGCAATACATAAAACCCGAATATTTTGACGAGGGCGCGCAAAAAGCCGTATATGAATATTTCTTTGAATGCGCCAACAAAAAAGTTCACCCCAAATTTAGCGATTTGTTTGATTTAAGCGACGATAAAGACGAAATAAACGCCATTATCGAGGCTATCGAGCATATTCCCCAAGAAAAACAAGCGGAATATTATTTAGATTCTATATTGTATTTATACAATGACTATAAAAAAGAACAAACAAAAGCGTTAACAAATAGCTTGAATCAAGCAAAAGACAGCGCAGAACAAATCAACATAATACAAAAAATAAATGAACTCAAAAACTCACAACCTAACTAAAACAAGGAGCCATATATGCCAAATTTTGAAGAACGCAAGAAAACAGAAATAGACAGCATCATCGAACAGCACAAGGACGACAAAAAAATTCAAGAAGACGATCTCCTGAATTCGCTGGACAAGCTGGAGCTTGATGCCAAAGAACTGGAAGATATCTATAAAATTCTCGAGGACAACAACATAAAAGTTGAGACGGGTGTCGAAAAAACAAACGACAAACTGCTCCAAAAAATAATGAGCGAAGTCAATATCGACGACTCCGTCAAAATGTACCTGAAAGACATAGGCAAGGTACCGCTTTTGCAAGCCTCGGAAGAAGTCGATCTTGCACAAAGAATGGCGCAAGGCGACGAACTGGCAAAGGACAATCTCATAAACGCCAACTTGCGTTTGGTTGTCAGCATCGCAAAGAGATATGTCGGCAGGGGCATGCAGTTCCTTGATTTGATACAAGAAGGCAACTTGGGCTTGATGAAAGCCGTCGAAAAATTCGATTACACAAAAGGCTTCAAATTCTCCACTTATGCCACATGGTGGATTCGACAAGCCATCACTCGTTCGCTTGCAGATCAAGCGCGGACTATTCGTATCCCGGTTCATATGGTCGAGACCATAAACAAGTTGACGAAGGTATCCAGAACACTTTTGCAGCAACTCGGCAGAGAACCTACGCAGGCAGAGATTGCCGAGGCAATGGGTATCACCGAATCAAAGGTCGTCGAAATCCAAAAGATTGCTCAAGACCCTGTTTCGCTCGAAACACCTATCGGCGAGGAAGACGACAGCCATCTTGGAGATTTTCTCGAAGATCACAACGCAGTGGCTCCGATGGATGCGGCAGAAGCAAAAATGCTGAAAGCGCAGGTGGAAGAGATTTTGAATACGTTGGCGCCCAGAGAGGCTATGGTGCTTATTTTGCGCTATGGTCTGAAAGACAATCGTCCCAGAACACTCGAAGAGGTGGGCAAGGTCTTTAATGTCACCAGAGAAAGAATTCGCCAAATCGAAGCAAAGGCGCTGAGACGGCTCAAACACCCCAACAAAATGAAAAAACTTAAGGATTTTCTTGATAAATAATATGCCAAAACTCGACAAAAGGTTGGAGGCGATAGCCTCCGAAGTCGACTGCGACAGGCTCGCCGATATAGGCGCAGACCACGGTAAAATTGTGGTTTTTTGCTTGCTGAACAACAAAGCAAAGTACGCTTACGCTGTTGACATAAGCCAAAAAAGCCTTGAGAAAGCAAAAATTCTTGCCAAAAATTATGGAGTATCCGACAGAGCGGAATTTATTGTAGGTGACGGATTGCAAAAGATTGAGGATGCCGACTGTATTGTCATCGCGGGCATGGGCGGCTACGAAATCATTAAGATATTATCCGAAAAGAGGCTGGACTCAAAATATATTTTAGTACCGCATCAGGACGCTTCGGTGCTACGCGAGTTTCTTGCAAAAAACGGTTTTTGCGCGAAGAAGGATTATGTCGTGGCAGAGGGCAGGCGGTTTTATGATATTATTGTTTGTTCACAGGGACAGCCCAATTATGCCGAAAATGAATATTTTGTCGGAAAAAACTTTCCGCCGCAAGCCGATTTCGAAAAAAAGCTGAAAGCGCGGCAAAAAGTAATTATAGAAATTTTCGACATGACAGAGAATCCTTCGAAAGAACTAAAAAAAGAATTGGGGGACATAAATAATGCCTTACAAAATTAAAGACGTCATAGCAGAAATGGAGTTGTTTGCGCCGCTTGATTTGCAAGCGGATTTTGACAATTCGGGACTTATTTTGGGAGATACCGACAAGACTTTGACGGGCGTTTTGGTGACGCTGGACACAAACATTTGTGTTGTGGAAGAGGCTATCGAAAAAGGTTGCAATCTGATTATTGAGCATCATCCTTCGATTTTCGAACCGCTCAAGTCGATTGATTACAGAATGCCACTGCACAGAGCAATGGCTCTTGCCATAAAGAACGACATTGTCATATATGCCGCGCACACAAACATCGATTTCGCAAAAAACGGCTTGAATGATTATGTAGCGGAAAAACTTGGATTACAAAACATAGAATATTTATATGACAGCATTGACTCGGCGAGGATAGGCGACATCGAAAATGTCGCAACAATGGGCGAATATGCGAAGTTTGTCGGCGAAACACTTGGCGACAATAACATAGTAACGATAGGCGACGAAAGTCTCATTGTGCGCAGAGCTGCCGTCATAAACGGCGCAGGCGGCGGCAACAAAGCATTGCTGATAGATTTGCAAAATAAAGATGTGGATATTTTTCTTACAGCCGACATAAAATATAGCTTTGCCAGGTTTGCAAAAGACTTAAACTATGGTATAATATGCTTCGGGCATTATGACAGCGAACTGGGCTTTGTCGATTTGATTGACAAGTTGTTAAGAAGCCGAGGGATGGACATAAAAATAATAAAAACAAAAAAATGCTCAAATCCGTATAATATTAGGAGACAAGATGGGTTTAGACAAAATAATTGAATACCAGAGTATAGATATGAAGATATATTCTCTCGAGAATGACTTCCAAAAATCCGATGTGCTGAAGAATCTCAGAATCTTGAAGAGCAACTACAGCGAAAAGAATGAAGAGCTTACACGTCTTATGAAAGAGACGCAAGAACTTTTTTCGGCATTCGAAAAAGGCGTAGGACGCATGCCTGAACTTGATGGCATGGGTGAATATTTGGCACGCGACACAAATTCAATAAATGATGCTGCCGAACTTGACTTATATGACAAGAGTTTGATAAAATACGAAGAGTTGATTTCTTCAATAGAAAGAGACATGAACAGAATAGCTCGTCGTTTCTCGGAGTTGAAAATTGAGGTGCAGAGGCTTATCGAACAGCGCATCGAAATAAACAACATGTATATGCAACACAAGAGATACCACGACGATATGGTCCGCGAAATGAAGCAGAAGGCTGCGCCATTTATGAGGGAGTTGGAGTCACTACGCGGTGCGCTGGACGAAAAACTCTTCGAAAAGTACGAGGCTCGCCGAACGGAAAGGAAAATGCCGGCTTTCGTAGAATACATGGACGGAAACTGCTCCGGTTGTGGCATGGAAATATTCATTGAAGTCAACGAAAAGTTGGTAAAAAGCGGTGATATGGCAGAATGTCCAGAATGCCGAAGAATTGTATACAAGGCATAACAATATAATACTATTGTACCCTAGAACTAAATAAGCGGAAAGAATACTTGCGCTGAAGAAATATTTGCTGAACTACAGAAGCCCGAAGATTTGGAGGTGGAATGAAATTCAGCAAAATGAACGGTGTCGGAAACGATTATATCTATCTGAACCTTATGGAAGAAAATGTCGAGGCTCCCGCAGAGCTTGCAAAAAAATTGTCTGACAGACATTTTGGCATTGGTGGAGACGGTTTGGTACTTATTGACCGTTCGAATAAAGCGGATTTTTCCATGAGAATGTATAACGCAGACGGCTCAGAAAGCGGTATGTGCGGCAACGCGATAAGATGTGTGGCAAAATATGTCTTTGACCGCGGTATGACCAAAAAAGACATTGTCACGATAGAAACGCTCTCCGGCATAAAAAGACTGGAATTGTTCATAAAGGACAACAAAGTCGACAGCGCCAAAGTAAACATGGGCAGAGCGCTTACCTCGCCGAAGGATATTCCCGCAATGTTCTGCGACAACGAAATAATCAATCAGCCCTTGTCCACAAGCAGAGGAACGGTATACATAAACTGCGTTTCGGTAGGAAATCCACATACTGTGATTTTTGTCGATAGCGCGCGAGAGATGGATATGGAACTGGGGGAAGAGATCTCCAACCACAGGGTTTTCCCCGAAAGAACAAATGTGGAGTTTGTACAAATAATAGACGAAAACAACGCGCATATGAGAGTCTACGAGAGAGGCACGGGCGAAACGCTCGGATGCGGAACCGGAGCTTCTGCGGCTTTCTATGTGTCATATATACAAAGAAAACTAAAAAATAAAGCCACTATACACTTGAAAGGCGGAGACCTGCAGCTCGAAATCTGCGACGGGGAGATTTTTCTGAAGGGCGAAGCCCGACTAAACTACGAAGGAGAGGTATTTTTATGAATTCAGAAGCAAAAAAGGCAAAGTACATTTTTGTCACAGGCGGCGTTGTATCCGGACTGGGCAAAGGTATTACAGCGGCATCTATGGGAAGATTGCTAAAAGAAAGAGGCTTCAAAGTTGCGGCACAAAAATTTGATCCATACATAAACGTCGACCCCGGCACGATGAGTCCCCTACAGCACGGCGAAGTGTTCGTCACCGACGACGGCGCAGAAACCGACCTCGACCTCGGGCATTACGAAAGATTTATTGACGAAAACCTAAACAAATATTCCTCGATGACTACCGGAAAGGTATACACAAAGGTGCTCTCGAATGAGCGCAAAGGCGTGTATCTGGGTAGCACCATTCAAGTTATTCCACACATAACCAACGAAATAAAAAGATGTATGATTCGTGTTGCCGAAACGACAGACGCCGACATAGTCATTTCTGAAATAGGCGGCACGGTAGGCGATATCGAATCGTTGCCATATCTTGAAAGTATGCGCCAAATCGGACGCGAAATCGGACGCGACAATGTGCTTTATGTGCATGTCACACTTGTACCGTTTTTGAAGTTCAGCGGTGAGCACAAATCCAAACCCACTCAGCACAGCGTAAAAGAACTGCTTTCATACGGTATTCAACCCGACATTATCATTTGCCGTACGGACGAGCCTATGGAAAAAGATTTGATGGACAAAATAGCCATGTTCTGCGGCGTTCCGTCCGATTGCGTCATCGAGAATATTACGGTACCTTTGCTTTATGAGGCGCCGCTGATGCTTGAAACCAGCAATTTTTCCAACATAATTTGCCGTGAACTGAAAATTGACGCTCCCACGCCGGAACTTACTTCTTGGCGCAACCTCATTGAAAGAATAAAAAACATAAAACAAACTGTGAAAATTGCGCTTGTCGGCAAATACATAAAATTGCATGACGCGTACCTTTCGGTACTTGAAGCGCTTTATCACGGAGGCTACGAAAACGAGGTCAGCGTAACCATAGAATGGATTGATTCCGAATTGGTATGCGACCAAAACGTCGATATTATCTTTAAGGGAGTCGACGGCATAATAGTGCCGGGAGGCTTCGGCAAGAGAGGCACCGAAGGCATGATAGCATCGGTGAAATATGCCAGAGAAAACAATATTCCGTATTTTGGCATATGCCTTGGACTTCAGATGGCAATAATAGAGTTTTCACGCAATGTGCTTGGACACAAGGATGCAAGCAGCGGAGAGTTCGACGAAAATTCTTCCTACAAAGTTATCGACCTTATGCCCGAACAGAAGGAAATTACCGAGAAGGGCGCATCGATGAGACTTGGCAAATATCCCTGCGACATAGTGCCGGGCACCTTGATGGCAAAAGCCTACAACACTTTGAGTATAGAAGAGCGTCATCGCCACCGTTATGAAGTCAACAACGCTTACCGCAAAGACTTGGAAGACAACGGCATGATTATTTCCGGACAATCCCCCAATAGGATACTGATAGAAGCTATTGAGATACCCAAACTTCGTTGGTTTGTCGGAGTACAATATCATCCGGAATTCAAATCAAGACCCAACAGAGCGCATCCTCTTTTCAGAGATTTTATTTGCGCCGCAAAGGAGTACAGCGAACAGAAATAGGAGGAAGCAATGGCAAGTTTGAACAAGAATTACATAAACGTAAGCGAAAGCTATCTTTTTTCCGACATCGCAAAGCGTGTCAATGAATTCACCACAAAAAATCCCGACAAAAAAATAATAAAAATGGGAATAGGCGACGTCACAAAACCGTTGGTTAAGGAAGTCGTGTCAGCACTGGAACAAGCATCTGCCGAAATGGGCAAAGGCGAGAGCTTTCGTGGCTACGGCCCGGAGCAGGGCTACGCTTTTTTGAGAGATAAGATTGCCGCATACTACAAAAGCTACGGTGTGACAGTTGACAGCAACGAAATATTTGTTTCCGACGGAGCAAAGAGCGATGTAGCCAACATAACCGACCTTTTCAGCAACGACAATACCATAATCATTCCCGATCCCGTCTATCCTGTATATATGGATAGCAACCTCATGCTCGGCAGAAAAATCAAGTTGATTGACGGCAATGAGTCCAACGAATTTATGCCGGTGCCTTATGATGGACTGAAAGGCGACATTATATATTTGTGTTCACCGAACAATCCCACAGGCGCAGTATACGATAGAGAAAGACTGGCAAAGTGGGTAAAATTTGCGCTTGACAATGACGCGGTTATTCTTTTTGACGCCGCTTATGAGTGCTTCATAAAAGACGACAATCTTCCCAGATCGATTTATGAAATCGAAGGCGCAAAAGAATGCGCAATAGAATTCTGTTCACTGTCAAAAACCGCAGGTTTCACAGGCACTAGATGCGGTTATACCGTAGTTCCGAAAGCTCTTGTCCGAGACGGAATGAGCCTCAACCGTATGTGGTTGCGCCGCCAAACAACAAAGTTCAACGGTGTCAGTTATGTAGTACAAAAGGGCGCCGAAGCAGTCTTCACGGCTGACGGTTTGGCTGCCATAAAAGAAAATATCGAATATTATTCACAGAATGCCAAGATTATTGCCGATACGCTTATTGAACTGGGCATATGGTTTACAGGCGGCATAAATTCGCCTTATATTTGGCTGAAGTGTCCAAGTGGCATGAAATCGTGGGAATTTTTTGATTTATTATTAAACGATATCGCCGTAGTCGGCACCCCGGGCAGTGGCTTCGGAAAGTGCGGAGAAGGGTACTTCCGTCTTACAGCATTTAACACGAAAGAAAACACAGAAGAGGCAATGCGCCGTCTTAAGAACTTATTGAAATAATCTTTTTTACAAGATATATCCAATTACACACACAAAAGGAGAGAAAATGTCAGTAACAGTTTTGGTTGGAGCGCAATTCGGTGACGAAGGCAAAGGCAAAGTAGTCGATTATCTTGCGGCGGATATGGACATGGTTGTCCGTTTCCAAGGTGGTGACAATGCAGGGCATACCGTCGTCAATGAATACGGCGTATTCAAACTGCACCTTGTACCCTGTGGCATCTTCAAAGAAGGCTGCAAGGTTTTTGCAGGTACGGGTATGGTCATAAATCCGGACGAGCTATCAAAAGAGCTTGGAGAAGTTGAGAGCAAGGGCGTCAGCGTCAAAAACATGTATATCTCATCGAGAGCAATCATTCTTATGCCTTATCATATTCAGCTTGATACGCTTTCCGAAAAGGGCGGCACATCAATAGGCACAACAAAGAGGGGCATAGGCTATGCCTACGCCGACAGAGCGCGCCGCAACGCGTTGAGGTTTGAAGACCTTTTGGACTTAAAACATTGCAAAAAGAGAATAGATACCGTCATAGGCACCATAAACGCAGAACTTTTGGCAAAGGGCGGACAGTCTGTGACTGCCGACGAAGTCTTCGAAAAATGTAAAGAATGGGCAACAAGGTTCTCTGCTATGATAGTAGAGCCTGTGACCTTTATCAACAAGGCTATCGAAAGAGGCGAAAAAATCCTCTTTGAAGGTCAGTTGGGAGCTATGAAGGACATAGATTTGGGAATATATCCTTATGTTACGTCGTCGAACCCCGTAGCGGCATATGCCGCCGTCAGCGGTGGTTTTCCCATCAGCAAGATTACCGAGATAGTCGGCGTTATGAAGGCTTTTTCTTCGGCGGTCGGAGACGGACCATTCCCCACAGAAATGAACGGAGAAGCGGCAGACGGCTTCAGAGGCGACGGCTCAAATATAGACGACGAATTCGGCGCAAGAACGGGAAGAGCAAGACGGCTGGGCTGGCTTGATTTGCCTGTTTTGAAGTATGCCGCCGTCATAAACGGCTTTACTTCGATTGCAATCTGCAAAATTGACAAGTTGGATACCTATGAAGAAATAAAGGTATGCACCGGCTATAAACTTGACGGCAAAGAAATCGATTATATGCCCTCGGCATACAGACTTTTTGACGTTGAACCGATTTACGTAACACTGCCCGGCTGGAAAGAAGATACCTCGAAGATTCGCCAATACGAAAAATTGCCGCTTAACGCAAGAAAGTATATCGAATTTATTCAAGGCTATGTGGGCATAAAACTAAAATATATCGGTGTAGGACCGGCAAGAGCCGACATAATAATTCAATAAGAAACCAACAAGAGGAAGGAAATGGACGAAAAAATCAAATTAGTCAAACACCTTGCGGATTTGGGGATGCTCAGCTTCTCCGACAACGAAATGCAAGCCATGGTAAACGATATGCAGGACATTATCGGGCTTATCGACGGCATCAAGGACGCCGACACAACCAATGTCGAGCCGAAATTGAATATAGTAGCCTTCGCCGATTTGCGAGAAGATGTCGCCGCTCCCTCAATGGCGCGTGACGATATTTTGCGCAACGCCGCCAAACAAGAAAAGGACAGCTTTGTTGTTCCGAAGGTGGTGGAATAATGGCAAGCATCAGAGATCTGAGAAAGAAACTTGACAACAAGGAAATGACAGTCAAAGAGTTGTTGGACGGCTATTTTGCTCAAATTAAACAAAAAAATCCCGAAATCAACGCTTTTATTACCATAACAGAGAAAGAGGCTTACGCGCAAGGCGCAGAGGCGCAGCGTTTAATTGATGAAGGCAAAGCGCAACTGCTTACAGGCATACCTCTGGCAATAAAGGACAACATATCGACAAAAGACGTCTTAACAACATGCGCGTCTAAAATACTTTATAACTATGTACCGACTTTTGATGCCACTGTTATCGAAAAACTAAAAAAACAAGGCGCAATCATCGTTGGAAAGACCAACATGGACGAGTTCGCAATGGGAAGCACCAACGAGACTTCGTTTTTTGGCAATGTAAAGAACCCCATAAATACGGAATATGTTCCCGGAGGCTCATCGGGCGGCAGCGCCGCTTGCGTGGCGGCGGATATGGCAGTGGCGGCACTTGGCTCAGATACAGGCGGTTCAATAAGACAGCCTGCGGCTTTTTGCGGCGTAACCGGCTTGAAACCTACCTATGGCAGAGTTTCGCGCTATGGACTTGTGGCTTTTGCATCTTCGCTTGATCAAATAGGACCCATCGCAAATTGCGCCGAGGATTGCGGAATTATTCTCAATGCGATATCCGGCAAAGACCTATTCGATATGACTTCATCCGACAAAGAAGTTGAGGATTTCACATCGGCGGTAGGGCAGAGCTTGAAAGGCAAAGTAATCGGTCTGCCGAAAGAATTTTTTGAAGCAGGATTGACCGACGAAGTAAAAGAAAGCGTAATGAATGCCGTGGCAATTTTCGAAAAGCTCGGCTGTACCATAAAAGAGGTGTCGTTGAAGAGCCTCAGATATGCCGTAAGCGCATATTATTTGCTTTCTTCGGCGGAAGCGTCCTCAAATCTTTCAAGATACGACGGCATAAAATACGGCTACCGCAGTGAGAAAGGCGACAGCTATCTACAGAATGTGCGTTTCACCCGTGACGAAGGCTTTGGCAGAGAAGTAAAAAGAAGAATTCTTCTCGGCATATACGGACTTTCGAGCGGATATTATGACGCTTATTACAACAAAGCAGTGCTTGTCCGCTCAAAAATAATGGATGAGTACAACGCAATATTTGAGCAGTGCGACTTTATTATTTCGCCGACAACACCGACAGCGGCATTCAAGATCGGCAACAATATTGATGATCCCGTAAAGCTGTATACGGCGGACATTTATACCGTCACCACAAACATTGCAGGACTTCCTGCCATAACAACGCCCTGCGGCAAGGACAAAAACGGACTGCCTATCGGACTACAGATTACAGCCAAGGCTTTTGCCGAAAAACAGCTTGTTGCGGCGTGCGCGGCATACGAAAACTTCGAAAAAGGAGGTCGCAAATGAAATACGATATAGTCATCGGCTTGGAAATACATGCGGAACTGTCCTCAAAATCCAAAGTTTTTTGCCAGTGCGCTCAGCAGTTTGGCGGAGAGTCTAACACACGTTGCTGTCCGAGATGCTCGGCTATGCCCGGGACACTGCCGCTTCTTAATCGTACGGCTGTGGAATACGCTGTCATAGCAGGTTTGTGCTTGGACTGCAAAATAAACGCTTTCAGCGCCTTTGACAGAAAGAATTATTTCTATCCCGATCTGCCCAAAGCCTATCAGATTTCACAATTTTTCTTTCCGATTTGCACCGACGGTTTTGTCGATCTGGGACACAAAAAAGTTCGCGTCAACAGAATTCATATCGAAGAGGATGCAGGAAAACTCATTCATGATGAATATCAAGGCATCAGCTTAGCCGACTACAACAGATGCGGCGTGCCGCTTATCGAGATAGTTACCGAACCGGACATAACTTGCGCAGACGAGGCGATAGCCTTTGTTGAAGCTGTTGCGTCAAGACTGCGTTATGCCGAAGTATGTGATGCGAAGATGGAAGAGGGTTCGATTCGTTGTGATGTCAACATCTCACTGAAACCCGAAGGCAGCGAAATTCTAGGCACAAGAGCCGAAATAAAGAACCTTAATTCTTTGAAAAGCATAGGCAGAGCCATTGAATACGAAGTAAAAAGACAAACGGATTTGATTGAAAGAGGCGAGAGAGTCATTCAAGAAACAAGACGTTTCAATGACAACAACGGCAAGACAGTGTCTATGCGCAGCAAAGAAGAGGCGCACGATTATCGTTACTTTCCCGAGCCGGACATTCCCGCCATTCTTTTTGACGGCAGTCAAATTGAAAGTATATCAAAAAAGATTCCCATGCTGCCCGAAGAGCGGTTGAGAATTTATGTTGATACTTACGGAGTAAGCGAAGTCGAAGCAAAAATAATTCTCACAAAGAAGGAATACAGCGACTTCTTCAACGAAGCCGTGGCGGTATATCCCAATTATAAATCCACCGCCAACCTGATTGTTGTCGAGGTTTTCAGACTGATAAACGATAGCGGCTATGACGGCGAATTCAGATTTTTGCCAAAAAGCTTTGCAAAACTGATAAAAATGCTTGATGATGATGTCATAACAAAGGCGGCGCAAAAGACCATTCTTGCCATAATGTTCGAAAAGGGCGGCGAGCCTGAACAGATAGCAAAAGAAAATGGACTGATTATTGTCAATGATACCGATGCAGTCGCTACGGCAATAAAAGAAGTCATCGAAAGCAATGACAAAGCAGTAGGAGAATACAAGAGCGGACAACAAAAAGTATTCGGTTTCTTGATGGGTCAGGTGTCACGCAAAGTAGGCAAGTCGGCGGCACCCTCGCTTGTTCGCGAAATGTTGCTTGAAGCGCTGAAATAACTGTTATTCTTCAATCGGTTGTTCAAGAAAGAGCAAACCTCAGGCACAAAATAGTATATCAATAGCGTTGTTACCGTATTAAAAAAAGTATGGTATAACGCTATTTTTATGTCGGCGCGAAGGGGCGCGTTGACAAAAAAGTTCAATACTCCGGTCTCGATAAAAAAGATATTTATTATTGTTCCCACAATATTAAAAAACAAGTGGAACAGCGCGCACACGACGCCCTGTTTTTTGCAACCTGCGCAGGCAAGTAAGACACTGCCGCAAGAACCGATATTTATGCCCATGACCATGTACACCGCCGCCGTAATGTCTATGATGTTTGCCGCCGCCATAGCGACCAAAAGCACACTGGTTAGCGAGGAACTTTGTAATACTGCCGTCAATAGCATGGCAAGTATCAGTAGCAGAAAACGGTTTGTTCGGGTAGCCAAAAACGAGTATATAATATCCTCAAACGCAGACATTGAGGAATTAACCAGATTCAGACCGATAAAAATCAAACTTAAGCTGCACAACATCATAGCGGTGTTTTTGACTTTTATGTTTTTTGTCAGAACGGCTGTAAGAATGGCAAAAAACATCAATGCAGAGATGTAATAAGAAATGTCAAATGTAGATATTATTGACAAATATGCCGTAACCGTTGTGCCGATATTTGCGCCCATGATTATGTAAAAAGAAGTCTTTTGATTGAGTAAATAAGAGTCGGAAAGCTTTACGGCAATACTGTTTGTAGCTGAGGAACTTTGAATAACAGCTGTCACCGTCAATCCTGTCAAAGTAGCAGAAATGCCGCTGGAAAGCAACTTATTGATGCGACTGTTTAATATGTTTTCACCGTATGTAAGCGCTCCACTGCTTACGGCGGTGATCCCGTATAAGAACAATCCGATTCCGCTAAAAAAAATCAGTACGTTGTTAAGCATAATATATTATATCTTCAGCGGTGAATTTTATCACTGTTTATCCACTGAAGAGTATTGAAACGCCCGCGCGGTTATGGTATAATATTAAAAAGTTTTGCTAAAAGGAGAAATTATGCAAAAGTATTGGAATGATAAGAATGTTTTCAACATAAACTCCATAAAAAGATACGCCTCGGTCTTTCCTTTGGACGGAAATCTTGCGCCCAAAACAAAGCTTTTGAACGGCAAATGGCAGTTCCGCTTTTGCAACAATGTTTACGAAATTCCCGAGGACTATCAGAAAGAGGGCGCCGACTTGACGGGTTTCACAAAGATTACTGTTCCGTCGAACTGGCAGTTGCAAGGCTTTGATACTCCGATTTATTCAAATGTCGCTTATCCGTACGCTATGGTCTCAAAAAATTTGTTGCGTGTGCCGCACATAAAACCCAACAAAAACAGCGTCGGGTTGTATGTGACGAGCTTCGAGCTTGAAGAGCTCAAGGACAATTTGTTTTTGAATTTTGGCGGTGTAAACTCCTGCGCCGAAGTATACATCAACGGATCTTTCGTTGGTTATTCCGAAGATTCCTTCGATCAGCAAGAATATGACATCACGCCGTTTGTTAAAAAAGGTACCAACAAACTGGCAGTCACAGTATACCGTTATTGTACGGGCAGTTATCTTGAAGACCAGGATATGTGGCGTATTTCCGGCATATTCCGTGACGTTACGCTTATTTTCAAGCCTACCGTAGAGATAGCCGATTATTTTGCTCGCAGTTATTTGTCGGAAGACTACAAATCGGCGAACTTCAGAACGACGATAGAAATCGACAGCAACAGGGGCATGCTAATAAACGGTACTCTGAAACTGTCTTTGACGGACAAAGAGGGCAATATTGTTTATGATGAAGAAAACGACATTGAGATGCTCAGCAAAGAACAAAAAATGTTTGTCGAAATCAATAAACAGCTTGACGGCATAAAACTTTGGTCGCACGAAACGCCATATTTATATACGCTTGACATCGAACTTTCAGACGAGAATGGGCTTATTGATAAAAGACAATCAAAATTCGGCTTTAGATCCATACAAATCCAAAAAATGATTGACGGCAAGGGACCGTTCATACTTCTTAACGGTATGCCGTTGAAGTTTTGCGGCGTGAATAGACATGAATTTCATCCCGACTTTGCTCACGCCGTGCCCGAAGAACTTATCCGAAAGGACATAGAACTTTGTTTGCAAAACAATATTACCGCAATAAGGAACAGCCATTATCCCAACTGCCGCAGATTTTATGAGTTGTGCGACGAATACGGCATACTTGTCATAGCGGAAAACAACCTCGAAACACACGGGTTGGCTTTTATTATTCCCGGCAATAGCAAATTGTGGACAAAGCACTGCGTTTATCGCATCAAAAATATGGTAAACTCCTACAAAAACCATGCTTGTATCATAAGCTGGTCGCTGGGCAACGAGGCAGGTTTTGGCAAATCATTTTATGCCATGCGTGAGGCGGCGCTGAATATTGACGACACAAGGTTCATTCACTATGACCCCGACACTTCCGGCAAGGTCAGCGATGTACTCAGCGAAATGTATTCGACTTTGGCAAAGATGCCTCTCATCGGCGAAAACAAGACAATAAGGCATTGCAGAGCGCTTTGGAATCCTCTCGGCAAGAAATACAAGCCGGAAACCTATAAAGATTTGCCCTTTATACAGTGCGAATACGCTCATGCCATGGGCAACAGTCTGGGCAACTTCTCCGATTATTGGAATGAATTCAAAAAGTATGACAGACTTGCAGGCGGTTTCATTTGGGATTTTGCCGATCAGTCGATAAAACATGTCGAAAACGGTGTGACGCAGTGGAGATACGGCGGAGATTTCGGAGACAAGCCTAATGACGGCAATTTTGCTTTCAACGGCATAGTCAGAGCCGACCGTTCGCCCAATCCTGCTCTGTACGAAGTCAGAAAAGAGTATCAACAAATAGATTTTTCATTGGAAGGCGACCAACTGAAAATCAAAAACAGATTTTTATTTACCAACCTTTCGGAATTCGGTTTGCGATTGACTTATCTGAAGAACGGCGTTCCACTGCCGTCACAAGACAAATTGATGCCCGATGTTGAACCGTCAAGCGAAATCAGCATGACGCTTGAGCATATTGCCGCCGACTCTTCTGAACTTACGCTGATTGTTGAAGCGTACACCAAGAAAAAACGCAAGGCAATACCGCAGGGACACATAATAGCCTATGAACAGTTCATCATTCAGCCTTATTCCTTCGAATTGAAGGCTCTTGACGGCGAAGCAATGGTATTGAAGACCGGAAAAGAAATTGTTGTTTCGGCAGGAGATATGATTGTCACCGTCAACAAAAAGAACGGTGCTATCGTCAGCCTCAAGAAAAATGACGAAGAAGTCTTGAAGGCTCCTATATATCCCGATTTTTGGCGCGCCGCAATCGACAACGACAAGTTGGCGCAAGTAAAGGTTCGATTTGTGCAATTTATTCTCGGTACCTTCCGTTGGAAGAATGCCTCAAAAAAACTCAAAGCAAGGAAAGTATCCGTAACCGAAAAAGATGGCAAAGTATCCATAGCCATACGCTGGAAGATGCCTTGTTTGAAAGAACTCAGCACGGTGTACGAAATAGCCGGCGACGGCATCGACATTTCGATGAAAGTCGTTTCTTCCTCTGCAATGGAACGTTACGGTTTCAGTATGGCGCTTCGCGAGGACTTCCAAGATGTGAAATTTTATGGCAAGGGACCATTCGAGAACCATTGTGACAGAGCATCTGCAGCCTTGTTGAAAGTTCATGAGGGCAAAGCTGAGGACTTCATTCACGATTATTTGATGCCGCAGGAGAACGGCAACCATACCGAAATGCGGCATGCAGAGATTTCGGGCGAGGGCGGAGCAGTTATTATTTCCGCAAAAGACAAGTCTTTCAGCTTCGGCGTTCACCCATATACAAAAGACATGCTCGACAAAGCTCAGCATTTACATGAGTTGGGACGGCTAGATTATTTGACACTGAACATTGACGGAGCCCAAAGAGGCGTTGGCGGCGACATTCCTGCGCTTGCCATGCTGAAACCGCAATACAAACTGCTTCCGAAACAACCGCATACATTGTCATTTAGACTTACTCTGAAATAATAGTATGAACAAAGCGCAACCTGCCTTAAAAAACACAAAAATAACCATTGCCGTTATGCTGGCAGTTCAGATCATTTATTTTTTCCTTCCGCTGAACACCTATAACGGCAACTACGGTAACTTGCCAAAAATACTGTCCGAAATTCTTTCTGTCGGCAAAATTCTTTCGCCGGAGATTGTTTATTTTCTCGGCGCGATCGGGTTGGGCATCAATATTTTGATTTTCCTTATTTCGGTATTAATAAAAGACAGCAATAGATTTCGCGCCATTGCTTTGCCGTTTTTTCTTGCAACTTCCATTATTTTCGGATTTTGTTGGGGCATGTTGATGGATAAATTAGGTTTTGTACGAGCATTATATTGCTTTGCGTTCATATATGTTGTCAGCAGTGTAGTTTGCGCAGTATTGACGCTGAATTTGGATGAGAAAAGGGTGACACAAAAGGAGTTATGAGATGTTGGGGTTGGTACTTGAGGGGGGTGGAGCAAAGGGCTCCTACCATGCAGGCGCAATAAAAGCGCTGCTTGAACGAAAATATGATTTTGACGGCGTTATGGGCACTTCCATTGGCGCCGTAAACGGAGCAATTGTAGCGCAGGGCGATGCCGAAAAATGCATCGAACTTTGGGAAACTGCAGTGCCGTCGGATTTTGTCGATGTAGACGACGAAAAAATGCTCAATATCTTCAACAAAAATTTTGACAGTCAATCTTTGTTGTACCTTATTTCTTTGGTACGCACCGCTTTGGCGAATAAAGGTTTTTCCAGAGACAGAATAATGTGCCTGCTGAAGAGCCTTATTGACGAGGATAAGCTGCGCCGTTCAAAAAAAGATTTCGGAATAGTCACCGTATCCATCACCGACAAAATGCCGATGGAAATCTTTAAAGAAGAGATACCGTACGGCGACATTCACGAATATATTATGGCGAGCGCATACATTCCGGGCTTTCGACGTGACGCCATCTACGGAAAAAAATATTTTGACGGCGGAGTCTTCGACAATCTTCCGATAAATCCGCTGATTCGAAGAGGGTATGACGAAATAATAGCAGTCAGAACAAACAGCTCTATGCCGCACCGCACTGTTGTAGATGACACCGTAAAAATAACATATATTTCACCCTCGGCAAGCGTAGGCGGCACCATAAGCATATATGAAAGCTCGCTGAAGCGCAACATAAAAATGGGATATTTCGACACCGTACGCGCGCTTGACGGACACAAAGGCAAGCTATACTATTTTGTTGATGAGGGCTACGGAGCCGCCCAAGACTTTGTTATGCGTCTGAAAGAAGAGGCTATCGAAGAATTTCGCTGTCTTTTTAATATGGACCCGGGAACAAGCAAAGAAGCCATAATCAAACAGCTTTTCCGCCACCTAAGAGATAAACAAAAAGATTCTATTGGATTGAACGATTATGAAACCTTGCTCGCATTTCTCGAAAAATGCGCCAACAAGTGCGGCATAGACAGATTTTATTTACATAATATTGAATCTATCATTAATTCTATTAAAAAATACTTTGACATTCAAACAAATATTGATATAATTCCACTTAATAACTTGAAACTGGGGATAGGCAACAAGATACTTTCGGATATTCTCGAAATTGTCCTCAAAAACTATCAATAAAGGAGAGACATAATGACAAAAGTAAAACCCATCCTTTCTAAACTGATGAAAAGATGGTTTATTGACGCATTTTCGGGCATGGCGCTCGGACTTTTTGCAACGCTGATTATAGGCACTATTTTTGAACAGCTAGGCAAGCTTATTGGCGTAGGCAATGATGTCGGATATATGATAGTTAAGATAGCAGGCATCGCCAAATTGGCAACAGGAGCAGGCATCGGCGCAGGCATAGCGTATGCGCTGAAAGCAGACAAACTGACGATATTTTCTTGTATCGTTGCAGGTCTTGTCGGCGCCAACGCCACAGGCTTTATGAATAATTTTGCCATTGCCCCGGGCATAGGCAATCCTGTTGGCGCATACCTTACTTCGCTTTTTGCCGTAGAGATTTGTCGATTTGTTGCCGGAAAAACAAAGATTGATATAGTTTTCGTGCCGTTGACGGCGCTTGTCGTTGCAAGCATCGT
Source organism: uncultured Christensenella sp. (assembly GCA_964368435.1). GTDB lineage: Bacteria > Bacillota > Clostridia > Christensenellales > DTU072 > DTU072. The sequence continues at coordinate 7,188 of CAYJBS010000007.1, read as the reverse complement.
CGCCGTCACTCTTTGCCCGCCTGTTGCATGGCTTATTGGAGCAATAGCAAGAGGTATTGAGGCGGCAATGCGTTGGAATCCCTTCATAATGGGCGTCGTAATAGCTGTTGTTGTGGGCGTATTACTAACGTTACCCACTTCAAGCGCGGCTATTTGGGTAAGCATAGTTCCTTTGGTTAATCCTTCTCCCGAAATGCTATTGGCAGGCGGCGCGGCGGTTGTCGGATGCGCGGCGCAAATGATAGGCTTCGCTGTGATGAGCTTCAAAGAAAACGGCTTCGGCGGTTTGATAGCGCAGGGCGTTGGCACAAGCATGTTACAGATTCCCAATTTGATGAAAAATCCGAGAATACTTATTCCGCCGATAGTAGCAAGCGCAATCGTCGGACCGCTTGCCACAACTGTATTCAAACTCAAGACAGGAGCCACAGGCGGCGGCATGGGAACAAGCGGACTTGTCGGCGTATTCAGTACAATAGAATATTCTACAGATATCTCAACAACTATGCTGGTACTGGGCATCATACTGCTGATGTTTGTTATTCCGGCGGTGGTGTCTTGGGCGGTCTGTTTATTGCTACGCAAGCTCAACTGGATAAAAGAAAACGATTTGAAATTGAATTTATAATAAGAATTGGATTTCGATCGTTCTACATAGTCAAAATGACACAAAATAACAAAAGGGTTGCATAATGCGCAGCCTTTTTTCTTGACAAATTTTCTGTAAAAAGAAAAAATGCCCGAAGGCATTTTTCCGTGAGTTAGTCTGTAAGCCGAGTTCTGTCTTAGATGACCATCTATCTAGGCGCACAGTTGCCTGTAGCGCTCAAGCGATGTTTGGAGTCGGGCGGGCAACCCATATGACTCTCAATCTTGCATCAAGCGGGGTTTACATGGCCAATTTCGTCGCCGAACTGCCGGTGCGCTCTTACCGCGCCTTTCCACCCTTGCAAAGCACGAAGCTTTGCGGTATATTTCTGTTGCACTTTCCTTGAAGTCGCCTTCAGTGGGAGTTACCCACCGCCATTGCCCTGTGATGCTCGGACTTTCCTCATCTTGCGATGCGGTCATCCGGCTAACTCGTGTAATAATATTAGCATAAACCGTTGCTATTTGCAACGATATATAGCGGTTAAAAAAGCTCCGATATGTAAATAATAGACAAAGGAGATTTTATGACTTATACAATCATTATTGCCGCTAATATTATTATCCTGCTTTTGTTGGCTTATGCTATCTCCGTAAAAAAGCCGGAAATCAAACAGCTTGTAAAGTTAAACGATGAGGATTTTGTAAGAACGTTGCTGCCCTTTGCGCGGTCGATGCGTGTGACGGAATATGGCAGGGGTTACAACCTTGCGTCAATCTATCCTGCCATCTATAAGGCCTATAAACTTACCGAACGCAAAACAAGGTCGGGACACGCTCTTTTTGAATACGAAAAATGGCTGTACCAAAACATATATTTGGTAAAAAGGTTCATATATAATCAGAAAAAAATCAGTTTCAAGCATCTTCCGCATATAAAAAACGAGGTGCGCATACTTGAGCTTGCACGTTTTGTTGTGACAAAATCTCTCTGTTGTTTGGACAAACAAAGAGTAAACTTGGCAATGCAGTCGATAAAAAACGAGTTGTCACTATGTTTCAATGAAATCAGCAACTTCAACAATGCTATTGGCTGCGCCATAATCGAACAGATATATATACTTTCGCAAAGAATAATTTTTTATGACAACAACAAGCGCGCCGCCGGAAGCGGATATATTTCGCATAAACGCATGTCGAGCGATATCTATAACTATTATTTGTTGGAAAATCCCGCATTGCGTGAGCAGACCTTGCTTATGCTTGAAAAGATGGGAATAAAGCCTCAATCGATAAAAATCAACTATAATATGTCGCTGACCGAAAGCACAAAAATGGCGGAATGCCTATTCAAAGCATTGATGGATTATGGACTTTTCGTACCCAAAAACAAGGTTTTGGAATACCATAATGCTGAAAGTATTCTTTGTAAGCATAAAAGCTATCAGAATATGAGCCTTGAAACCCGATTTAGTTTTTATGGTATTATCGAACGAATAAGCGATGCGGCGAATGTCAGCGAAATATTGACGGCATCCAGATTGGTGGAGCTTGCAGAAGCCAATAAGACCGATATAGGCAGTATACTATATGATCATCAATGCGCGTTGCGCAGATCGATAAAACGCGGAAGGATAGCAAGAATAGCACCGCCCAAAAGAACATATATCGAAACTTGGTACATTCTTTGCGTCGCAGTGCTTACTGCGGCAGTATGCTTCGGTTTTTACTTTTGGACAGGCAATATTTTTGCGCCGATATTTGCGCTGATACCGACGCTGTTGGTGTGCGAACAATTGATAAACAATATTATCAGTCCTTATTTGAAAAAAAGAGTGTTGCCACAGATGAATTATCAGCGCATACCGCCCGAATGCAACACTATGGTGGTGGTGTCGGAGTATATTTGTACGCGCGAACAAGCGCGCGAAGCCGTCAATCATCTGTTGCAACTGCATGAAAGCAACCTCGATGATAATATTCAGACGGTTATTCTTGCCGACTTGAAAAGAGGCGACAGCGAAACATTGGACATAGACAAGGATATTATCGAGGAGTTTTTTTCATTGCAAAAACATCCGAATTGCAATGTATTTTTGCGTAAACGTGTGAAATTGGGCAAAAGCTATGGCGGTTATGAGCGCAAAAGGGGCGCAATAATGGCGCTAAACAATTATTTGTTGACGGGAAAGGATGATGATTTTGCTTTTATTCTTGACAAAAACCACAAAAAACCCGAATATATTGTCACATTGGATGCCGATAATACGGTAATAACAGGCACGGTCAACGATTTAATAAATATTATCAGTCATCCGTATAATGAAAAATACGATTTGATAAACGCACATAGCCGATACAATCTCTATTCAATAAATACTTGCTTCGGAAAACGCTTTCTTTCAAGCGCAGGACTTAGCGGTTATCCTATTTATTCGACATTTTATTATAACCTTTTCGGCAAGGACATCTTTTGCGGCAAGGGAATTTATCGTCTGAAATCCTTCCAAAACAAATTGCACGGCATATTGCCGTCAAAGAAAATCTTGTCACATGATATACTTGAAGGCGCAATCGTGCAAACGGGTTGCGGTGTGACAATTTTTGAAGATGCGCCGAAGAGTTTCATTGCCGAAAGAGAGCGCAGAAAAAGGTGGCAAAGAGGGGATATTCAGTTGCTGCCCTTTGTCGGCAGGTGTTGGAAAAACGATGACAAAAAGCCTTGTCGTTCTACCATTTCGCCTTTTTATCGGTTTTTGATTATACGTAACGCCACAGGCGTATTGAAAGAGTTTTTTTTGGGTGCTTTGGCGCTTGTCGCTTTGATATTCTTTCCGACGCTTTGGAAGGTTTTTTTCACACTGATTCTTTTCCCGTTGCTTATAACTCAGTTTTCTATCTTGCAGAGCCTAAAGAACAACATTAGGTTCAGATATGTAGCCGATCGCACAATTGATAATTTTATCACATTTTTTGAGGAATTATTGATGTTGCCGTACTATGCAGTCAGCAACTTTTTGATATTCTTAAAAACAGTTTTTCGCATGTTTTCAAAAGGCAATTTGCTTGAATGGAAGACATATTATCAGACGCAGCAACAGCGAAACTTTTCTTCATATGTGCGCGAGTTTACACCGACTATTGTTTTTACCGCATTTCTTGGCGCGTTTATGATACTTTTGGGGCTTTCTCCGCTTTCTACTTTGATAGTTTTGACAGTGGCGTATCTTTTCCAACTGTCGTTATATTTCAGCGGAAGAGACGAAAAGGAATACGAGCTTCAGAAAAGCGAAAGACAAAAACTGCTGTTATATGCGGAAAAATCCTACAGATATTTTCAACTTATGGCGATGCCGTCAGGCATAATCGGCGATAATATTCAAATAAAACCTTATAAAGGTCAAGCAAAAAACACCTCGTCTACAAATATCGGATACACTATGCTTGCCGATATTGCCGCTTATTATTTGAATTTTATCGACAAAAAAGACGCAGTAGAATTGATTACAAACCGCTTGCACAGCATTGACATCATGCCGAAATGGAAGGGAAATCTATACAACTGGTATTGTATAGACAATCTTCTGCCGGTAAACAGATTCATCTCCAGCGTAGACAGCGGAAATCTTTTGGCATCGTTGATGATAACAAAGGAATTCTTGAATGTAATAAACGAAAATTCTGCCGCTTCACTTGCAGAAAAGCTGATAAAGAATACAAATCTTGAAGCGCTTTATGATGACGAAAAAGGGCAGTTTTTTATAGGTTACGATGAGGGACAAAATGAATTTAGCGGTCATTATGACATACTGGCATCGGAAGCCCGACTGCTGAGCCTTATTTTTATCGCAAAGAGCGGCAAGGTCGAACATTGGCGCAATCTACAACGGGATTATTCTCCGATTTTAGGCAACACCTTGCTTTCTTGGAGCGGTACAATGTTTGAGTACCTTATGTCCGATCATTTTATTGAACCGCCGAAATTCTCTTTGCTTTACAGTACGGCGCAAAACGCCGCAATGGTTCAGTCGAAAACAAGGTTTAAGGGCATTTGGGGTGTCAGCGAAAGCGGATATTATGCCTTTGATGACGAGTTGCGTTATCAATATTATGCTTTCGGTCTGAACAAACTTTCCCTTCGCAGTGAGTTTGATAAAGGAGTCGTGTCTCCATATAGCTCCGCGCTTGCTTTGAAATATCTAAAACGTGAGTCGCTTGAAAACCTCGAAAAAATCGACAAGGCAGGCGGTTTTGGTGATTATGGTTTTTATGAGGCGGTGGATTTGAGCGGCAGACCGCGGTTCATATCGTCATATATGACGCACCATCAAGGTATGATTTTGACAGCGCTTGCAAACTGCTTGGAAAGCAATGTTTTTTGTCGTTTGATGTCATATAATGCCTGTATTGGCGGCGCGGTCAATTTACTAAATGAATTAAAAAGCGAATATTCTTTCACCTTAAAACACCGCAAAGAGAATTTGCCCGCTGTGCGTGACAGAGAAGAATATTTTGAAAATGTGTCAAAAATTGAGTTTAAGCCAAAAGCCGCCGCATTGACAAACGGTACAATGAGCGTTTGCGTTGATACGCTGGGCAACAATTTTGTCCGTCGGGATAATATTTATTTGAACGCATACAGACGGCAATTCGGCGAGCCGAACGGCGGTTATTTCTATGTCTTTGACGAAGCAGGGAATATTTTGTCACCTTGTTATTCTCCGATTTGCAAAAATATAGACGACTACAGCTTATCGTATTCTGCAGTCGAAATAACACTGCAAAATACAAAAAGCGGCATAAAGACAGACATTTGCATCGCCGACGGTATAGATGCGGAAGTGCGCAGATTGAGCGTTTCCGAAGAACTTAGAAATGCGAAAGTAGGCTACTATATGGATTTAGGCATGAACACCTATGACGGTTTTAATGCGCATCCTGTGTTTAACAATCTTTTTGTTTCGACAAGTTTTGACGAAGAAAACAACGCTATTATAGTTCATAAAAAATCTTTGAAAAAAGACGGCGATATATATGCGGCATTTGTTATTCGAGGACTTAGCGATATCATAGTCGAAACAAATCGTTTCAACCTTTTGGGACGAAACGGCAGTGAAAGCGCGCCGAGGTTTTTTCAAGAAAACAAAGAATATCCTTCGATTGGCGATGTGCTTGAGCCGGCTGTGGGCTTTTGCGGTAATTTTTCCGATAAGAACGGCGAATGTCAACTCATCACAATTGTTGCCCAATCAATCGAGGACTTATATGCAAATATAAAAATGTTGCCGGAAGATTTTTATCGATATGCCAAAGAGTCTTCACGCATGAAAATGAAAATTTCGCCGGTTGCCAACAAATTGCTCGGCAGTTTGTTATATACGCCGTATTCCAACAAAACTTTGCTGAATGTTTTGAAAGGGCGATTGACAAACGAGTTCAGAGAAATGACACACCACAAAAAAACCGTTGTGTATATGTATGACGATACGAAGAATGCATGTTTTGAGGAATTGCTTCAAGCGGCAAGGCAGTGGAAAACACTTGGTATTTCGATTAGGCTGATAATATGCTACAACGAAAACTTCAAAGAAACACAAAAAGAACATATAAAAGAACAGCTGAAAAATCATTATATCGAAGATTATTTGTTGGTGGAAAGATCTTCGCAAGATTCACGGATTTTTGACTTTGCTTTCGTCGTGCTTGACAGTTCGCTTTCTGTAGTCGAATCAAAACCATTGCAAAATATTTTACAAGAAATCGAAGTGAAAGATGACGAGTATGACATCAGCTCATTTGAAAAAGACTGCGCAGAAAGTACGCTGAAAAGCGGCAACGGTCATTTTTGCAAAAACTCTTATGTGCTTGCCGAGCAACCTGCATTGCCTTACAGCAATGTCATTTGTGAAAAATTCGGCGGAATGGTCATCACCGAAAATCATGGCGGATTCTTTTATTTCGAAAATTCACGGGAATTTAAGGTCAACGATTTTGCATTCGACCCCGTCAAGGACAAGCCTTTTGAATATATATTTGCAAAAGACAATTCAGATTATATCCGCATAAACGGCGGCAGCGCCAAAAACCGCAGAACGGTATACAGCAAAGGACTGCTAGAGCATTATTGTTATACGCAAAATTTTGATTTTGACATACAAAGCTATATGATTTATGACGGCAGAGCAAAGGTTACCGAAGTATCGATAGAGGGCAAAGCGCAATCTAGCACCGAACTTATTTATACGCTGTTGCCGTCACTTGGCTGGAAACCCGACAGAGATTTTGTAGCTATGGAAACAGAAGGCTCGATAATTACGATATACAACCTTCAAAACGGGCGCAGATTGTATTTGAAGGCTTTGAGTGTCGGGGAACAATCCGCCGAATGTTTCTGTGACGGACAGCTTTTGCCATATTTCGAATTTTCTTCAATTGAAACACTTCCGTTCAAAGTCTTCTTTGTCGCCTCAACCGATGCGGTACTGCTTTCTTCATTGACTGCCAAAACAATTTTGCAAACAAAGCAGGAAAGCATTGAAAGATATTACAATCTTCCGAATATCGACATCAAAACTCCGGTGAAGAGCTTTAATTATATTG
>CAYJBS010000006.1:0-45747 GCA_964368435.1 uncultured Christensenella sp. | reverse complement strand
ACCGACATCATCGCCGAGCAGCCGCAGGGCAGCGCTGTGCCGTCCTCGGCTTCGATTCCGACTTCATAAGCGTCGGTGGTGTGCGGAAGAGATTTGAAATTCAAATCCAGAATATTTTTCATAACGGTGGGTTGCAGTCCGGTAGTATAGGAATTTATGAGATAAAATAGCGGATTGTCACTCAAAACCGATTTTGTCAGCTTTACCAGCGAAAAAATGTTGTCTTCCAATCGCCACATCTCGCCGCTTGGTCCTCTGCCGTAGCTCGGCGGATCCATGACGATGGCATCATACTTGTTGCCTCGCCTTATTTCGCGCTCCACAAACTTTATGCAGTCGTCGACAATAAATCTGGCTTTGGTTGTGTCAAGTCCAGAAAGCGCAAGGTTGCTTTTCGCCCTTTCGCACATAGCCTTGGCGGCATCGGTGTGGCAAACATTCGCGCCTGCGCTGATACAAGCCAGCGTTGCGCCGCCGGTATAAGCAAAAAGGTTCAAAACTTTGATTTCTCTTTTTGCGCTCTTAATGAGGTCTATCATAGTCGCCCAGTTCGCCGCTTGTTCGGGAAATATTCCGGTGTGTTTGAAACCCATCAGTTTCAAATCGAAAGTCAAATTTCGCCAGTTTACAAAAAACCTTTCCGGATGTTTTTTCAACACCTGCCATTCTCCGCCGCCCTTTGCGCTGCGTTCATATATTGCGCAAAGCCCCTTGTACTTGCGTAAATCAAAGGGCTCCTCCCAAATAACCTGAGGATCGGGACGCAACAATATGACTCCGCCAAAATCTTCGAGTTTCATACCGTTGCCTGTGGCAATTAGCCTATAATCTTTCCATTCGTTGTTTGTTTTCATGCTAGTTTATGTTTGAGATTATTTCCTCGGTGAGTTTTTTGTAGTCGTCGGATTTGTCAATCTGTTTGAGGAAAGACAAATATTTCTTAGAATCTATGTATTCTTTTCTGCTGTTTAAATCGGATATCAGTCTAAGCAACAAAATTGTCAGTTCTTGCGAAATTTGCGTTCTGTGCTTGTTGAATTCCGTATTGCTTATTTCGATGGCAAAGCCTTCTCTGTATCTTTCGATTATTTCCGTCATTGCGTTCTTTCGGGTATTGAGGTTGTCCTCATTCTTGTAGACATCAATGAGTTTCAAGAATTCGTCATAGTCGTTTACGATGTTGTTTATGTAGAGAATATATTTGCTGTTTATGTAATCAAGATCGAAGTCTACATCATTTTGCGTAAGCGTCTTTCTGATAATGTTGTTGGTGGTTTTCAGGTTGTTTATTGCCGATTCGTAGACATAATCCTTCCACAAATACTCTATAATCATATTTCTGTCTATGCCGTCTTTGCCTGCAAGGATATAATGCAAAAACAGTTCCTTGGCTTTCTTGGTCTTCCATTGTATTTCGGTATTGCCGGAATATACTGCGGTGGAGCCGAAGAATTTTATGCGGAGATTAAACGAAATCTGCTTCATCGTCTCTTTCTTTTTGACCATTGCGCGGATTTTGTCGACATAAGCTATTTCGATATCGTTGTTCTTGGCAAAAATCAACAACGGCTCAAAGACATCTATGTTGTCGACAAGCATAATTTCCATACCGTATACATAACTTGATTTCAATATATTTTTGACCAGGCTGTGCGCATCCTTCAAATCGCCTCTCTCAAGAAGATATGAAGTGGCTATCGCCATGCCGCTGAGCCAAAATATCGAACGTGATTTTGATTGCGTCACACACTTTGTGGCATAGAAGTACGCCTGCTCTCTGCTTCCGAGTTTCGAATAGCAAAAAGCCAATGAAGACAGCATCATGTTTGCGTATTGTGGCACATATGTCTCGCAGTACTTAAGGTAGATATGTGATACCTCTTTTGCGTAGTTCAGGTCCCCATAACGGGCATATGCCATACAGCGTTGAGAAATATTATAGAACTTCGTATGTCCGTTTTCGCGGTCAAGGCTGACTGCCTTGTCGAACTTCTTCAAAGCGTCTTTTACTCTGCCAAAATACATATCTATGTTCGCAAGCGCGGTATAAAGCAGCGATACATCTTTGTAAATGTCGTGCTTTGTGGCAAAGCGCAAAGCCGCGTTGGCTATGTTTGATGCCGCCTCAATGTCGCCCGAAAAATAGAAATACATAATCAGGTTGTGCGGAATGACATAGAACGGTATAACCTTTTTGATTTGCGTAGTCAACTGCATAGCTTTTTTGTAGTTTCCGGCGTCAAAATACGCTTCGGCAACTGCCTGCATTGCTTTGGCATACCAAATTTTGTCCTTGCTCTCGGGTTGTGCCAAAACCGACTCATATTTGTAGATGTCGTTGAAGTTTGTCGCCAAATCAAGCTCACGATAGACCATGGGACTGTAAAAAAGCAGATCTTCGAAAGCGTCAAAATCGTTTTCGTACTTCGGCTTCAATTCCTTGATGATTTCGAAGGCGTCATTAAACTTGCCTTGTTTTATGTTGCTGCGCATCATAAGCACGTTGCAAGCGAGATAGGCGCTTTGGTCGATGTCTTTGAATTCCTCCGCCAGTTCTTTTGATAATACATAGCATAAATCGTAGTTGCTATTGACATAAGCGTGGAAAGCCAAATACAACCTATAATATGTATATTCTTTTATGCAGTCGTAAATATTGTTCTCATAATATTTGCAATAGCTATAAAGATTTAGTTTCAGCGATTTGTCGGCGATGATGCCTTTCAAACAAGTTTCGATGTTGGTGAGGTCACTTATTTTGTGATAGACCTTGAATGCGTCATAATACCGTTTGTCGGCAAGTAGAAATTCTCCCAGTCTTTCATATGCGCTTATGCTGTCAAAGTCGCTCAATTCCATCGCATATTCGTCCTTATTTTTGAGAAGCCATTTTCTGAGCAGTGTGTTGAGTCTGAAATATTTTATGTCGCGTTTTGCGACATAGCATTCCTGACAGCTCAATGCCTCCAGTACTTCTATGCCCTGCGGATAAAAAGTCTTTATGAAATCTCGCTCGAGATAGTCCAGTTCGGCAATATATGACAAGAAAGCGCGTTGTTCCCTGTTCAACTCTTTTATGTAAGTGGCAAAATCGGGTTTTGAGGGTTTTTGCCTCAAAATATTATCGTCAATGAGTATCGGGCAAAGCGGTTCAAATCTGTTATAATCAAAGTTTATGAAGGAATCGGAAGATACGACTATCTTCAAATTCTTCGGGCAATGCTTGATGAGTCGTTCAATAAGGCTGTAATCGAACTTGGCGGGTAGCATTTCCATTCTTTCGAATACAAGCAGGCAGTTGCCTTTTATGGTGGAAATATGCTGAAGAATGGCAGTGATAATAATGATCTCGTTGTTCAGCTCCGATTCGCAATACTTTACTTGGCGAATTCTCTGCATCATCTCGGGATTGTCACGAAAAATCTTCTCGGCAAGACAAGTGCTGAATGCCTCGACATTGTCCGTTAGCGCGTTGAACCAAAATACCGTGCGGTATCTGTTGCTTAGTTCCGTCAAAAAATCCGTCTTTCCTGCTCCTGCCGGCGCAAACAGCATTACGGCAAAGGTGTCATTTGACATAATTTCGTTTATTTGCTTGTTGGTGTTTATCTTGAACAATTCCATTCTGCCTCCTAGCTTCACGAACTATTGTAAATTTAAAGTAAAACAAAGTCAAACGATTTTTGCTAAATAAATTAAAAGTAAAAAGTTTACTCGAAAAAATGCTGTTTTACTTTTATAGTATCAATGATTTACCTTAAATTTATCTTAACAATATAACATACTGTAGGTGAAAGAAATAAAATGTATGTAAAACTGCCGCATTCTTGCGTACATTCTCTTGACAACCATCGGCAATTTTGATAATATGAAAAAAACACTTGCTTGAATAGAGGAGCGGTTAGCAATAGTATATCCTTTTGTTCCCCAGCGGAAGGGCGCAAGACCCAAAAAAAGGATAGAAAGGGCATAATCGCCGAAACATATCTCCTACTTGCGGGGAATTATGTTGGGACTTATTGGGGAACACCCTAAGGACTGTCACCTATCGGTGGAGCACTAGTCAGCATATTACCGAGTCTTTTATTTTAGCGGTGTTTGTCAAAAATACCGCTAATTTTTTTATGGAGGACTATATATATGAAAACTTACAACGTAGCAGTCGTAGGCGCAACCGGTATGGTGGGCAGCAAGTTTTTGCAGGTGCTTACCGAACGAAAACTCCCCGTCGCAAATTATTATCTTTATGCCTCATCAAAATCCGCAGGCAAAGTCATAGATTTTATGGGAAAACCTCATACAGTCATTGAGCTGAAGGAAGAAAACATTGCCGACAAGAAGCTTGACTATGCTCTTTTCTCCGCCGGTGGCAGCACATCGAAGGCTTTCGCTCAGATATTCGCCGCGCATGGCTGCACCGTCATAGACAATTCCAGCCAATGGAGAACCGATCCCGAGGTTCCACTCATCGTGCCCGAAGTAAACGGCGCAGATGCGCTTTTGCACAAGGGCATAATAGCCAACCCGAATTGTTCGACAATTCAAGCTGTAGTGGCGCTGAAGCCATTACACGACAAATATTCGATAAAAAGAATAGTCTTTTCGACATATCAAGCAGTCAGCGGTGCGGGACTTGCCGGTTATGAGGATTTACAAAACGGCGCCGCAGGCAAAAAAGAACTCAAGAAGTTCCCCTACCCCATCTTCGGCAACGTCATTCCTCAAATAGATGTGTTCCTTCCCGACGGCTATACCAAGGAAGAACAAAAAATGATTTTCGAAACAAAGAAAATCCTAAATGACCAAAGTCTGAAAATTACCGCAACAACGGTCAGAGTGCCTGTCTTCCACGGTCACAGCGAATCAATAAACATTGAATTCCACAAACCTTGCACCGTCGAAGGCATAAAAGAATGTCTTGCGGCGCAAAAAGGTATCGTCGTAGTCGATGATCCGTCGAAGAATTGCTATCCGATGCCAATATACGCAGAAGATAAAGACGAGGTCTTTGTCGGAAGAATCCGCCTTGACGATTCGGTGGAGTTCGGTTGCAACATTTGGGTAGTAGCCGACAACATCAGAAAAGGCGCGGCAACGAACACCGTTCAGATTCTTGAATATCTTATATCACAACAAAAATAATCAGGAGGCAATATCATGAGTTTATTTCAGGGCGCTGCAACAGCGCTGATAACTCCCTTCAAAGATGACAAAGTAGATTTCGATGCGCTAGCAGGACTGCTGGATATGCAGCTTGAGGCAGGCATTGACGCACTTGTCATAAACGGCACCACAGGCGAACCGACAACAATGACGCATACCGAAAGATCGGCAGTAGCGAAGTTTGCCATCTCCAGAATAAACGGTCGAGTACCTGTAGTTCTCGGAACCGGCAGTAACAATACTTATACGGCAATAGAATATTCGAAGGAAGCCGAAGCATTTGGAGCCGACGGCGTACTTGTCGTCACCCCATATTACAACAAGGCCACTCAGAACGGCATTGTTGCGCACTACAAGGCTATTGCAGACAGCATCGGCATACCTATCATAATGTACAATGTGCCGGGCAGAACCGGTTTGAACATGCTGCCCGAAACAGTCGCCAAGATCGCAGGATACCGCAACATTTCGGCAATAAAGGAAGCCTCGGGCAACTTATCGCAGATGATGGAGATCTTCCGTCTTTGCGGAGACAGACTTGACCTTATGAGCGGCGAGGACGGACTCATTTATCCCTGTTTCGCCGTCGGCGGCAAAGCAATAATCTCCGTCGCCTCAAACATCATCCCGAAATACATTGCCGATATGGGCAGAGCGTATTTCAGCGGCGACACTAAGAAGTGTTTTGAGATGCAGTTGTCGATTGCAGAGCTTGTTCAAGCGCTGTTTTGCGAAGTAAACCCTATTCCCGTCAAGACTGCCGCATCGCTTATGGGACTATGCACAGACTATATGCGCCTCCCCCTGACAAAGATGGAGAAGGTTGCGCAACTGAAGAAAGCAATGAAGGACTTTGGAATACCCTTCAAGGAGTAAACAATGGATATTTTGATATACGGAATAGGCGGAAAAATGGGCAAGGTTGTCTATGACTGTCTGAAAGAAGAGCCGCACCTCAAAGCATGTGGCGGAGTAGACAAGTACCTGAAAGAAAATATTTATGAAGTACCTGTCTTTGCTTCGTGCAACGAAATCAACATAAAAGCCGACTGCATTATCGACTTTTCGGTGCATAACGGAATATACGACTATTTGCCTTACGCAATCAAGAATCGTATCCCCTGCGTTATCGCCACCACAGGTTTTGACGAAGAAGAACAGCGCTACATAAACCAAGCGGCGCAATCGATTCCTGTTTTTCAAAGCGGCAATATGTCCGTGGGCATAAATCTGCTTGTCGAACTAGTCAAAAAAGCCAGCCAGGCTGTCGGAGATAAGGCAGAAATAGAAATAATCGAAATGCACCACAACCAAAAAATCGACGCGCCCAGCGGCACGGCAAAAATGCTTGCCGAAGCCGTAAAGGACGAGCTCCCCTGCTCAAAGTTTTTATACGGCAGAGAGGGCATCACGGGCAAGCGTGACAAAAACGAAATTGGTATTCATGCAATACGCGGCGGCAGTATCGTCGGAAAGCACAGCGTAATGTTCATAATGAACAATGAGATCGTAACACTAACGCACGAATCCGAAAACAGATCTATTCTTGCTCTCGGCAGCATAAACGCGGCGAAATTTATTGTCGGCAAAAAGAACGGCATATACAATATGTCCGACATGCTGAACAAGTAGGGTTCTATATCAATCATATAAATATAATCACAAAAAAATACCGCTGTTATGCGGTATTTTTTTGTTGTTGATTAAATGATTATTTTGATTATGCCGGCTCTGCCATACCCGTGGGGAAAGCTATGTCTCCGTCAATTATATATACGAAGTTTTCGGCATCATCTGAAAGGTCGAGCGTAAACTCATAAGTGCTGGTTGTAATATATGTTACAAGATCGACACCACCAAAAGCATCCCGCATCATTTGTCCAAGATCCATGTCTCCGCCAAGCAATTCGTTGCCGTATTCTACAATGTTTACGAAGCCGGGGAACAGCACATCAAAGAAATTTTTGTCCATTATGAAAGAAATGCTTTCGTCGGATAATCTCAACGCGCCGATAACAAAGGCTACATATTCAAGCGCCTCTCTCTTGACATCGGGTACAGGATTGTCGATAGTGACTCCGTCTTGAATCTTTTGGAACAGTTGCACAATATCCAGTTCAAGCGCCTCCCGTTGTTGGTAATCACCGTCAAGCGTAGTATACAAATATAGTATACCGTCATCGAAATATATGCCTGTGACAGCTTCATCCTCCGAATTGAGGATTTCTATAAGCACATCATTGCCGTTTACTTCTTCCAAATCAAGTTTCATCTCGGCTTTTATGGTGAAATCCTTGTTCTCGGCAGCCGTCGCGCCCAGTTCTGTTACGGGAAGTCTGATGCCAAAACTTTGTTCAATATAATTCGGATAGGTGGTATACTCGTTTACTTGATCTTCGCCAACTAATATCTTATTGGTGAAAAACGGAATGGAAGTATATTCTTTGTTGATTGTCAATTTCACAAGGTCTACGGAAAGCGCGATGTCGCCGCCGCCAAACAGTGTATTTTGTGTTCCTTCTTCTTGGTCGACGCTCAAATCGAGTTTGAAGTTGGTCAGCTTTTGTCCGGATGTGGCAAAGTTTACTTTTACTGACGATTCCGGCAACTCGCCTGCTTCAATTTCGTCAAGGGTTACTCCGAGAACTTTTTCGATAATCGAAGACAGTGTCGCAGCATCAAACCCTTCAAGCGTTTCCAGCTCGAAAGAGTCGACGATAGCTTGCAACGTAGCAGGCAGGTTTATGTCGAAGCTGTACTGAAATTCGGGGATAGTGCCGTCAAGTCTGCTCTTCCCCGAGATATCGCCGTTTATGACGATGCCTCCGCTCAACATGAGTGCAATATCGGGTATTTTGATTTCTTTGTACTCAATGGGGAAAAGATCGCCGATTACTTGGTTCTTTATCGGGAATTGCAGTTTTCCTGCCTCTCCGTCCATAAGTTTCAAATAAAGGGAACCCTTCATGAAGTATGCGCCGAGAATAACTTCGGTTTCTTCCTCATTCATGATTTCTGCAGAAAACTTCAACTCGCTTTTATCGTCCGTGACGGTTTCGTCTTCTAATTTGTAGTTCATCTTGAATACAAACCAAAGGGAAAAGTCGTTAAACTCCAATTTTAGCTTGGTGTCGATGGAAAAGATCGGGTTGGTATTGTTTACTTTCTGATCGGATATGTCCTTCAAAGATCCCATGGCTGCTTGAATCAGCGTCTGGTACATGTCACTCTCGTCAGGCGCCGCGATAACAGTCCAAGTATCCGGTTCTTCGGTTTTTGGCTTGTCTTTCTCGGTGGGCGTCGTACACCCTGCAATAAACAAAGCCGTCACAAGCAAAACGAGTATAGCGAAAAGGGCTTTTTTCATACAATCCTCCCAGACTTTATTTTTGGATTAGTCTTGTTATTTCGGTGGTGACATCTCTTATGTCAAGGCTTTTTTTGAAACTGCGGTCTCTTGCCTGAAGTTCTGCCTCATTGTTTGCCAGCGATCTGGGGCTGATAACCAGCCTAAGCGGTATACCCATAAGGTCGCAATCTGAGAACTTTACGCCTGCCGAAACGTCTCTGTCGTCATATATTACTTCTATTCCGACATCCTTCATTTGTTGATAAAGAGCGTCGGCTTTCTGCCGCACCTCGCTGTCATCAAGCCGCAGTCCGCATAAATATACTTGCCACGGCGCAATATTCATAGGCCAGATGAGTCCGTATTCATCGTTGGATTCTTCTGCAACAGATGCCAGAGCCCTGCCTATCCCGATGCCATAACAGCCCATGATGGGATTTGTTTCTTTGCCTTCGCGATCAAGCACCGTCATATCCATGGCTTTTGTGTATTTTGTGCCAAGCTGGAATATGTTGCCTATTTCTATGCCGTTCTCAAGACGCAAACTGCCGCCGCATATCGGGCATGTGTCCTTGTCTTGTACTTTGGCTATGTCGCAATATTCCACAGCACCGACATCCCTCGCCATATCGACTCCTGTGATATGATACTGCGGTTTGTTGGCGCCGGCTGTCATGTTCTTCGTGCCTTTCAATGAGGCATCAAACACCAACAGCATTTTTGTCTTGTCAAGACCTATCGGTCCGATATTGCCTGCGCAAAGAGCTTTTGAGTCGGCAAGATTCGCCGGAACGATGTCCTTCTTCAGCGCCTTTTTGAGTTTTGCTTCGTTTATTTCCAGGTCGCCTCTTATGAATGCCACGACAAGCTCGTTGCCGCCTTTTATGTTGTAGCTGACGGCTTTTATGGTTTGTTGCGGCGCAATATGCAAAAATTCTGCTATTTCCGCAATCTCTGCCTTGTCTGCGGTGAACACATCGGCAAGCGCATCGCCGGGGACTTCCTCGGGCAAAAGACGCTTGGTCTCTGCGACTTCTATGTTTGCTTTGTAGTCGCAATCGTTGCATAGCACTATGGTGTCCTCGCCTGCCGGCGTCAGCAACATATATTCGTGAGCAACGCTGCCTCCCATCATACCGCTGTCGGATTTTACGGCGACAAATCTCTTCAAGCCTATTCTTGAAAAAATGTTGTTGTATGCCGCATAAACTCTATCATAATATGCCTCGAGATCGGCGTTGTCGGTATGGAAGGAATAGGCATCCTTCATAACAAACTCTCTTACTCTTATGAGTCCGCCTCTTGACCTTGCTTCGTCTCTAAATTTTGTTTGAAACTGGTAGATCATAAAAGGCAACTGCTGATAGCTGGATACCCAGTGTTTGCACAGATGCACGGCAGCCTCTTCGTGAGTCATGCCCAGCACCATATCTCTGCCGCTGCGATCTTTGAAGCGCACCATCTCTTCGCCTATCGAGGAGTATCTCCCCGACTCTTCCCACAACTCTCTCGGCATTGTCACCGGAAAGCTGACTTCTTGACCGTCAACAGCGTTCATTTCTTCGCGGACGATGTTCTCTATTTTTTGGCAAATTCGTTTGGCAGGCATTGCCAGCGACCAAATGCCGTTTGTGACGAGTTTTATGAAGCCTGCTCGCACAAGCAAAGCATGACTTCGTATCTGCGCATCAGCAGGATTCTCTTTTGTTCTTTCCCCAACAAGTTTTGATAATAGCATATAATATTACCCTATCTCTTGACCTTGACGGTCAACTTGAGATCACCTATATGTGTACCAATGTGATAAACGGGAATACTGTATTCTCCTGCAGCACTGTCGGACAACTTGTTTTCGTCATCGATTTTGTCTGTGAGAGAGGCTTTGTCAAAAGTAAGATTGTTGGACACATTGGCTGTCGTGCCATCGGTTTTGTGGCAGTTTATGACTACCTTCGTCGTGTCAAACGTGTCGCCTTCGGTCAGCGTCAATTCGTCAATAACGAATTTGTCGATGCCGACGGTCTCCTCTTTGTCGGCGCATCCAAACAATGTGAATGCCAGTACGCAGAGTATTGTGATAATGATTACGGTCGAAAAAATCTTCTTCATAGCGGGCTCCTTCAAATATATCTTTATTATATAGTAGCAAAGAAAATTTGTCAATATATATAAAATATACGGTTACATTTCCTCTTCGAACTGTCGCAATGCCAACTTGCAAAGTCTTTGTCCCATAAGCGGCTTGCCTCTGGTCGTTCTCGCTTCGATGCCTATATCCTCGGTGTTTATTACTTCAAAAGCGTTCTTTTGGTCTACGAAAACAATGTTATAAGGCTCCATAACGATATCGGCATATACTACCTTGCTTTCATAGTCCTTTGACAAATCAATGGCTTTCAAGCCCTTTCGGTTCCTCTTCATCACATCAATATACGAAATAATAATACGTTTTGCGTATCCTCTGTCTGTTGCCAGCACAAGTTCACCTAAGCAATCTATGCCGTCTCCCTCCAAAGCCTCTTCGCCTTCGCATTGTCCTGCAAAGGCGACGGCGGCTCCGTCAGAAAGCGATATGCCGATGACACCTCCTGCCTTTCTGCCCTGCAACGGAATGTCATCAGTTTCGGAGTTTACGCACATACCGTCGTCGGTGACGTAAATTATGGTTGCAAGCGGCTTCTTTTCTTCGACGCCTATGACCTCGTCATCCTCTTTCAGCACCATAACTTGATAGAAGTTTTTGTTGACGATATAATCCTTCATAAGGCTCTTTTTTACCATGCCTTTTTTTGTATAAATATAGATTTCTTCATCTTCGGGGCATTTTTCTCCGACAGTAAACAGCGCCACCGCCTTCTCGCCCGAAACAGCCTCGACAAAAAGATCGTTCAAAGGACTGCCCTTGTCTGTCCACTTGCTTTCAAGAATGTTCTCGGTATCGAGTTTATAACAGTTGCCTTGCGAACTGAAAATCAAAGCCGTTTCTGCCTTGTCTGCATATATTGCAGATTTCGCCAGTCCGTCATATCCCGATGATTCAGCATCCTTATGTACGCTCATAAATTGCCGCTGTGTCAAGAATTTCAAACCGCCCTCGGCATCAATGACGGCATAACCGCACTTGCCGCCTTTCAGGGCTTCTTCGCACGGGTCGACAATAGTGTCGTCAATACTGTCAATAATCAAAGTAAGACGTTTTGTTTTATATTGATTGCGAATTTCAATCAATTCTTTTTTTACTACTTCGGAAAGTTCTCTTGCGGAATTTATTATTTTTGAAAGTTCTGCTATGCGCTTCTTTATTTCGGCAAGCTCTTTTTCAAGCTTCGTCACTTCCATTCTTGTCAAATTCGCCAGCTTTATTTCCAAAATGGCGTCGGCTTGTATGTCCGTAAGACAGAATCGCTCCTTGAGTTTTTGTTTGGCGTCGGTGCGAGAATTACTGCCCTTGATTATGGCGATTACTTCGTCGATATTCGGCAACGCAATAATAAGTCCGTCAAGGATATGCTCTCTTTTTTTGGCGATATTCAAATCATATCTACTTCTGTTGAGTACGACTTCTTTTTGGTGCTTGACATAATAACGCAATATTTCGATAAGTCCCATCAGCTTGGGTTTGCCCTCGGCTATAGCAACCATATTTGCGTTGAAATTGCATTTCAAATCGGTCTTTTTATAAAGAAATTCTACGATTTTCTTGGCATCTTCGCCTTTTTTCAGTTTAATTACTATTCTTATTCCGCTCTTGTCCGACTCGTCAAGTATTTCGGTAATGCCGCCCAAAATATTGTCGTTCTTTCCATTCTTAAGCGTCAGCGAATCTCTCAAATCGAGAATTCTTTGTTGCAAATCGGCTTTGTTGACGTTGTAGGGAATTTCGGTAATGACTATTTGTTGTTTGTTGTCGACAACCTCTATTTCGTGGCGCGCGCCCATAGCAATCTGCGCCTTGCCTGTCAAATACAGTTCCTCCAAATTGCTCCTCTCAATATAGCCGCCGCCGGGGAAATCCGGACCTTTGACTATATTCATCATGTCGCAAAGAGAAATATTTGGATTTTCGATCATCGCCACAGCGCCGTCGATGACTTCGGTAAGATTGTGGGGAGGAATTTTTGTCGAAAGTCCAATAGCTATGCCCATACTGCCGTTTACAAGCAGATTGGGAAATCTCCCCGGCAAAACCTCGGGTTCTTCGAGAGAATCGTCAAAGTTCTTGCCCCACTTGACGGTGTCCTTTTCCAGATCACGCAGCAATTCATAAGCAAGCGGTTCCAACTTTACTTCGGTATAACGCATAGCCGCCGCGCGGTCGCCGTCTATTGAGCCGAAGTTGCCGTGACCTTTTACTAACGTGTTGCGCATACTGAAATCCTGCGCCATATTGACCATGGCTTGATAAATCGAGGTGTCGCCATGCGGATGATATTTGCCCAAACAGTCGCCGACTATTCTGGCGGACTTTTTGTATGGACCGTCGGGTTTCAAATTCATTTCGTACATAGAATAAAGAATTCTGCGCTGCACCGGCTTCAAGCCGTCCTCTACCCTCGGTATTGCTCTGTCGAGTATTATGTACTCGGCATAAGGCATCATATATTCGTGTATAGCTTTTGCAAGCGGTCTTTCCAGAATTCTTTCTTCTGTTATGATCTCTTCAACAACTTTTTTTGCGCACATAAACTAACCTCCGTATTTAGCAGCAAATAAATCCTCTTTGTTGAAGTTTGCGTGCTTGAAAATATAATCTTTTCTCGTTTGTGAATCGTCATTCATAAAAGTATTTATGATTTTGTCGGCTTGTTTTGCGTCCTCCATCGTCACTTTAACGAGAGTTCTGGTCTTGGGGTTCATCGTAGTTTCCCACAGCTGTTCGGCGTTCATTTCGCCCAGTCCTTTGTAGCGCTGTACCGAATAACCGCTCTTCATCTCTGCGGCAAGTTCGTCAAGTTCCTTGTCGCTGTAGGCATATTTCACCACATCACGCTTTTCGATTTTGTAAAGCGGAGGCATGCCGACATATATCTTGCCTTCAATAATCAGCTCCTTTGTCAGCGTGAAAAACAGCGACAAGAGCAGTGATCTGATGTGAAATCCGTCTTGGTCGGCATCGGACATAATAATGATTTTGCCGTAATTCAGCTTGTCAATATTGAAATCCTCTTCAGTGTCAGTACCAATAGCCGCCACAATGGTCTTTATTTCTTCATTTTCGTATATTCTGGCTTTTTTGGCGACTTTCAAAACATTCAGAGGCTTGCCGCGAAGAGGCAATATCGCCTGTGTGCGCCTGTCTCTGCCCTGCTTTGCAGAGCCTCCTGCTGAATCGCCCTCAACAATAAAAAGTTCGTTCTTTTCGGGATTTCTGCCCGAACATGCGGCATACTTGCCGACAAGCGAAGCGCCTGTCATTGCGTTCTTTTGGCGCTGCTCCTGCTTGGCTTTCTTCGCCGCCTCTCTTGCTTTGCATGCATTCAATGCTTTTTTTACGACATATTCGCCGATGGCTTTGTTTTTGTTTACTTTCAAAAAGGCTTCCAACTTTTCGTTTATGATGCCTTCTACGATGGTCTTTGCTTCGGGATTGCCCAATTTTGATTTGGTTTGTCCCTCAAACTGCGCGTTCTGCATCTTTACCGATATGATGGCAGTAAGTCCTTCGCGGAAGTCTTCGCCGAGAAGGTTCGCATCCTTGGCTTTTAGTAAACCTGTGTTCCGCGCGAAATCATTGAAACACTTTGTCAATGCCGCCTTGAAGCCGGTCTCGTGATAGCCGCCCTCAATCGTCGGTATGTTGTTGACAAAAGAATATATGCTTTCGCTATAGGCGTCGGTATGTTGAAATGCCGCTTGCAAAAGGAATTTGTCACATTGACCTTCAAGAAAAACCGTCTTGTTCTTTGTCGATTCCTTTGCTTCGTTGACATAATCTATGAAATCGACCAGCCCGCCTTCATAATAAAATTCTTCCGCAACGCTGTCGGCAATTCGCCTGTCGTGAAAAGTAAACTTGATGGAGTTGTTCAAAAATGCCAAATCACGCAGTCTTTCGATAACATCCTCATTGTCAAAAACTTCGCTGTTAAAGACACGCTTGTCCGGCATAAAGGTGACTTTTGTGCCAGTCTTTGCGGTGTTGCCTACTATGGTAATAGGCGTTTTGATTATGCCGCTTTGGATTTTGCCTTTTATGCTTGGGGAATGAAATTCTATGCGATGGATTTTTTTGTTGCGGTGTACCTCGACAGTCAGCCATTCTGAAAGCGCGTTCGTAACGCTGGCGCCAACGCCGTGCAATCCGCCGCTGTAGGTATACTCCGAGTTGTCGAACTTGCCGCCTGCATGCAGCTTTGTGAAGACCAGTTCTATTCCTGATACTTTGTAGGTCGGATGTATGTCGATAGGGATGCCCCTGCCGTTGTCCTCGACTGTCGCCGAGCCGTCCTCGTTTATGATTACGTCAATTCTGTTGCCGTATTTGTTGGCTACTTCGTCTACTGAATTGTCGATTATTTCCCAAAGAATGTGGTGAAGTCCTCTCGGTCCTGTGGATCCGATATACATGCCCGGACGCAACCGAACCGCCTCCAAACCCTCGAGAACTCTTATGTTTTGTGAATCATAACCAGCCATTAATTGTCCTCCGATTGTAAGATAAATTCATAAATCAGCATAACATATTTTTACTATTTCGTCAATGTACTGATACAAAGCATATTAAAATAAAATAAAAATAAAGACGGGTATTTCTTATTGAAGGAACACACCCGTCCTTATTGTCGGTTTTTTTATAAGGATTGTTTATATTGCGCCAAGGCTCAAGCGCATCACAGGACGAATTCCGAAATATGAAAGAGTGACATTGTTGCCGTTTGCATAGACCTTGCCGTCACTGCCGACATAAGAAGCATAATAATTGTTGCTGCCCGGTGTATACAACCACCAAGCGCCCTCGCCCTCTCCGTCGGTATATGCGCCTCTTGCTTTGGCATATTCTGTGTTGAGCGCTATTCTGTTGCTGTCCTCTTCGGACAGTTGAGCGCTGAAGCCGTATTCAAAATTTGTGACGCTTGCTATCGATAACAGCGCTACGTAATCTTGTGCCGCTATTCCGCTGTTTGAGCCGTGGACGGGATTTTGGCTTGAGATTGTTTGTGTCTCGACAATGTGATAATGGTTGTCGGCGCTTACGAAGGTGTCGTTATAGAAATCATCGTTCAGCCAAGCGCGTAAAGAACTGCTTGCCCAAAGACTTTGAGATATCGTATTATATGCCATGCTGTCAAGTATGACTTCAGATATGACAGTAGCTTCTTTGCCTTCATGGAAGAGTATTCTCCACTTAATGGGTTCTACCTTGAAATAATATGTTTCTCCCTGATAATAGCCGTTTTGGCTTTCCGTAGACAGGTATTTGGCATACCTTTCTCCGCCGTATGCATAATATCCTTGCGTGTCGGCTGTTATGGAATTATCGACGATGCCGTCAGATAGCGCCGTCAGCGTAGCGCTGTCGGTTAGCCGTGTTTGGGGATACTCGCCATAGTACATAAAGTTGTCCCAAACTCCCCACCAAGCATACAGATTCTTGTTGATTTTTTGGGAGCCGCTGATAATCGTCACAGGCTCGCCGCTGAAAGTGGCATTGTCATACCAGCCCATAAACACATAGCCCGACTTGTACGGCTCATTGAGATTTATCGTCATATCCTCAAGATAATATGAGGGGTTGGCGCTGTCATTTTGTCCGCCGTTCAAATAATAGGTTATTTTATAAGCGAAAAGGAATTTTGCATAAAAGACTTTTGCGCCCAGAGAACCTGCGCTTATTCCCGTCACTGCCTCTCCGTCAAAAGCGGCATTGTCATACCAAGCGATAAAGATATAATTTGGTCTTATCGGAGCGGCAAGTGTAATTTCGTCAATATCGGTGTATGATGCAGGATTGCTCGGAGAATTTGTGCCTTCATTCAAATAATACGTTATTGAATAAGACGGCAAGAATTTTGCGTAGAGCATGATATTTCCGCTTGTGCCGGGCAAAATGTCTGTCACTGCTTCATCGGAAAAATCAGACGTGCGATACCAGCCGAGGAAGTTGTGATTTGCTCTGGTTGCATTCAATAAATGAATATTGCTTTCGACATTGTACTTCGATGGATTGTTTAGCGGATTGCTGCCGCCATTCAAATTATAAACTATATCATAGGTCACAGCCTGCCACTTTGCATAGAGGTTGAGCGTGCCCGACCTTTGAGAAATAACGTCGATTGGGGAACCGCTATACTGGCTATTGGTATACCAATCTAGGAAAATGAAGTTTGCTCGGATTGGATCGTTTAGTGTGATAGTGTCGGCATAGGTATATTCATAAGGGTTGCCTGCGCCATTTTGTCCACCGGAAATATGATAAATAATATCGTAACGTATTGCTGTCCATTTGGCATAAAGTTCCCTGTTCCCGGTGCTGCCCGAAGCAATGGTTGTGATGGCAGTTCCGCTAAAGTCGGCATTTGCATACCAACCTGAGAAATTGTAATAATTTCTTAGGGGCGACGCCAAAACAATATTGGTGTTGAGTACCGTATAGCTTGCCGGGTTGTAGGGAGAGTTGTTGCCTTGATTGAGCTCATAAGTTATGGTATAGGTTATTACGTTCCATTTTGCATAAAATTCCTTGTTTCCGGAACTGCCATAAGGCAGCGTACCAATGCTAATTCCGCCGAATTGTGCATTGTCATACCAACCGTCAAAGGTGAAGCCGCTTCTTGTCGCAGGAGCAAAACTGATATTCGGAGTTTCTATTGTGAATTGCGAAGGATTGGCTCCGTTTGTTCCGCCATTCAAGTTGTAGTTTATGTTAAAGACACCGGGTGCCCATTTTGCGTACAAGTTTATGCTCGTTGTCGTCCCTTGTGTTATTTCCGTGATGGCTGAGCCGCTGGAATCTGCCGCGCCGTACCAGCCGACAAAGGTATAGTTGGGTCTAGTCGGAGCAACAAGAGCGATAGTCGGACTATGCTCCGTAAAGTTGACAGCATTGTCGGGGCTTTGGGCGCCGCCGTTCAAGCTGTAATTTACGAAATAGGTTGTGGAGAATCTTGCGTATAAGGTCAAGGCTCCTATTCTGCCGCTTATTTCCGTCAGTTTCTCACCCGAGAAAGCGGCGTTGTCATACCACCCTAAGAAGGAATTGTATGCTTTTACGGGGGAATAGAGCGCAACTGTCGAACCGACATTGTACAGCGTTGGATTTTGCTGTGAATTGGTGCCGCCATCAAGGCTGTAAGTTATGCCATAATTTTCTAGTTGCCACTTGGCAAAATATGTTCTGTTGCCTACGCTGCCCGAGGCGATGCGCGTTACGGGTGAACCGCTGAAGGAAGCATTGTCATACCAACTTTGGAACGTTGCGCCTTCTCGCGTGGGCGACTCAAAAACTATATCAGGGCTAAGCACGGTGTATTTTGAAGGATTTGCGGCTGCATTTGTTCCGCCGCCGAGATTATAGGTTATGTTGAATTCAATAGCTTGCCATTTTGCATATAGAGTTCTGTTTCCGATGCTGCCCAAAGGAATAGTCGGTATACTCGTTCCCGTCAGTTGTTCGTTGTCATACCAGCCCTTAAACAAATAATTTATGCGGTTGGCATTTTGCAGTGTTATGGCGGCTGTCGTAACATCGTAGGTTGTGGGATTTTGGCTGTTTTGTCCCGCGTTGAGAACATACGTAACAGTATATATTATGATATCCCATTTTGCATAGAGATTGCGAGTACCCGAAGTAGCAGCATTGAGCCTTTCGATGGCATTACCGATAAAATTCGCGTTGTCATACCAGCCCATGAAGGTATATCCCGTTCTTGTCGCCGCCGCAAGAATAATGTCGTCCTCTGATGTATATTGTGAGGGGTTGTTCAGCGAATTTGTGCCGCCGTTTGTTATGTATCCCACTTCGTTCACATAGAGGAATTTTGCATGGAGCGTCAGACTTCCGGTAGAGCCGACGGTAATTTCCGTTTTCGGAGCGCCGCTGAAATCGGGCGTGGCAAACCAGCCTACAAAAATATAACCGTGCCTTGTGGCAGGATGTATTTCAAAGCTCTGGTCCTTTGTGTAAGCGGTGGGATTAAACTGGTTGTTCGTGCCGGAATTCAGATAATATACCACCTGATACAATTGCAAGAATTTTGCGTGGAATTCTTTGTCGCCGCTGCTGCCCAAAGGAATTTCTGTTATTGCGTTGCCCAGGAAGGTTGCATTGTCAAACCAACCCATAAACACATGGCTTGCTTTTTGGGGTATCCCCAGCGTGATAGCGTCCAGAGCGGTATAACTCGACGGTTCCGGATTGAAGGTGGCGCCGTCGACTAAATAGTTTATTTTATAGGTAAGCGAGAAACGCGCATAAAAAACCTTGTTGCCTGTGGTGCCAAGGTTTATTCGGGTGATTGGCTGACCGACAAAGGAGGCATTATCAAACCATCCATTGAAGGAATAATTTGTTTTTGAGGGCGCAAGGAATATTATTTCGCTGTCTCTGTTATAAGTTGCGGGGTTGTTGGTGTTGTTTACGCCGCCGCTTAATTCATAAGTGATTGTGTATTGAGCCGATATCCATCGTGCATAAAAAACTCGGTTGCCTACACTTCCCGTAGATATATTCGTGATCGGCAGAATGCCGTCGGCAGTCAATCGCTCTGAACTTATGCCTTTAGTGTCATGATCATACCAGCCGCCGAAGGTATATTGCGATCTGGTGGCAGGATAAAGCGTCACTGTGTTTTCGGTGGTGTATGAACCAACGTTAGACGCGTTGTTTGTGCCTCCGCCCAACATATATGCAATGGAGTATACTTTGACCTGCCATTTTGCATAAAGTTGTTTGTTGCCGGAGGTGCCGACCGAGAACTGCGTCACTGCCGTTCCGCTGAATACCGCATTGTCATACCAACCCAAGAAAACATATTCGTTCTTGAGCGGATCCTTGAGGATTATGTCTTCCAAAACCGTAAAGTTGGACGGATTGGATTGATTGTTGACTCCCCCGTTTAGTGTATAACTTATGCCATAAGCATAAGCATGGTATTTTGCATGCAGTGTCAAATCTCCCGTCTCCCCTGCCAAAATTTCGGTGACAGGCTCTTCGGAGAATTCTGCATTGCGGTACCAGTTTTCAAAAACGTAATGAGTTTTTTGCGCCGACAAAAGCGTTCTGCCCTCAACGGTATAAGTCGAAGGACTCGTCGTAGAGCCGCCGTAGGTAATATAAGTGATGTTATAGTTGATTGCCGCATAAGTAGCCGTCAAAACAATGTCGCCCGTCCTCCCGCTTATGGTGGCAATGGGCTGACCGTTGAGCAGCCAACTCGAGAATTCATATCCCAACTTTGTTGCCGACAGCAGAATTATGTTGCTTTCCTCATTATAAACAATGGGGTTTTCGCCGTTGTTTTCGCCGCCGTCAAGCTCATATGTAATGGCATATACCGTAAGGAATTTTGCATATAGAAT
Organism: uncultured Christensenella sp.; assembly: GCA_964368435.1. Classification (GTDB taxonomy): domain Bacteria; phylum Bacillota; class Clostridia; order Christensenellales; family DTU072; genus DTU072. Next base: position 25,718 of record CAYJBS010000006.1, on the reverse strand, counting down.
CTTGTTGCCCGTGCCGCCGCTGCCCAGCGTTGTGACGGGGATTCCGCTGAAGCCGGCATTGTCATACCAACCTATGAAGGTGAAACCGCTCCTTGTTGCAGGGAACAGCGAAACTGTCGCGCTGACAAAATAGGTCAGTGGATTTTGGGAATTGTTGACGCCGCCGTCAAGCTGATAATCTATGGTGTAATTTATGATTTGCCATTTGGCATACACCGTAATGTTCTTTGTGCCGTTGGTAACACCCTCTATAGGTATAGTGAATTCTGTGTCGGTGAACCAGCCTAGGAAGTTATATCCGTTCTTTGTCGGATATTCGAAGGTGAACACATCGTTTACAATAAATTTTGAGGGGTTTGTGATGCTGTTTATGCCCGAATCAAGATGATAGGTCACAGAATATTCCATAAGGAATCTCGCATAGACCTTTCTGTTTCCTGAAGAGCCTTCGGGGATTGACGTAATGATTGCGCCGCTGAAAGAGCCGTTATCGTACCAGCCCATGAATCTGTGACCTGCCTTCGCGGGGGCATTCAAAGAAACAGTGGTCAATCCGGTATATCCTGCGGGGTTTGCGCCGTTTTGACCGCCAAACAATTCATATGTAATGGTATAAAGCACAAGGAACTTTGCATAGAAAGTCTTTGCGCCTGTCGTGTTCGTGTTTATGCCTGTGATACGGTTTTGAAAGGTCGATTCCGAATACCATCCGTCAAAGGTATAACCATTTTTTGTGGCGGGAGCAAAAGAAAAACTGTCATTGAGCGTGTATACCGTTCTGTTGGAGGGGTTATTGACGCCGCCGTCCAACATATAGGTTATGGTATAACTTGCCGCCGTCCATTTTGCGTAAAGTTGTATGTCATTGATTGTGCCTTTCGGCAAATTTGTTATGGCAGTACCGGAAAGCGCCACATTGTTGAACCAACCGCTGAAGGTATAGCCGTTTCTTGTGGGGGCAGTGAAAGCAAGCGCATCCTCGATTATGTACGAAACGGGGTTCTGAGGAACTTGCGTACCGCCGTTCAAGTTGTAATTAATATTATAATTTATGGCATTCCATTTTGCGTATAGCGTCAAGTTCGAGGTTGTGCCGACAGCTATTTGTGTAACAACGGTAGTAAAGGTGTCCTCAAGATACCAGCCGCCGAAGGTATAGCCTGTTTTTGACGGAGCATAGAACAAAACGCTGTCCTCTTCCGTAAAGTTCGTCAAATTCAATTCATTGTTTGTACCGTTCAACAGGTTATAGGTGATGGAATATTGATTGATAAATCTTGCATATATGTTTATGTCTTCCAAAACGCCCGTCAAAGGAAGTTTTGTAATGGCAGTCTCGGGGGCAAAATTCGCAGCGGTGTACCAGCCTTTGAAGGTATAACCTGCTTTTGTTGCGGCGCTCAGCGTTATGTCGCTTGTGATATTATAAACCGCAGGGTTGGCGGCGGTGCCGCCGTCAAGAAAATAAACTATGTTATAGGGTATTACTTGCCAGTTTGCATAAAAAACTTTATTGCCAAAACTGCCCTTTGCGACGTCGGTAACAGCGTTGTTTTCGGAATCTGTCCAACCTGCGAAGTAATAACCTGTTCTTGTCGCTGGAAGCAATGAGAAACTGTCAAGCACAGTAAATGTCGTTTTGTTTTGCGCATCGTTTGTGCCGCCGCCCAATATGTATGTAATATCATATGAGGAAGCCGTCCACTTCGCCTCGAGCTGAATGTTGTTTATGGTGCCTTGCGGGATTGCGGCAAGCAAGGTTCCTGAAGGCAAATACCAACCTTCGAAGTCATAACCGCTGCGGACTGCCGGATGCAATGTGATGTTTTGAGAAATGTTGTATGTCGCAACATTGTTCGAGTCATTGCTTCCGCCTTTCAAATCATATGAAATTGTGTAAGAAATTATCGACCATTTGGCATAGAATTCTTTGTTGCGAGTGCTGCCGATCGGCAAAAGTTCGATTATTCCGCCACTAAAGGTGGCGTTGTCGTACCATCCGTCAAAGTTGTAACCAACTTTTGTCGGCGCATAAAGCGTCACTTCTTGCGTTCCGTCATAAGTCGGAGAATTCAACGCATTATTTTGTCCGCCGTTCAAATAATACTTGATATCATAAGGCAGCCATTTGGCATATAATGTTTTGTCGCCTATGCTTCCCGACGCTATCACAGTGACAGCCGAACCGGAGAAAACTTCGTTTTCGTACCAGCCGCCGAAAGTATAACCTGCCCTTGAAGGAGTCAGAAGAATTATTTCGGTGTTTTCGACGGTGAATGTCTCGGGATTATTTATGTTGTTTTCGCCGCCGTTCAAAAGATATGTAATTGTGAAATTTATGGCTTCCCAGTCGGCATACACGACTTTCTTGTCGCCAAACTTTGCATCTCTCGAGAGAACTTCATAAGTATATGGGGTATTGAGAGTTTCGTCTGCATACCAGCCTTTGAAAGAAAAGCCGGGTTTCTCCGGTGTGGGAAGTACTGTGCCCTCGCTCAATAATGTCGTGTCGCCGTCACCACTGCCGCCGTCGGTGTTCATCAGCAATTCTATGTTCCGCCCTCCACAGGCAGACATAGCTATGCTGAGCATCAACAAAACAATAACGGCAAAGATAAGTCTATATTTTTTCATGAACGACTCCTTGAGCGGCTTGCATACTTAGGCAAGTATACATAATTACTATAATTATATAATTAAAGAAAACATAAGTCAATATGCGCGCCTTAGAAACATAAAAATTAAAGTAAAATTTTAAAAATATGTCACTCGCCCAATGAATGTATGGCTTTCATAAGCGAAGGTTCGAGTTTTTCGGGCTTAACCACAATAATATTTGTAGGACGGTGACAAAGCACCGTAGCGATAACATTAAATTCTTCCCTTTCAAAAAGCTCAATTATCGAGATAGGCTGTTTGTTCTTTAATAAACGCACTCCGCTGTTGTTATCTATGACAATAAGCGCCTCGCCCTGCCCGTCTACGCCGAGCATAAACGAAGTCAATTCATAAGCCTCTTCTTCGGTTTTGCATTGACTGTAGAGTTTATACGCCAACTGCGCAAGGTTTTTCCAGTTTTCACGCAGACTGCCGCCGCAAAAATTATAAAACCCATCGACACAAATGCTGTTTCCGAGTTTTTCCATATCCTCTACAAGCTGTGACTTTTCCTGCGAAAAATCGATGCTGAGAAGCGCACCTATATATGCATAATAGCACATATTGCGCAAAGAGCAGTTTTCAAGGGTTTTTTGCAGTTCTTTGTATTTATAAAAAAATAATATTGTTTCAGCCACCAATTCACGCGCGTCTACGTCCTCGGCCTCGAATCGAAAAGCCGCTCTGACCTTGTCAATTCCAAATTGATAACGTATTTTTTGATACATAAGAGTGTCTTTAATAAATCGGATTGCCCCGCTCTCTTTGTTGTCAATAGAAACCACCAAATTTTCCAGCATATTGATAGTATATGTCACTGCTGACATTTGAGATTACACAAAAGTTGTAAAAGAAAAAACTTCTGAAAAGAGCAAGCCTTTGCTTCGGCTTGTCCTTGTCGTATTTTCGGGAAAAATCGTAAAAAATAAGGCGGCATTGCGCCGCCTTATGAAACAAATTCGTTGTTATTATATTTTGACAGTCTTGTTTTCGCCTGTGTGTATGTTGAATTCCAGCTTATATTTGTCGGTGCCGTCAAGATAAACAATTGATATCATATCAGGTTGACCTTTCATATATTCTGCATCCAAAACGATATATTCGGAAGGCGTAAACGCCTTTTTCAGTAACCCTAAAGCCTCTTTTGAGTATCCGCCGATGTCATCGGACACGAAAAGCACGTTTGCGAACATGTTGTTTATTCTGGCAAGAAGTTCTTTTTGTGCGTCGGTGAACTGTAGCGTTCCTTTCTTTTCGGCAAGCGGATCTTTGCCCACAAGAACGTTGTCACGAAGGAAGAATACGTCTGGATCGTTGACGAATGCTCTGCCGTCAAGATGTCTGCGGAAAATCGAGTTGTTCATTGCGTTGCGTGTGCTGATAAGTTCCTGATTAGTGTGTTTGTTCAGCAATCTTTCTTGAAAATGAGTATCAACGTCACAGCTTATGCGGCAGAAGTCTACCTTTCCGAAAGACGGCGCCAACGGCACACCGCAACCGAGAATAAATTTGTCTTCGCCGACACATTCACGCAGGAAATCCATCGCCTCGCACATGATTTGTCCTCTAGACTTGTTGAGTCTGGGATACATACATACGCTGTACAAGAAATCCAGCTTGACAAGGTCAAAGCCCCATTCTCTGACAACAGTATTGAAGAAACCTTTGATATAATCGGCGGCTTCTTTTATATAAAAATCAAGAGTATACGCGCCGCCCCAACCTATACTTCCCCAGGCTTTTTTGCCCTTATGATATATCAGCCATTCGGGATGATCTGCAACGACACGTGAAGAACGCGCTGCGTTGAAAGGAGCAAGCCAAAGTCCTGCTTTGTAGCCGTTTGCGTGGATCTTGTCGGCAAGAAATTTCATGCCGCTGGGGAACTTCTCTTCATCAAGAGTTACCCAGTCGCCGACTTTTCTTTGGTAGCCGTCATCAATTTGGAAAATATCGGTTTTGTCGCCGAGTGTCGACAAATTCTCAAGATCTCTGAGACAAACCTTTTCGCTGATATTGCCATAATAGTTGTACCAAGAAGTATAACCGCACATAAATTGCATCTTCGGCTTCTTAATGTCCATCACCGCAAAATACTTGTCGAATACTTCGTTGTAGCCGCCTGTTGTTTCATAAAGCTCATACAAGGTATAGCTGCTGTCGATTGTCACACCCTCGACATCCTTGTCTATGCGGAGAAGGTTGTTGTTCATTTCATAATATATGATGGTATAACCTTGTCTTTCGGTAAGTGAACCGATAAGCTTCAAGCTGTCGCCGTCTTTTATGTAGCCATAAGAAAAGCTGTGGAAAAATCCGGTTTTCTTTGTGTATTCTGTGAAATGATAGTCACCGAAAATGGCAGCAAAGTTCTTTACGGGGAAAAACTGTCCCAAGCCTTGCAGACCTCTTTGGCGCTCCTCTTTGCGATATTCTCTTGTCGTCGTCCAAGACTGATAGCCGTTGACAAAAACCTTGCTGTCTACGGGATATTCATAGTCATAAATCAAACTGCCTTTTTGTAGTTCAAGTTTTTGTTTGGGGACGAGAGATAATTTCAAAATATCTTTATCGTACAACGATTCTACCGAATAATGCTCATTTTCGACCTTGTCGGAAATATACTCCACACCATCGATTTTGTAGTAAAGCTTAAATTTAAATTTTTCTAACATTTCTGTCCTCCGGAGCTTTGTTGTTAAGAATTATTATATCATAAGAGATTTTTTTTTTCAATACAAAAACTCTTATCCGCGAGTAAGTCGGTCAAAGGTAATTGACGGTACCGAGGATATGATTGCATCGGCATTGCGTTTTATTTGTTTTAAAATGTCATTGTTGTCGTTTTTTGTCGAAATATACACCTCAAGACGGTATTTGTGAGCGAAATTTATAAAATCTCCGCCTGCGATATTCAAATAAAAGTTTTGGGAAGTGATAAAAATCGTTTTGTAACGCAAGTTTTTCGGCTCGATTCCAAACACAAAATCCAAATATAACTTGGAGGTTTCTGTCGGTGAAGCTGTGCGATTTAGTGTGTGGAAACTCTTATCTATAAGATAAGCCACACGCTGAGATGCTACTATTGTCACTCTATTGGATAATTCGAACTGCGTCAATAGTTCGTTCAACTTCCCCAAAGCCTTTGCCGTATTTTTTCCGCTATCTGTTATTTGAAACAAAAAAAGCAGTTGCGTATTTGAGCGGCATTTTTCAAAAAGTTCCAATACGCTGAGTATCTTCAAATCTTCGGGTATGTTCTCTCCACGCAATCCTCTGTATGGAAAACCGTCTTTTTCGAAGTTTTCGCCCATGTTCAGACCTCTGAGTTGCGCATAGGAATATTCAGACGGTTTGGCATTTTTGTCACCGAAAAAATTCTCTGCATTGCTTTGTTCGTTGAGTTCGCCGTCAAGTGTAATGAGTATGCCGTCGGCAGTCAATGCAACTTTGTAGAACAACAGTTCCGCACGAAAATCATGCGCAAAAAGCGTTCTTTCAAGCGACATTACAGTGTTTTTCGGCGCATCCTGCAAAGAGAAAACACCGTTTTTTGGTGTCACCCCTGCCGCCTCTACGGATCTTGTGGCGCCGACCAACACTGCTCCGCCGCAGAATGACAACAAAAGAATAAAGCAAAGAATCAGCGCGCTGACAACTTTTTTTCTTTTTATGAAAATACGAATTTTTGCCGTCAGCATGTAGAGTCCTTGCCTTTTTGTTTTTTTTGTAATAAAGAAACGATTAATCTTCGGGGAGATTGTCCAACCCTTCTTTGTCGTATATCTTCAGCGTTTCCATAACGATATCATATACCACACCCAAACATTCGGGGTTGAGGTTGTCGTATGTATCACGTCTTGTGTGATAATAATCTCTCAACTTGTGGTCAAGAGCCGCAAGACAGCAAGCCTTGAAACCGCCTTGAGTGAAAGCCGCCGCATCCGTCGACCCGACCGAAACTGTGCCGTAAGGTATTTCGTGTCCGACAGCTCTGCCTGCTTTTTTAAGCAGCGCCGCTATTTGCTTGTCAGATTTCACCAGGCCGTTCAAATCCTTTGTGTAAATAGTCAAATGCTCTATTTCGCGAAGAGTTTCCATCGGAATGAATATTGTTTCGCAATCGTTGAAATCGTCTTTATGCTCTTTTGCAAAAGCCTTTGCGCCACGCAGTCCCGACTCCTCGGAGCCTGAAATCAAAGCGCATACTTCAGTGTTCTCAAATTCTATGCCCTCTTCCTTGAGTGTCTTGACGACTGCCATTGACATTAGGCAGGCGGTCAGGTTGTCGTTGGCTCCGTCAACTACTGTTTTTGAGTCGGAGAACCAGTACATGCCTATCCAAAGAGGTACGAACACAAGCGTCACAAGCCCCATAATCATGGGTACGCCTGAAGAAACTTGAAAACCAAAACCGTTGTAAACAATCGCTACTATGCAGTAAGCTATCATATAAAATATTCCTATTATGGAGCCGAGAAATTCAATGGAAAAACCGACAAAACCGAATTTATGGTTAAATGTCCATTCCCAAGTGGCGTCTACGTGTCCGTTGAAAACTATTCTTCTCTTGACTTCGCCCTTGGGTTTCTTGACTGCCATGACATTGCAGGAGACCTTCTCGGGAAAGAGCGGATCCATCAACTTCTTGTACAGCACAAATTGTGAAAGCATGGGTATCAACCCAAGCACAATAAGAATTATTGACAAAAACGGAATAAAGAATGACGCAACATAAGCAATCAGCGCCAAAGTAACCGTAAGCGGTATCCAGCCCATAAAGGAATGCGGATGCAATTTGAAATCCTCAATGGTAACCTCGTCGGTATAATTGCGCAATTCTTCGGCAATATGCTCCTGCGCCTGTCTCTCGCCCTCACTGCCGGGATCTCTTTTGCCAAACTTGATGATGATGTCTTTGATGCCGTCGCAGATATAACTTATCATGCCGCTTCTTCTTTCTTTTGAAATCTTCATAAAACGCTCCTTAAATAAAATCAATGCAATTATTTTATCACGATTTACCTTAATATGCAATATCAAAAATGGCAATTTGCGACAATTCTCCGATAATGTTGCTTGGCTTGCTCATGATAACGCTAATGTGTGTTCTTGAAATATAAAAAAATGGATGAGATTCCTCTATTCCGCTTCGCTCCAATCGGAATGACATAAGATTTTGTCATACCGAGCGGCAGTCGAGGTATCTCATCCTTATAAATTCGAAAAAACTCCCCTTGGGGAGCTTTTCGCTTGGTGTGAAACATCATCAATCCGCATCGTATTTACGTCTGAATATAATGTAGAACATTATGATTATGACAAACAGCGCTATCGGAGCAAGGAACAACAATATAATCAAGTTGGGTGACAGTCCGGTTCTGGGAGTCATTATGACGAAGTCGCCGACAGAGTCTGCAGAAAGTACGATATAGTCGCCCTCCCTAAATGCCCCTACCATCTCATAAATGCCCTTCTCGTCGAAATGCAGCACTACGAAACTTTCGTATCTCTTCAGGTCGTCGGACAGTTTGAGCTTTATGGTGGAAATCTCTTGGGCTTCGTCACTCTCTGCCGCAAGGCTGAGTCTGTATGCCATATGCACTTTGTATTCGTCAAGCACCCTGTTCGATGAAAAATTCTTCTTTATATTCTCGTTTATCAAATAGAAATCAGGATTCGATATATCGGCATTTATTGATGTCGCAGAGAGGCTGACATAAGAGCCATATTCTCCTGTGACTGCCGCCATGCCGTTAGCGTCTTCTACCAGCGCCACTTTGCGTTCGATTATGGTAAGATACGCAGGTATATATGTGAATACATAGTTCAGTGAGCCGGCGCCCGAAGGCAAAATTGAAAGCTCGTTTACTGCAGTTTTGGGAACATAAGGCAGTTGCGCAGGTTTAATAAGATGGATACGCGATTCACCCGACACGAAGCCTTCATATTCCAGCGTGACTACGAAAGCGTCGCCTTCGTTGAGCGAGATACGCGCCGAACCATTGACAAGCGCGCGAATCGTCATAGAAGTCTTTTGGATAGTGAAATTCTTTTTGTTGTTTGTAATGTTATAATTGGGGTTTTGAATTGCTACGGTCATCGTATAATTGCCCGCAAGTCGTACGTTGCTATAATCGCCACCGTAGGTCACATTTAGCAGCGCATTGGTAACAACACCGGAATCGGCAGGCAAAATCTGCTCGGCTTTTATGGAGACCGGAATGCTACGCGCACTGCCGTTATAAACAAGGCTATCGGTGTTGCCATAAATTATTTCGATGTTTCTCTTGTGAATGGTGAGCAATCTCGTTTCCGATGCCGACATATAGTTGACAAATTCTTTGTCGGTGTTGTACTCCGCAGTAATTTGGTATTCGCCAGCGCCCGGATAGACATATCCGGCATGTATCGGAGTATATTGAAGTTCTATATTTTCGTTCAAGCCGCCTGCGCCTATTGCCTTAGCGGTAATGGCGCTCACCTCGCCGTATTGTTGGTTCAGACTGCCGGTGAATGAAACTGCGACATTTGCCGGTTCAATGACAATTATGATAAGCGCGCCTGGCCAGTTGGGATAGTTTTCGTCAATGCCTCGTGTAATTACGTGCATCTTGTATTTGCCGGCATTTGTCGGCGCTGCGCTCAAATAGTCTCCTTCTGCGGCGTTAGGCAACTGATACTTGACTTCGTGCGCCACGTCATCACCTTCAAGTCCTGTAATGGATAATGTTGCGCTCTTGGGTTGTCCATCATAACTGAATTTTACGCCGTCGGTGCCGTCAATCTGAAGGCTGTTCGAGACCTCAACGCTTGGACTCACATTGACGATACGTCCGACTATAATAAATGAATTGTTCAATAAATAATAGTTGCCGTTGTCTATCACAGGCGCTGTCACCGTAATATTTTCGCCCGAACTGCCTGCTTCCGCCGAAGCAAACGCCGCCGTATAGGAATTTAACAGCACGGTGTCCCCGGCGCATATGTCGCCGACATTGAAAGAATAATGTTTGGAACGAAGTGTCACGACAGTAGTCTCATTGTAAGGCTTATAGAACTCTGCGCCGGCTTTAATTGTGATACCTTTTTGCGTAATTGTCAGGGGTGTTTCAATATACGTAAAGGTATAATTGTAGGTTACATCTAGGTCTACACTGCCCTCTCCCTCGACAATTTGTTTGATTCTGACCTCGGTTATATCGCAAAGCGCAGGCTTGTTTGTTGCTGCATTTTTGTCGGGTGTGACGATCTTTCCGAAAGATACATAGTGCGAAGCAAGTTTGAGTCCGCCAACAATGCCCGGCTCCGAAAGATTGATTTCAAACCTAAGACCGTCATAAACCTTTGTGGTAGGCACGGCGCTGTTTGTCAAATCAATGATGAGTTCGGCAGGCAGTATGTTTACTTTTTGGTTGGTGTATTCGTATATCAAAAACTGGTTTGTTATGTCAATTCCTGAGTCGTTCAAAATCCTTATGGGATTGTTGGGAATAAGGTTTTGGGTTCCCGCGCTGGCACTTACGGAACGCCTGCTGCCGACTATTGTGTTCCCTGCCATCAAGCCTAAACTGTCTGTAAGATTAGTGATGACAGCATTGTTTTCTTTTGTTTGGCGAACCATGGAGGCTGTTATGTCAACGACATAATACGCTCCACTATAGACATGTTCGGCTATTGTTCCGCCTGCGTTGACGTCGACGCAAATCTGTCTGGGCAAAATCTGTCCCATAGTATTGATTTGAACCCATGCACGATAGTTTTTGGAACCGTCAACCGTACCGTCCTTGAGAATTACTATTTCGGTGGGATCATAAAACCATTGTTTCTGCGCTCCGACCTCGCCATCGGTTGTAACAAACCTGAACTCTGCATATTCGTTTTGCACAAGACCGGTGAGTGAAAGCAATTCTTGAAGATTGTTATTGATTACAGTGCCTTCATATTCAAATACGCCGTTGATGAAACTAAAGCTTATATCAAAAGGCAAAGCGTCATAATATTTTTGTATTTTTGCCGCATCGCTGAGCGCCAACACAAGGTCTTTTTGTGTAATACGCACCTTTGGTTGATAATAAGAATACTTTTCGTTCGTCTCGCCCTGTAAAAATGCTTGCCAATCCTCGACGGTTTTGACATCTTTGCAGTAATAAATGTTGTAATTTGAGGTGACGTCTGCCAAAGAAGGATTTTCGATGATTATGCTTTGTCCTACACCCAGAACCTTGTCATCGATATTGTTCAAAGCGTCATAGCTGACGTCGGCATCGGCAGTAACGAGGTTTCCGCTGCCTATGCGAATTCTGTCTTTATTTATGTAACCTCCGCCTTCTCGAAGGTCACCTACAAAACCGCCTGCGCCGGCAATATCTTCGACAACCATACCGTTTATGATATTGACGACATAAGGTGTGCCGTCATACGGCTTTGTGTATATCGGTGACTGCACGCCCTCTTTTATGTTGATAAGAAGTGTCTGCGGCAGTATCGTCACAACTCTCTCGACAAAGTTTTCTACGGTATCCACCGAGTCTATTTCGTAGTTGACGGTTACATTGTTCAAGGATGCGTCAAGTATCACCAACGGTCTATTGGTATCCCAAATAAGCTGTTTTGGTATGACATTATAATCAATATTGCGCGCAACTGCGGCATCTGCCGAGATTAGGAATCCGTCATTTATGCTGTGTCCTGCCACGATAACAGGATATTCTCCCTGCTCTGTTACCATAGAGTTTACGATGGCTATTTCGAAGAGTTTTCGGTCATATCTTTTTTGAAAGCTGCCTAGGCTATCATATTCAGTCGTTTCGCCTTGGATATTCTTTGCAGGGTCCAAAAGAATCTTTCGTTTGTAGATCTCATAATACGAATCAAGGAATATTACCTCATAATTTGAGGTTACTTCAATATGCGCCGAATTCCTGATTTCTGTTCTTTGATTATGAATCAACAAAGTTTTTGAAGTAGCAATTTTTTCGGAAGTTATTCTTGAACCGAAGCTGAAAGCGTGACCGCTTACGAGCTCAAAACCGAAGTTTTGATTGTTGCCGTCGGCATTGTCTATTTGGTAGAAAGTGTGATCTACGGTATAAAAGCTGTCGGAATAGACGGCGCGTAGGCCGCTGACAAATGCGCCATCGCCGTCTGTATAATAATCCTCACTGTTGCGTACAGTGACAGATATTCTTCGAGGCAATATTTGTACCAAACCTTGCGAAACATACTTAAAGTTATAGTTGGTTGCAAGATTTTCGGAGAGCCCTTCTCTCAAGATTATGATTTCGCCCTCTCCTTGTGTATCAAGGCTATAGCTGCCTGCGCTGTTTCCGACGGTGCGTCTGAAACTGCGGTCGACTCCGCTGTCAACCAAATAATCCACGCCTTGCAAGCCTGAAAGCATCTGCGGAATAATATTGACGGTCAACTGCGTATCGTTGTAGACAATACTATGACCTTCGGGATAGGTTGCATTGATGTCAATGGACAAATCACGTTTTTCTATCCGGACAGTAACGTTTGTGTAGATTATGTTGTAGTTCCCGATATAATCGGCAATACCATCAGCGTCCGAGATTGCCAAGCATACGAAATTCAGAGGCTTTGAGGAAGCGGCAAAATCATTGAGCGTCTTTGCCGTGCCGACAAAAGTATGATTCATCACAAGTCCCCTTGCAGGCTCGCCGGCAGTAGTATCCATCTGCTCTGTAAGATCGGCAGAAAAAATCTGCGCATCATAGACCTTTGAAAGTTCAAGTCCTGTACTGCTGACATCTATTTCTACGTTGCGTTTTATGATATTTATTTGGAACGGCTGGAAGTTGAAGCTATAATTGTGCGTAAAGATTTCGTCTTGTATATATACTTCGCCCGCAGGGAATATGATGTCGATATTGTTGCCGACATTTTCGCCGTCGGATATTAGCGGCGAAGAGTACCCCATGACAGAATGTCCGAACAGCAGCCCTGTTATCATATTGTTTGTCACCGCAAACTCATATGGCGAACCTTGATAAGTAAAGTCCGAATATGAATAATCTCTCCTCATATCTACGCTCAACGGTTTTTGTGTTATGGTGACAAAGTTGTTGATTAATGAAATATTATAGTTGGCTGTAGTATCTGTACCGCCCCTCATAATGGTTATGTTTTGTGCTACCTGCATAATTTTTGCGGCATAATCTTCACCGTCATATATGATGTTGCCTTCTATATCAAGGGTATATACGTTTGCGTCAAGCGTCGAAAGCACTCCGCCCGAAAGACTGTCGCCGACGGCAAGATTCGTCATCATCGGCTCGGTCAACTGAATAGTAAATAATGCGTCATTAAAGACCTTTGTTTTAGAGACGCTTGCGTCAAGTGTAATGTCGGCATTCATCTCGCGCCGATATATTGTGGCATACCTTTCGACATAAGTAAATATATAGTTCGAAAAAACATTTTGGGTGTTTTCATCGATTATTGCTACATTAAAGCTCGAAATAAGTTCCTTTGGCTGAACTGTGCCGCCTTCATTGTTGACATTGCCGTCAAAGGTCCTTCTTGCTCCGCTCAAAGTGTGCAAGCTGATAAGATTGTTTGCCATCGAGTTGTTCAATTCGACGGAGTATGCGGTGCCGTCATATGTCTTGCTGAGTGTCTGTTCTTCCGGATTGACATCAATGACAATGGGTCTTTGGGCAATGTTCACCCAAAAGTTGCTTGCAAATAATATTTGATAATTGATGGTTTCGGAGCCGGAAAATACCAAATCTTCATGCAATACCAAAGCTTGCCGTGTGGCGCTCGCCGAAGGAGAAATCAGCTTGCCTGCCGAAATGGCGTGCGTTCCTACAAAAACCGTCGCTATGGTGTTGGTATTTGTGTTGCTTATATCATATTCAAATATTATTGTTCTGTTGGTGAGCAATTCCGAAGAGCCGCTCTTTGTTTTATAAACATTTCCGTTCGCCAAATCAATATATATTTTGTAACTGTCATAAATATGGTTTATGTCGCCTGCCAACGAAGCTTTTATTTTGCGCGCTTCAATGGTGCCGCCGCCAAAATCGGTAGTGGAAATGACATAATTGTTTTGTACTTCGTTGCCTTCTGCATCATAAACGACAAAGCCCGACGCCTGCTGTTCGAGATGCAGCGAGTGCGCTGTCGCCGAGGCGCGTGTTTCCGCAGTTGCGAACCAAAGACTGTCCGTTTTGAAATACTGTCCGCTAACGAGTCCTGCCTGCATTGACGGTTTGTATGCCACCTCAAGCGCCTCTCCGTCATATGTTTTTTTGTATACTTCATCGGCAGGTGTAGTGTCGATCCGGATTGCTTTTGGGGTGATATTTCCCGTTGTGACAATATTAAATTGATAATTGTCTACATTACATAATACCACATCATAATTTTGATTTCTTTTTGCCAAATACATCAAATCAAAGAACAATACTTTGCTGCCGACCTTTGTTTGATCGAGCATTGTATCGGAAATCAAGGAATTGTATCCGCCGATAGACGCATAAAAAATACTCTCTTGATATGCAAACTGACTTGCCAAATCTACATATTCGCTGACCTCTTCTATTTGTTCAGGTGTCAAAAGCCCCTGTAGATTGTTATAATAGTCGTAAGCATTATTCTTAAGCGAAAATGAAAGCACCGATTCATCATATACTTTTGAGAGAACGGCGCCCAGAGAAGAAAGATCAACCGTTACATTCTTTGGGATAATCCTGATTTTGTCACTACCATTTGATAGGTTTACGGTAAAATTGTTTTTGTTGGCATCGGAGTTGTCGATAGTCGACGAGACAATATCATGAATATAATATGCTCCGGCATCGAGAGTCGATACGGAACAGTCATAATACATAAGCAACTCTATCCCTTCGGGATTTCTTGGTGTATATGCCGTATAATTTTTGGTTATGGTGAAACGATATGTAGAAGAGTTTGCAGCACCGTATTCAACTTCGAAAGAGTTTGGCACAATGTCGATTGTTTTTCTGATGATATTCAATGACCCGGTACTGGGAGCATAATTGTAATACGCGTGAGGCTGCAGCTCAATGATTACTTGCGTACCGACATTCTCATTTGATTGAGTGGCTGCCGTTCTGTGAAGCAAAGCGTCAAGAGCGGCGAGGTCGCTGTCACGGGCTCCTACAATGCTATTAAAGCTGAAGACAGGATCAAAGTCTCCGAAGGTTTTTATTTTGTTGGCGATGGAGTATTCAAGCGTCGGCTTGTTTATATGAAAATCAACGGCGCTCGTATCAATTGAGATATTATAGTTGCCGCCAAAAATACTCTGCCATACAGTGTCAACAATACTGAAATCTGTCAAAGTAATGTTGTAATGGTCATCGGATGGCAATAGCGGTGTGGGCAGACTGTTGTTTTCTTCATGGCTTATGCTTTGTCCAAGCAGCGTTTTTATGAGGTAAATAATATCGAAAACAGCCTCCGGATTGTTTTGATAAAAATTCTCATATACGATGTTCAGCGATGATAAAATGTCGTTGCCATAATCGAATTGT
Organism: uncultured Christensenella sp.; assembly: GCA_964368435.1. GTDB lineage: Bacteria > Bacillota > Clostridia > Christensenellales > DTU072 > DTU072. The sequence goes on along the minus strand of CAYJBS010000006.1, from coordinate 10,533 downwards.
TGTCCCGATGCTATTCTGATGAGCAGTTGCGCAGGCGTGATGGCTATGGTGCCGACAGTCACTTCGGAAATTCTGCAGTCGAGGATATCTCTCGAGCTGTATGTCGATTTGTAATCGTAATAGCTCACCCATATGTTTTCTGTGGAAATAAACACCTCAAGAGAAACATCTACATAGGCATCTATTTTGTCACAGAAGGATTGTCTGTTTATTTTGTAGTTGCATGCCATCAATTGCAGTTGCGACTCGTTATAAACGGAATAATCCGGGAAGTATTTCACCTCGAAATTGAAGTCTCCGATTTGCAAACTGCTTGCAACATCGTTTATTTTGTTGCCCAACAGGTCTATGAAATGGGCGGAAAAATCTAAATAAAACAGCCCTTGTTCTTCAGCAATAAAAGAAGAAGTGGTGACATCTATCGCAACATCAGAAAAATCGGTATCGGCATCTTTGCTGTATACTTTGCTGTAATCTATGTCAACATTATTTATGACCGTGTCGACTGGGTTGACCTGCAATCCGGGCGAAGAATAATAGCTTGAGTCATAGAGGTTTAGGATAGCCAAAAAGTTATAGTTCTTTATGGGCATGATCGCCTCAAGATTATATCTGGCTTTTTTGTCGATTAAATAATCGGCATAACCGGCATATACGTTGTAGGCAGTGGAATCTTCGGGAAAAATATAATAAAGACTGCCTGCATCCAGCATTTCGTCAACCTCCGGATCTGTAAGGTCTGAATCATAGAATCCCGTCAGCACTCTGTTAAAATACATAAATTCCGTAAGAGAAAGCGCACTTCTCGCCGCTATGGGCAAGAACACAGCGTTGCCGTCGGGCGAAATGGTAGTGCCCAGTATCGTTTCGAGGTCTGCTATGTCAAAAAACGGTACATATATGTCAGTAGGATTGGGTTGACCATAGATTTTTTGGATTGTAGGATAAGCTACACCTATCGTGGCATTGATTATTATGCCCCCGACACCGTCGATATCGGTTCCGGGCAAAGTATAATTCGTATGAGAAAAGCCGTTGTAATCGATGTTATAGCCGATTTCCGTCACAAACTCGGTTATGGCATCCTTTGAGTTATATTGACCGACAATATGTAAAGTGCCGTTTGAGAGTTTGATGAGTTCGTTAAACTCGGTAAAATATAAATCTCCAATTTCTGCTCCTGAGTAACTGTCAACGGTATATTGCGAACTTAGCCAGCCTGTCATATTTGCGAAAAGTCCGTCGACGGCTGTTTGGGCTGTTTGGGCATTGCTTAAGAACCCGTACAGCATATTGAGCGTATCATAATAATCCAGTCTTAAAACAATATATTCATCTGTAGACTCATCGCCGACAAAACATGACAAAAAGCTGACAAGCTGTTGCGCATCCGACAAATTGAGTCCATACTCAGTTTGGAGCTTTTGCGCCAAAAAATTGTATACAGATATGTATGTTGTTCTGATAAAATATACCTTATCATAAAGTTGCATGTCCGTCGTAGTATCATATTCTTTTTGTAACTTTGCGCCGACAAACCGCAGTGGCTCCATGCCGGGAACAGCATATGCGGAAATTGTTCCTGCATTCGCTCCATCCATAACGATAGGAGTTACGGTATAATTGGTGCTGTTTAAGGTATATGTAACGCTGAAACTTCTTGTCCCCGTATCTTTTGAGGAATAATCGGAGCTTACGCCTGTTATTTCGATATTTTCGCCGTTTATGCCTGAAACCAACGTTTGAATGACGGTAATTGCCATATCCGTCGTGGCATCATAGAGCTTGTTCGGATTATAACTGAAATATGTTGTTATGTTGGTATCATCGATGCCGTCAAATACAGCTTTGGCAATCGTCAAAGGCAACAGCTCTTGCGATGATGAAATCGTATAATATATGTTTGCGCTGTTTATCGTCACATTCAGTTGATAACCCTTTGCGTTACGCACCACATACGGAGAAACAATGACAACATCCGTCCTTGCTATGTTTGAGGTGATCGGCTGAGCAATGTCGGTATTTGTAAACGACATAATATCAAATAATTGTTGTAACGGGTTGCCGCCGTTTATGTAATCCATATATGCATAAGGAAGGGTGTTACTGTCAAGCGAAATTCTAACACGCGCTTTTTGGATGGTAAGTGATTTTGGGACAGTATCGAAAATCAAAGAATAGTTATCTGCAGTGCCGTCGTTGTTCAGTTGAATATCTATCGAACCGTTGTTTATGGGGTCGAGAGTAGTTGCGTTTATGTTATTTATGGTGGGATGAGTAAGCGTCCCTAAAGACACAAGCGACGTTGCGCTCTCCCCTGTGACAAATCCGGTATAGACCAAAGCCAAATCGGCAAGTGTCTGTCCGTAATAAATTTTTGGCGCGACGCCAAGAGTTACGCTCAAGCTTTTCTTAGAGATGTCGACTGAAGTTGCGATGGTTCCGAAATATGACGCATTGGCGTCGCTGATAGAAAAAGTCACATTGTATGTACCATAATTCTTAATTTCGGTAACTCCTGTGACCACAATGTCGTTGGCTGTGAGATCGTTTATCGGCGTACTGCTTATGTCCTCGAACTCAAGGACACTAAACAAACCCTCATCGGTATAATAGGCGCCGCTTATGTTTCTTATGTAGCTTGTCCCCTTATATGAAAGCTGATAGTCTGACGCCAAAGAAATGAAAACTTCAGTTTTTTCGTCTGCTAAGGGAGAAAAGAAACTGTCGTCAACAATCGTCGTGTCTGCTGCCGCATTGATGTTCTTTTCGGGGAAGACTGACATGAATGCCCCCATAAAAACCAATAGAGCAACAATAATCACCATTACCGGCGTTCTACTATTCTGCTTGTGTTTGTTCATTAGCCACCTCTAAAAAATGCTCAACTTATGCTTTCTTCTTTATTATTATGATACCCAATAGTATTACGAGTACGGCGCCTGCTATGGCGACATAAATCCATACTTGACTGACTCCCTTGTCTTGCTCGACAACTACGCTGAAGTTTCCTAGTTCGCTGACAGAGAATTCGAGATATTCGCCCTCTGCGGTAACAGATAATATTTCGATGCTGCCGTCAAGTTTTATGTGGGCTATTTGGTATTCTTCTTGCCCTCTAAGCACTGCAGGCAGCAACATTCTTATGGTTATGGTGTTGTTGCCGATTATGGAGCCTTCCGACAAACTTATTTCATAAATGTCACCTAAACCGCTTTTTGCGTAGTCTTCGTTATTCATTTTAAAGACTTCAAAGCTGTTTCCTGCTTTGCTGTATACACCGTTTTGCACGACACGGACATTGAGGCTTGCTTCCGGACTGAAAGAGCCTTGAAGCATAAGCCCTCCGGCTAAATTCGTGTTGGCAACCAACTGCACGGAATTGACGGTCAACCTGCCCTCTGTATAGCTTATGGTGTAGTTGTTGTCGGATGCGTCTGCAGGAATAATCCTGTATACACCCACCGCCGTCGGTGAACCTGCAACGAATTGCCCTGTCTCAACGTTATAATGATATATAGTCGGCGGAACATCAAGGATTTTTGCGTTTTCGCCTGCCGCGATGCCCTCGACAGTATACACATAAGCAGGAGTATATCCTTGGTCAACAGTAATATCATTTACGCGGATATTTATATGTTTCTTTGTTATGGTGAAAGATGCTTCCAACTCACCGCTCAAAGCATAGTTTCCGTCGGGAGCCACTGCGTAAGCAATATATGTTCCGACATCTTTCGGCGCAATACTATCGATGATATTTCCTTCTCCGTCAACATTGACGAAAGTCTCTTCTCCGTTGACAAGAAGCGCATACTTTATTAGCGTATTCTGGACCTGTCCCACGACATTGTAGAAAGTCGCTGTCTGTCTCTTCATTATGCCGTCATATACATATTCGGGCACTGCAGAAAAGTTCACAGTAACGCTCTTCGCTTTTATTTGCATTTCTTCGATGCCCTCTGCGCCGGAGAAATTTGCGCTGCCATTGAAAATAGCTCTTGCCGTATACCATCCGCTGTTTGCTGTTTTTATGTCTTCTATTTGTTTGCCATCATGGTTATAATAACGAATTGCCACTGCTGAAGAATAGTTTCCGATGCCTATTGCTCTGGCGGTAAGACCTGTGACTGCGCCATAATCTTGCGAAATGTCGCCGGCAAAATATATGTTTACTTTTGCCTTAAGGATTCTCATTGAGGCAGATACATTTCGTACTACATAGTTGGGATCATCGGTCGTCACCGTAACTTCGTATATTCCTGCAATCGTTGGAGGATTTTGGCTCTCGCTGTATGCCGTTGAGCCTACTCCCTTGTATTTCACGGTATAATTGACTTCGTCGTCTTCCAGACCTTTCACTATGGGCGTAAGCTGCTTGGGCGTTCCGTCATATTCAAAATCCTTCTGCAACATGGTTATGATAGGCGTAACCTTTGTGATTTCGCCGTTGCAGGTAAACTCTTCGGTAAGCAACCTATAATTGTTGTTGTCAATATACAACTCACGCATCGATACGGTTCTTCTGCTTCCTACCTCGGGGCTGTCGAACGTCGCGGAAAATCTCAATCCCACAGCATCGACAGAGGGTTTCAGATAGTGCTTGATGATGCCTGTGAACACATAGTTTCTTGTGCCTACGAAGTCGTCGGCATCTGTATTGCCGTCATAAGTCTTTATGATCGTCTCGCCTTTGTCCACTGTTATGGACTTCTTCAGAATATTCAAGTTGGCGGTGTCCTCAACATTTATCCAATAATTGCGCGCGCTACCGCCGCTCAGACGTATGGTGTAGCCGCCGCTCACGACATTTATGGCGTTCGATGGAATAACCAATGTCGGAGGAGTCAACATTTCGATAAGGTCTGTTCCGGACATTTTTTCGAAGGTGCCGTTGCTAAAAATGTTGTATGTCGGCGCTTGAAAATCCAAATCCTTGCCTACAAAACCGCTGAAGGAAAGTCCAAATGCCGGATATTGGTCGCCATAAGTTATTTCGTTGTCTGATACAAACGCATTCAATTGACTTTTTGTCACAATGAACAGATATTCCGTAGGCGGTATTTCGGTATAGTTTGTGCTTTGCGCCGCAGCAATGGAGAAGACATATGTTCCCACATCTATACAATCTTTTATGGTGGTATCCACAGTGTTATCGGCATTTCGCCTGCCTATCAAAACAATTGTGAAGTCTACACCGTTGGGGTCATAGCTCAATGCATAAGCATATGGAGGTATGCCGTCGGTATATTCATTGGGCGCAAGCGGCGCCCTGAAGGTTGGCAAACTCTGTTGCTCCGTTCCGGTATATACCGATGTGGTATAATCCTCGTTTGTCAAGATCTTTGCCTGTTTTCTGTAAATATAAAAACTTGAGGAGTAATAAATGAAATCATAGTTGTCACTCGACGCACCGCTTGCAAGCAACGGATAAGGTGTTTCGGGTCTGGCGTTTGTTTCGGCGTTTATTATGTTCCATTCAAGTTCGGCTTCTGTAAAGCCTGCCGGAATGTTTGCGGGGATATCACTGTACGGGTCCTCGTCAAGCATCCAACCGGAATAATAAATCTCTATATTATCTTTAGGGTTTTCTTCTCCGTAAATTTTGCTTAAGGGATATCTCGTAAGTCCGGGGAAATTCTCCTGCTCTTCATTGGGAATAAGCTTACCGCGCAAATATACGCTGACATTGGCTTTTTTGACTAGGAATTTTTGTTGAATCCATTCCGAATCGTCATAATTCTGTGTGCCGCTGCCGCTTGCCTTTATGCGGAAAAGGTACCAACCTGCATTGACTGCCGATGGAACGCGCAGTCTTTCAGGCAAGGGAATTGGGTTATTCTCCGAATCATAAAAATCGTTTCCGTCGGGATACACTTCTATCGGATTGCCTTCTGAGTCCACCTCAAATTTGTAGATTTGGAAAAGCACAGAGTTCGAAGGCACTGCAGGTCTGACAGAATAAATAACACCCAAATCGCCCGATTGCGCCGTCGCTTGGTCAAGTATGGTATAAGGCGTACCGCGATAGTACCATTCCTCGACGCCTTCTTCGGTGGCAAACTTTATGGTGACTTGTCCTTTTTCCACTTGGACCAACAATATATATTCTGTTTGCGATACATTATAGTTTATGTGGACACCGTCATCGTAAGACAAATAAAAGGTTACTCTGTAATAACCGGCATTGAGTATGCGGGTATCCTCAAGTTGAAAGTTAAAAGTCGTAAGTTCCAAAATTGTGGAATATACAGGACCCCCGTCAAAAGGAATCGAGCTCAACTCAACGGTTATTTGAACGACTATTTCTTTATTGTTTATGGTGAAATTGTCGTCGGATTCATCGGAAGGTGTTCCGTTTATGTCAAAGGGGGCGCCGTCAAATGCGTGCAACACCACACCTTCGGTAATTTCGACTTCTGTTTCGGCAAAATTTATGGTGAGACTTATGAACCTGTCATCAGGTTCTTCAAAGTATGCCGGACGGGCATACAGCCGCATAATATAATTCCCGACCAGCTTGGCGTTTTGGAAATCGTCGGCAGGGGTGCAATCAAGGATATCCCCTTCCATTCCTTCCTGGTATTCTACCCATTCTTCGCCTACTCTGACTACTTTCGGGAAGAAACCGATAGCAATCTTTTCGCCGACTCCGTCAAGTACATAATTTCCGCCCTCGTCTTTCAGATAAACAAAGTGCGGTGTAAAATCGTACGCTTCTGCAATAGGCTTGTAACCTGCAATGGCGAATTCCACCACGGTGTTGTCGTCTGCGGAATAGGTATATGCCGCGACCGGGTTTTCGACGCCTTCGACATATTTGTCGACTTCCCACGCTTCTTTGTTGGGGTCATACACAACTGAAATATCATCGTTTATTATTTCAATAACCGCCTTGAGTTTTGAGATTTCTAGGGTACTGAAGGATGTTGAATACTCAAATTTATAGTTGTGCGCAACACCGCCGACAGCGTTTATGGAATACTTGCCGGGCAACGACTCTGCCGTAATTTTCGACTCACCCTCGCCATAATTTATGGCGCAATGCACAAATTCTCCGAACCCGATGTTCAGCGGAGTCTCATTGTTTATGAAACCTCTGTAAATAACCGTGCTGTAATACTGGTTAAAAATATCATCATAAAGCCGCCATCCCCATGTGGGGGCGTCTGTTGTATCGGATTTGTAGTACAAAGGCGAATATGAAGGATTCTCTTCCTTATAATTCTTTTTGCTGGGACTCAAATAAACATTGAGTTCCACCTGCTCAATATTCAAATAAAGCATCCTGACCGGTGACCGCATATATGAAGTCGTTTCGGGCAGCCACACCTCGATGGCATATTGCCCTGCATATTTCATCAGGCGGATGTCCTCGGCATAATCGAAAGCGTCTATGGGCATCTTGTCGGCAACTCCCGGAGGAGCATATTCTGTTACGTTATAATTTATGCCCAGACCTCCCGAACCTATTATTTCAAGATAATTCTCGTGTTGCGCAAGGTTTATGTTTATGAGGCGAGCAAAGGTGGCGCGTTTTAGGTTGTAGCTCTGCAACGCAACTAAGTATTCTTCATGCGTAGCAAAATTGCCTTCTACCGGCTCGGTGAGTTCGACATCTTCCAACATACTTGAATGTTGTCGACCGTTATAAACAATCGTTTGGTTCTCCGCCATTTCCCAAATCGGGGCGCGCTTGGTTATTCTGAAATAAGCAGAATTGTCGACGCTCTTCGGTTGGAAAATATAATTGTCGGTAGAAAAACCCATCAGTTCTATACGAATACCTGGATTGTCGCCTGTGGGAGGAGTGTCCTGTCCGATAGTGCGCAGTACTGCGCCGGGCGTGCTGCCGTCCACAACGGTAACCGTCACCGCTCCGCTGACGGGGTCGATGGTATAGCGAGTAATTTGAATGCTTTTGAGCGTGCCATCAGAATATTCTTCCAAACAATAATACGACAAATCAATAGCTTGGGACCAATCAAGACCAACCGAGCCCACATCGTCGCCCCTAAGAAAATAATTTGTTCTTTTGGGCTGCATTGTCGGTGTGCCATATTGCTCGTATACTATGTTGCCATAAATATCAAGTAAATAGTTTTCTATGCCAAACTCGTTTACGACGGTCACAGGACGTGTCTCATATACTTCTTCATAAATAATTTGGTCGTTGCCGTCAAGAACATAATCACCGAACAACAAGTCTTTTATGGTGGGCATAATTGCGCCAAAGGGCTTTTGGAAAACAAGCACATTCTCATCGGGATAAAAATATGCATGATCAAAAGGCCTTGCAATGGCATTTTGCATATCAAAATTGAAATTTATTCGTTTTTGGGTGATTGTACAATCCTCATAAACGACTTCGTCGGGAGTTCTATAGCTCGAAAGAAGATATCCCTTGTTCTCGGCAATTCCTAAATCCGTAAGACTCAATACAAAAGATACGGAAATTTTCTTTTCTGTACCTGCAAAGGCGGTATCATAAATGGGTAATATCGTCGATTGTATGTATTGCATATCGGGGTCATTTATCAAATTGGCGCCGATATAATATTGGTCGACTACCCACTGACCGGTAAATTCCGTGTTGAAGCTCAACGCTTGCTTGAGTCCGTCATATTCCTTGGTTTGTAAAACAGAGAGTCCTGCCGGCGTAGTAAGCTGTTTTTGTTTGATGGTGAAAAGAGTCGCGACATAGTTCATGTTGACGCTGCCGCAAGCATATTTTGAGTTTTTGGGTTCCACCGGATCGCCGTCATAAGAGACTTCGGGATAAAAATAATAATTTCCAAATAACGGTGTATAACGAGTATATTCAACAAGAAGAACATTTTCGTTTGATGCATTTTTGCCGTCAAATACGACATCGGAAGGAGAATCGATACCTTCACGGTACAATCTGCCTATTTTTATGCTGAGCCTGATACCGTCGGGGCCCTCCGAGCGCAACCCTATGGTTTCTTGGAGAAGGTCGCCCGAGTAGGTCACGGCAATATTCCCTGGTTGCGCGGTGCCGCCTGCAGCAATCAATTGATATTGAAGCGAGTCAAGTCTGGTGCCGTATTCTTTTGTGGCGGTATCTACGGAAACTACAAATATTCCCGGCAAAATGGCGCATTCTGTAGCTATATATTCGGCATAGCCAGGTTTCAACGCATAAGAAGCGTTCTGCTCTACTACCTCTACTACTGCTATGACATAGTTTGCCAGCTCAGATAGTGCCGGATTGAGCGCATAGTAGACTTGAATCTTCTTGTCATAAATTATGTTGCCCTGCGCGTCATAAGCGCTTACTGTCGAGCTGGGGTTGTCGCCGGCGTCCATGAAAAATGAGTTGTAGGTTTCGGCATTTTTGCTTATGCCTTGAAAAATGACCATTGGCATTGTCGCCAAAGTATCGCGTATTGCGTCAAAATCAGCCTGAATAAAACCGCTGTTCGTGTCGTAAGAGGTCTCAGTCAATAAATAATCATATGCGGTAGAATCGGTGCCATTTTTTAATATGCTACCGTTTGCGTAAGTGTCGCCGTTGTAGGTTTTTGTTTTGTTGATGATGGCGATATCGGGACCGACAAGCAACGGTCTGGGTTTAATTGTTATGTTGTAGGTATTGCTTTGGTAGTCGATATAGTTGTAGTCGGCGCCTTCCGAGCTAGTCAATGTCAAAATAATCGGATATGTGCCTGCATTTTTTATTTCGGTGACGAATTCGCCCCATTCTAACTTCAGCTGATAATTCGATAAAGCACCCGGCATTCCATCGGCTTGAGAAATCGAATAATAGTCTTTTAGGAGGCTCCAACTGTTGAAGCTGGCGACTTTGTCTTCGCCATCATATGCTATTGTGATAGCTTCAGTTTGCGAGACTGCAACCCAAGCTCTTAGTTCCAGGTCAGCGGTGACTGACTGTCCGCCGGCTGTGACTTTCATAGTGTATTCTCCGGCTACTTTGGGATTGCCGCTTGCGCCGTTCCAAGTCAATGCGCCGACGCCGCTTTCGCTGCCAGCGGCTCCCGAACCTGTATAATTTTGTCCGCCGTCTTTATTGATTAGGGAAATGGTATAAGACGGATATGTAGGCTGCTGCTGGTTGCCATCATCTACATAATATATTACACCGCTCAATGGATTAAACGAAGTTTTCCCGAACCAAACACTCGCCAACACGGATTCTTCATACGATACAGAAAGTCCACCATCCTCCGCAAAAGCCGGCGCATCGGATAAAGGAAAAGAAAAAAGCATTATTCCTGCGGCAAGCGCAAATCCAACGACAACAATAAAAAATACTTTTAAGATATCGTTCTTTCGGCTTCTTGAAAACATTCTTTGACCTCCGTGCAACTTGATTCATACCATGCGGCTATATTATTACACATTAATATTATATAAATTAATATTAAGAATGTCAATACGCGCTATTAAATAAATATTTAAAATATAGAAAAAAGTCGCTTTCCTTTAAGTTGAATTTAAGAAAACCGACTTTTGATAGAATTCCGTAATATATTTTATGAAATTGCTTATTTT